>DASTQX010000001.1:0-8492 GCA_035761505.1 Pyrinomonadaceae bacterium
GCGCATGCGCCTCGACACCACCCACGCCCTCAAGACGAAAGCGCTCCTCACGCTCCGACCGGGACGCGGCGGCGTGCGAATGAAGTTGGAAAGACGTGAATCGTGAATCGTCAAAGACGGCTTCAGCCTGCGCACGATTGACGATTTACGATTCGCGGCTTTTGTTGTTAAGCTTCCTCGCTTCGAGAAAAGCAGTGGAAGGGGAGTAAGAGCTTTGACCATCACGAAGGATTTTATCGAGACCTTCAAGGTCATCTGCCCGGCGTGCAGGGGGCAGGTGGAGTTGAAAGAGGATGGGAGCGGCATCCGTTGTCTGTCGTGCCGGCGCGTCTATCCGATCAAGAACGACATCCCGGCGATGGTGGTGGAAGAGGCCGTGATCGAAGATGAAGAGCCTCGAAGCGCAACCTGAGACGAGCGCGCGGGCCTTCTCAACGCACGCGACGGCGGAAAAGGCGGAAGGGCCGCGACCGCTCGCCGCGCCGCGCTGGGATTGGGCGGCGGTGCGGCGCGTGCTCTTCGTGCGCCTGCGCTCCATCGGCGACACGGTTCTGGCGACGCCCTCGCTCCGCGCGCTCAGGCGCTTCGTGCCGGAGGCGCGCATTGACATCCTGCTCGAAGACTGGGTCGCGCCGCTCCTCGAAGGCTCGCCGGACGTTGACCGCATCATCACCGTCTCGCGCGGGAGCACGGCTTCGCGCTTCCGCGTCGCGCGCGAACTGCGCGCCGAAGGCTACGACGTGGCCTTCAACCTCCACGGCGGGAGCACCGCCGCGCTGCTCATGCGGGCTTCGGGCGCGCGCCACAGGGTCGGCTTCCGGACTTACGCCTACGCTTCTTTGCACAACCACGCCGCGCCGCCCTCGTCCGAACTGTGGGGCCGCGAGAAGACGCACTCCGCCGAGCAACAACTCGCGCTCCTCGGCTGGACGGGCGTGCCCGTGAGCGACCGCCCGGCGACGCGGCTTCCGCAGACGCCGGAAGCGCGGGAGAGCGTCGCGCGCAGGCTCAAAGCAGAAGGGCTTGATGAAGGTGCGGCTTTCGCGCTCGTCCACCCGGCGGCGGCCTTCGACTCGAAGACTTGGGCGGCGGAGAACTTCGCGCGCGTCGTCGAACACCTCGCCGCTCGCGGCCTCAAGGCGGTCGCCGTCGCCGCGCCGGGCGAGACGCAGGTCGTCAACGCCGTGCGCGAACATTCGAGCGCGCCGGTCGTCGCCTTCACAGACCTTTCCCTGCCGGAAGTGACGGCGCTCGCGGCGCGCGCGCGGCTCTTCGTCGGCAACGACAGCGGCGTGGCACACGTCGCCGCCGCCGTCTCGACGCCGCAGGTCGTCGTCTTCGGCTCGTCCAACGTCGCGCACTGGCGGCCCTGGACAGAAGCGCCCGCCGAGGTCGTCCGCGAAGAGATGCCCTGCGCGCCCTGCCCCGGCTACACCTGCGCCGAGTTCGGCATCGCCGAGTGCATCCGCCGCGTCCCCGTCGAGCGCGTCAACGAAGCAATCAATCGAGTACTAAAAGCCGTGAACCGTGACAGGTAAATCGTGACAAGATGAAACCGGTTCTTTCTGGTCACGGTTTATCTGTCGCGGTTCACGGCTCTTTCCTGTCATCTCTCACGGTTCAGGGCTTACGGCTTTTATGAAACGACTGACGACAGAGCGTGCGAGTGAACTCGTCCGGGCGATGCGCGGGCGGAGGGTTCTGGTGTTCGGCGACGTGATGCTGGACGAGTTCGTGTGGGGCGACGTGACGCGCATCTCGCCGGAGGGGCCCGTGCCCGTCGTGGACATCCGGCGCGAGTCGGCGCATCCGGGCGGCGCGGCGAACGTGCTGGCGAACCTGCGCGCGCTCGGCTTGGAGGCGGGCGTGGTCGGCGTGGTCGGGGACGACCGCGCGGGCGAGCGCCTGCGCGCGGAACTCAAGGCGGCGGGCGCGATTGAGGCGGACGCCTCGCTCGTCACCGACGGCGAGAGGCCGACGACGGTCAAGACGCGCATCATCGCGCACAGCCAACTCGTCGTCCGCGCCGACCGCGAGCGCCGCGCGCCCGTGGGCGAAGAGATCGAAGGGCGCATCATCGCCGCGCTGCGTGAACTCGTCCGAGGCGCGGACGCTTTCATCGTCTCGGACTACGACAAGGGCGCGGTGACGCCGCGCGTGCTCGCGGAGGTTCTGCCGCTCGCCGTCGGGGCGGGCGTGCCCGTCCTCGTCGACCCGAAGATTCGCAACTTCGACGCGTACCGCCCCGCGACGCTCGTCACGCCGAACCACCACGAGGCGCTGCGCGTGACCGGCTCCGAAGATGATTCCGACGGAGGGATGGCGCGGGCCGCGCGCGCCATCCGCGAGAAGCTCGGCTGCCGCTCCGTGCTGATTACGCGCGGCGAGCGCGGCATGATGCTGCTCGAAGAGGACGGCGAGCCGACCTACGTCCCGACCGCCGCGCGCGAGGTCTATGACGTGACGGGCGCGGGCGACACCGTGATTGCGACGCTCGCCTCCGCGCTCGCCGCCGGGGCGACGCTCGTCGAAGCCGCCATGCTCGCCAACCACGCCGCCGGAATCGTCGTCGGCAAAGTCGGCACCGCCACCGCCGACGCCGAAGAACTCGTCGCCTCGTTCGAGACGACGGAGCGCGAGCCTTAGAAGCAACTCGCCTTCAACATCCACGCCCTCAAACTCATCCGATTATGTGGACGCGGCGACGCGCGTTGACGCTCGCGTCCTCCGAGAATTCATACGCGCGCGGATGGCGGTATCCAAATTCGTCAAGATGTCGCAGGCGCGCGTCGCTCCCCTCGGTCTCAATCCCGCCTCAGTCAAACCTTTCCGAAGTGGCCCGCGCAATCGGTATGGCCTTTGCATTTATGCACGTCCGCCAATGTTCTTCGGTGGCCGGGCGTCCGAAACTTTGAACGCCCTCGCCGGTACTCGATCTCATCCGTCTCCCCGATTCCCTGAGGCCGAGAGTCCTTCGTCAGGGCTCTCCCGCCGGGCGGATAAAATTTTTGAGAACCGCAAAGGAGTTTTGCATGTCGAGAAGTATCAGAACCTTCGCCTTGATGGCGATCTCCGTTTTGTTCGCGGCAAGTTGGGCGCACGCGCAGAGCGCTTCGGGGACTATCTCCGGCACGGTGCGCGACCCGAACGGCGCGGGCGTCGCCGGTGCGACCGTCGAAGTGACCAACAACGGGACGGGCGAGAAGCGCACCGTCACGACCAACGACGAGGGCGGCTACACCGTCCCGCTCCTGACGGTCGGGACGTACACCGTCGCGGCCACCTCGCCCGGCTTCGCGCAGAGCACGGCGCAGGACGTGCGCGTCTCGGTCTCTTTCACGACCGACGCCGACCTGACGCTCTCTCCGGCGGGCGCGCAGGAGACCATCACGGTCGTCGGCACCGACTCGCAGACCACCGTCAACACCTCCGACCAGCAGCTTTCGACGCTGATTGACAACCGCAAAATCCTCGACCTCCCGCTCTTGTCGCGCGACCCTAACTCGCTCATCCTGCTCTCGCCCAACACGACGACCTCGACGAGTTCTCTCGGCGGCTTCGTCGTCAACGGCCAGAGCGAGCGCAACAACAACTTCCAGGTGGACGGCATTGACAACAACGACGCCGACGTGCCCGGCGGGCGCGGCGGCATCTCGACGCCGACCATTGACGGCACTTCCGAGTTCCGCGTCATCACCAGCAACTTCAACGCCGAGTTCGGGCGCAACACCGGCGCGGTCATCAACGTCGTGACCAAAGGCGGGACGAACGAGTTCCACGGCAACGCCTACATCTACTACCGCTCCGACGCCTTCTCCGCCCGCGACTTCTTCGACGTGTCGGGCCAGCCCGACCCGCTCCAACGACGGCAGTACGGCGGCTCCATCGGCGGCCCCGTCGTCAAAGACCGCTACTTCTTCTTCGCCAACTACGAGCGCGACCGCTTCGATCAGGGCGTGCAGGTGACGCGCACCGTGCCTTCGGCGCGCGCCCGTCAAGGCATCTTCGACCTCGGCGGCTCCATCGGCACCGTGACCTTCGCGCAGAACAGCCCGAACAACCGGAGCGGCTGCGCGCAGGATCAAATCTTCGGCGTGACCGACGACGACGGGGAGTGCCTCGGCTTCTTCCCGAACCTCGGCATCAACCCGGCGATGAGCGAGATCGTCAACGGCCTCTACCCGCTCGGCAACAGCCCCGGCGAAGGGCTCCTGCCCGGCGTCTTCGACACCTTCCGCTTTGCCGACGTGTTCAACTCGCCGAGCCACACCTTCACCACGCGTCACGACTTCCGCCTCAACGACAAGCACAACCTGACGGGCAGCTTCACTCTGAGCGACGGCTCGTTCGACTTCATCTCCGAGACTTTCCCCGGCACGAACGACGGCGGCATCGGAGACTTCCGCAGCTACCTTCTCTCGCTCAACCTCGTCTCGACCTTCACGCCGAACCTGATTAACGAACTGCGCGTCGGCGGCAACCGCGTCGAGGTCGTCTTCAACGGCCCCGGCTCAGGGCCGGTCGGCCTCGGCCCTTACGACCTCATCCGCAGCGCCTTCGCGCAGAACGGTGCGCCCGTTGACTTCCAGCCCTTCGGCACGGCCAACGGCCAGAACATCGGCTTCTTCGGCGGGACGGTCGAGCTGTTCGTCCCCTTCGACACGCAGTTCCGCTTCTCCGGGACGACCAACGTCGCCGAGTCCATGACGTGGATCACCGGCAACCACACCTTCAAGTTCGGCGGCGAGACGCGCTTCGTCTATTCAAACGGCGCGTCGAACTTCGGGCGCAACGAGACGCTGAGCTTCAACCTCGGACAGTTCGGCTCGCCCTTCGAGTTCCTGCAAGACAACAACGGGAACCCGATCTCAAACAACACGGTGACGGGGCAGGCGCTCAACAACTTCGCTACCTTCCTCGCCGGTTACGCGATTCTTCAGAACCAGACGCAGTTCTTCACCGCCGACGGCCAGCGCACCGACGCCGACTACCGCGGCTTCCGCCAGCGCGAGATTGACTTCTTCTTCCAGGACAACTGGAAGGTGCGGCCCAACCTGACCTTGAACTACGGCCTGCGCTACGAGTACAAGGGCGTGCCCTTCGAGGTCAACGGCCTCGTCACGAACCTTATCAACCAAGACCCCAGCGGCCCGACGCCCGAAGGCGGCTTCGTCTTCCAGACCGTCGGCAAGAACTCGGACAACCCCGACCAGCCGCTCTACCTGAACGACTACAACAACTTCGCGCCGCGCTTCGGCTTCAACTACAGCCCCGGCTTCGACTCCGGGTTCTTAGGGAAGCTCTTCGGCGGCCCCGGCAGGAGTTCGATTCGCGGCGGCTACGGTATCTTCTACGACCGCGTTTTCTCGAACCTCTTCACCAACACGAGCGGCAACCCGCCGTTCTCGAACGCCATCGTGAACCGCTTCCTGCTCGACACCATCCAGAACATCCCGCGCGCCGAGACTCTGGAATCGAGCCCCATCGTCGAAGAGGGCGCGCAGCAGATACCTCTGCTCTTCCCTCTGCCGGGTAACAACCCCTTCCAGTCGAAGTTCTCGACGCCCTACGCGCAGAGTTGGAACTTCGGCATCCAGCGCCAGTTCGGCGGCGACTTTCTTGTCGAAGCCGACTACATCGGCTCGAAGGGGACGGGCCTTCTCCGGCAGGCCGACGCGAACCTGACGAGCATCCAGCGCGTCAACGCCATCACGGGCGACGACATCCCGATTGACCCGAACAACGCCTTCAACAACGCGATCATCGGGGCGCGCAACACGGCCTTCAACACGCCGCGCATCTTCCTGACCATCGGCCATTCGACCTACCACGCGGGCGCGTTCCGCGTCACCAAGCGGCTGGCGAGCGACCTCCTCGGTTCGGGGCAGTTTCAGGCCGCCTACACCATCTCACACTCGATAGACAACATCGCCGACCCGCTCCCCGCTTCGGCTCAGTCGGGCGAGCGGAGTTTGCCGCGCGACTCTTCCGGCTTCGCCGGAGGCTTCGGGGCCGAGCGCGGTAACTCCGGCTTCGACACGCGCCACCGCTTCGTCGGCAACTTCGTCTATGACCTCCCGTTCAAGTTCGAGAACGGCCTGCTCAATCAGGTCTTCGGCAACTGGGCGCTGTCCGGCATCCTGACCCTTCAGTCGGGACAGCCCTTCAGCATCTTCACCAACGGGTTCGACTCCGGCGGGACGGGCGTCAGCCACCGCGCTTCGTTCAGCGCGACGGGCGCGGACTTCACGCCCGACCCGGAGAGCGGCGAGTTGACGAGGCCGCGCACGCAGGTCGGCCCGTCGGTCTCGCTCTTCCGCAACCCGACGGTCGGCGCGCCCGGCAACGTCGCGCGCAACGCCTTCTACGGCGAAGGCTTCCAGAACTTCGACTTCTCGGTGATGAAGCGCTTCGCCCTCACCGAGACCATCCGCCTGCGCTTTCAGGCGGACTTCTTCAACCTGACGAACAACGTCAACCTCCTTAACCCGAACGTCGCGCAGACGAACGCCACGCAGCTCATCATCGGCAGCCCCGACTTCGGCCAGTCCACGGCGGCGGCCCCGCCGCGCCGCATCCAGTTCGCCGCGCGCTTAGAGTTCTAAGACTCTTCTTCGCCGTCAGGCATCTCCACGGCGTCGCCCTGAGGCAGAGGGGCGACGCCGCTTTTTTTTACCCGCCGCGGAGTCGAAAAGAGATTCACGCGCAACTCCGCGCGCCCCGCCGTGAATCTCACCTCACGCCCTCGCCGAACAAAAACGCTGTTGCCTTCGCGCCGCCCGTTAGTCCACACTCGCTCCGCCCGCCGCGCCGCAGGTGAGAGAAAGGTGAGAGGGTCGCCGAGATGCTTTCGACTTCCAGAACGGTTCACATCTTGATGCCGAAATCCTTATTCGTCAGAGGGCTTTTGTGCTGCGCGCTCGTCGCCTGCGCGTCGCTCTTCACGGGCTGCCTGCGACAGGGCCAATCGTCGTTGCGCGTCGCCGCCGCCACCGCTCCCGCGCCGGTTCCGTCCGCGCCTGACCCCGAACAGGAGGCCGTCAACCTGAGACCTTTGAAACTCCCGCTCGTCAACCCGCAGATCGTCGTCCGCAAGGCCGCGCGACGGCTCACGCTCTTCTCCGGCGGCGAGGCCGTGCGGACTTACGGAGTCGTGCTCGGCTTCGCGCCCGAAGGCGACAAGGTGAGGCAGGGCGACGGGCGGACGCCCGAAGGCACTTTCTACGTCTGCGTCAAGAACGACAAGAGCAACTTCTATCTCTCGCTCGGCCTCACCTACCCGGACGCCGAGGACGCCGCGCGCGGCCTGCGCGACGGCCTCATCACGCGCCAGCAGCACGACCGCATCGCCCGCGCCGCCAAGCGGAAGGCGAAGCCGCCGTGGGACACCGCGCTCGGCGGCGAAATCTTCATCCACGGCGGCGGCACAAGCTCCGACTGGACGGCGGGCTGCGTCGCGCTTGAGAACGCGCACATCAAGGAACTCTTCGACTCCGTCCCGATGGGCACGCCCGTCCGCATCGAGCCTTGAAGGCGCTCGCGCCTGAAATCGTGCTCATCTCGCGGGTTCGTCGAAGCTCACGATTTTGCTCTCTTCCGGCGAGAGCACCGGCTTGCGTGGCGCGCTCGTTTGCCGATTCGCCGCGCTTCGTTCAAACTGCACCGAGAGACCTTTGAACCGGGAAGATTTTTGAGCAGGTATGTCATCGAGAAAAGTTTTCACGCCGCCGCCGCACGTCTCTCTCCTCTTACTCTTAGTTTTAATCTTCGGCGCACTCCCCGCGCCCGCCGCCCGCGCCGCGCAGGTGCAGCGCGAGCGCCGCGTCACGACGCCCGCGCGAACGGCGCAGACGCCGACGCCCACTCCGACGCCCGCGCGCTCGCTTCCCACTCCGACGCCGCAGCGCCCCACGCCGACGCAGACGCCGACTCCCGCGCCGACTCCCGCCGCGACGCCTTCGGCGACTCCGGCACAGACGCCCGCCGCCGGTTCGCCGCAGACGCTCGAAGATTTGCGCGCGCGCATCAGAGAGATTACGAGCCGTCCTGAGTTCGCCGCCTCGCACCTCGCCTTGAAGGTCGCCTCGCTCGACACGGGGCGCGTCGTCTATGAGGAGAACGCGGAGAAGTGGATGCAGCCCGCGTCTAACATGAAGCTCTACACGGTGGCCGCCGCGCTCGACCGCTTCGGCCCCGACTACCGCTTCGTGACCTCGGTTTATGCGCCCGCGCGGCCCGACGCCAACGGCACGGTGCGCGGCGACCTCGTCGTCTACGGGCGCGGCGACCCGACCTTCGCAACGCGCTTCAACGGCGACGCAACCGGCGACTACTATCGCGCGATTGACGAGCTGGCCTTGCGCGTCACGGGCGCGGGCGTGAAACGAGTCGAAGGCGATCTGGTTGGCGACGAGAGCTACTTCGCGGGCGGGCCGCTCGCGCCGGGTTGGGAGTGGGACGACCTCCAGTGGTGGTACGGCGCGGAGGTGAGC
>DASTQX010000002.1:0-11392 GCA_035761505.1 Pyrinomonadaceae bacterium
GCGGTTGTCGCCACGGTCGAGGAGCCAGAGCATGTCGCCGCGAAGCCACATCTTGCGCGGCCTGAGCGGGCCGCAGCCGTCGAAACGGAGCACGCGCTCGGTGTGACCCGTGCGCGGGTCGTGACGGAAGAGACTCCAAACCCTTCGCCCGTCCTCGCTTTCGACCGCGCTCCAATAAATCTGCCCGCACTCGTCAACCACGATGTCGCCCGTCGCGCCGCGCCACTCGTCGAGCGTGAGCCAGGACTCGAAGGACGGGTTGGCGAAAAGAGAGATGCCTCCGCCGTCGAGCCTCAAGCCCCTCAACAGACCGCTCTTCCACTGCGGCTCCGTCTCCAGCACTTGTATCTTGAACTCGCTCTCAGGCACGACAATCACCTCTCCGACCGGAATCCACGCCTTGCCCCCGCCGCTCGAAAGTAATCAACGTCAGGTCATGCTCGGCGGCGACGGTCAAACCGTTGTAGGGCAGCCGCACTGGCTCGCCCGCCTCCTGCCCGTTCAAGACGACGCCGGTCAGGTAATCAACCCCGTCGAGCCGCGCTATCTGCTGATGAATCTCGGACGGGAAGACCGGCCTGCCGAAAGGCCAGCCGCCCGCGCCGCTCTCAGGCCCGCCGCGCAACGGGTCGAGGAACTCGCCGAGCGCCCGCGTGATGGCCGCGCGCGTCTCCTTCTCCGAAGCGCCCTTCTTCAAGAAGACGCTGCACCGCACGGAGACGGGGACGTACCGAGGGCCGAGCACGTGCAGGTTCGTCGTCACCAGACGCATCGTCTCAAGATGGTTCAGCACCGTGAGGCGGAAGCCCTCGCCGGGGACGGGAGGCCCCGCGTCGGGGAAGGCTGTCTTCGGCGCTCGGTGCGGGACGACGACGACGGTCACTTCGCCCGGCAGGTTGAGCTTCGGGAGGTTCGGGTTGAAGTTGGCGACGACTTTGGCGCGCGCCACGCGCAGCCCCGGCGTCTGCAAAGCCTGCTCTTCGTAATCCTTCGCCGTCAGGGCCGGGAACTGCTTGCGGAACACTTCGCGCGATCTGGCGCGGGCCTCGTCAATCGTCTCCGGCTCCGAGCCGCCCGCCGCCGGCAACGGGTTCTCACTCTCCTTGGGTCGCGCGCCCTCCGGAAACTTCACGCCGAGTCCCCACTTGAGGCGCGCGGTCAGATTGCCGCCCGCGCCTTTGGAATGACGGTAGAAGCGCGCCCGGATGAACTCCGACGCCTGCGGCACGCGACCGTTGAGGCCGTTGCCGAAACTGACCCTCCCGGTCTCCGCGTCCAGACGAAAATGGCGGTCGTCCGGCGCGGAGTTCGAGAAGTCGTCCACGCGCTCCCAACTCACCCAACTGTTCGGCTCGTCCTCCACGCGCTCGACCGGAGTCCCCGTCTGTATCTCAACCCGGTCGCTGACGAAGAGGTCTGGGAAGACGCGTTGGAGCAGCAGCCGGTTGAAGCGGCGCGTCCTCTGCCCTTCACGACACGCGCCCTCTTGAGCCGTCGCCGCTTCCGCGAACTCTTCGGGGATGCGCACGCCCGCGAACGTTTCGGGGCGGTAGAAGTCCGGCAAGTCGAGTAACCTGTCGAAGGCTTGACTAAGCAGATATTTCTCCTCGTTGGTCGGGTCGGCGGATTTAATGACGGCCCCCGCGTCCTTACCCAACCTCTCGGCGACGTATTTCACCAGCGCGGCTTGCTCGGCGTCGCGCAGCCTCTTGGGGTGCGCGAGGCGGAGCGTCAGCGCCTCCCAGTCGAGCACCTCGCCGATCTGGAACGGCCCGTCGCTCACGCCCGCATCGAGGAAGGGCGGCGACTTCTTGAGCCGGACGACTTGGTCGGGCGTGCCCAAGCCCTTGCCGAGGTCTTCGTTGATGACCGTCTCGATCTGCCGCGCGCGCAGAGTGTTCGTCTTGATGCCGGAGATGCGCGGCGGTATCTCGTACCCGCCTTCGGCGAGCCGGACGCGCATCCAGTTCAACTTCAACTTTTCCCCGGCGTCTTCGTTGCGCGTCTTGACCGGCTGCCGTGCCGGAACGCGGAAGGTCACCACCCCGCTCCTTGAAAGATGCAGCGTGCCGTCTTCGATGACGCGCAACTCTTCCCAGTCCTCCGAGCCGTGGCCGGTGCGGTACTCCCAGACGACCCGCGCCGAAGGCACGAAGCCGGAAGCGTCGGCGGCGAACGGCTCGCGCGGCGGCAAGTCGTCCTCGAAGAGCGTGATGGCGAGATGGCCCTCTTCACCCTCGAACCAACCTTCGAGTCCGAGGCGCAGCGAATCGCCCACGCTCGGCGCGAGGCCGAACACCTCGTAATGGCCCGCGACGTTCTCGTCCGCCTCCGTCTGCGGAACCGCGCGCTCTCCCATGTGGGTGACGACTTTCTTCAGGCGGGCCGCCGTCAGATACGTGTCGCGCACCGTCTGGAAAGGCACGTCTTCGTGGCCGATGGGCGTCAACTTCGTGTTTGCCGGGACGAGCAAGCCAGCCATCTCCGCGCCGAAGACGAAGGAGACCGTCACCTCGGCGGTCTGCCGCCCGCGCCGCGTGAGGCCGACCATCGAGAGGAAGCGCTCGAAGCTCGCCTCGGAAGTCCGGCTCAGGCGGTAAAGCTCAATCTCGGCCAGCCACGAGAAGAGTTCGACGAACGTGATGCCGGGGTCGTGGACGTTGTGGTCAGTCCACTCCGGCGACGCGCCCGGAATCAGCGAGCGCGCCTCCTCGACGATCTGCGCGAACGGCCTGTCGAAATTTGGAATCGGCAGCGACATTCTTCTTCCCCGTTAGCAGCACTGGCGCGGACGGCCCGCCCGCCCCTCCGGCAGGCACACCGTCTCCGGTAACTTCTCTTCCCCGGTGACGTTGACGTTGACGGTGTGCGTCCCGCTCGATAGCAGAGAGTCTTCGGCAACCTCCACCCGCTCGCCGCTCCCCGCGCCGGAGTGGAGGACGAGCCGGGCGACGTGATCCACCTCCTCGATGTTCTCAAGCAGCAGGTACAAATCCGAGGCGGCGAGGTCGCGCCCGAAGTCCCAGCCCTCGCCCGCCGGGCCGCCCGTCAGCGGGTGGAGAAAGTTTTTGATTCCTTCCCTCACGCGCCGCTCCGCCTCGCCCGCGACCTCGAACGACTTGGCGAAAACCAAGACCTCGACATCCACGCTCACGTACCGCGCCGGGCCGACGAAGAGGTGGTCTTGCGCGACCATCGTGAGGTCGGCGCGTTCCGCGAGGTGACGTTGGATGGAGCGCCGCAGTTCGAGCGACGGCTGCGGCCTCTCGTCCTTCGAGTCGGGGACGACATAGACGCTCGTCCAGCCCACCTCCTGACGGCCCGCGCGATTGCGGTTCGGGATGCAGCGCACCTTGCGGACTTCGCGCGAAGTCTCCAACGCGAGCCGCTCGAAGTCCTCCGGCGTCACGGCGCGGTCACGGTGGCTCACCTGCGCCGGGCCGATCTCAAGCATCTCCTCGACCGTGGCCGCCTCCGACCCGCCGCCCGCCGCGACCGGGTTGATGACCGAAGCCACGCCCGCGACCGCCGTCACCGGCGTATTAATCTCGCCCGCCTTGACGTTGCCCGCCGCCCCGCCGCCCGCCTGATAAAAGAAGGCCCGGATGTTGTCGCCCCCGGCCTGCGGTATCCGCCCGTGCACGCCGTCGCCGAACTCAAGCTCGCCGCTGTGCCGGTCGAGCCGGTAATGGCGGCTTCGCGCGTCGGAGTCGAAGAACTCCAAGACCTCTTTCCAACGCACCCACGTTTCGATTATTCGCCCTTCCAGATCGAGCAGGTCGCGCACGGCCTCGTCGCCCTCGGATGCCCTCAACTGCTCGCGCTCCTCTTCGGTCAGAGCCTCGCGCACGCGGACTTCCTCGCCTTCGAGCACGGGGAGTTGTTTGAAGCGGAAGCGCTCGTTCTCAAGGCCCGTGCTCGAACCGAGGATTTCGTTAGAGATGGTGCGCGCCTGCATCGCCTCGACCGTGTTGATGAAGACGCCACGGAACTTCGGCGAATCCTTCCACGCGCCTTCGACCAGCCGCGCGCGAATCCAGAAGAGCGTCTCGCCGAAAAAGCTCCGTTGCTGGAACTCGCCCGGCACCGTCCAGGTGATGAAGCCCGGTTTGGTCAGCGCGTCCGTCCGATCTTTGGCGGGGAGGGGTTGCCACTTGTTTCCGGAGTAGAACTCCCACGCCAGCTTCGGCTTGTCGCGCTCGTCCGTGACCAGCTCGGCGGCGTCGAAATAGAGCCGCACCGGCCCGCCGTCGAACTCCTTGTCGAAGCCGAAGTAGAGCGCACGGCTTTCGTCCGGCAGCGTCAGGTACGGCGAGAAGTGCTTGTCGCGGGTGACGTTGGCCGCCGTCTGGTCGAGGAAACCCATGTTGTTGAAAGTGAGGGTGAACTGCGGCGGCTTCTGCTCCGTCACCTTGTAAGTGATCGTGAGCGACTTGATGAGCGGCGGGCGAATCGGGTCTTTGCGGACTTCCAACTGGTTATCCTTATTGAGCACGAACAGCTCTCGACCGTAATCGCCACCGACGATGCGCGAGCGAATCCAGTAGTTCTCCTGACCGGCGACCTCCGTCTTGGACATGTCGTCCGGCACCGTGAAGGAGACAAGCTGCGGCACCAGAAAGTTCTCCGTCCTGTCGTCCACGCGCAGCGCCATCCACCCCTTGCCGTTCCAGTATTCCCAGGACAGTTCCGGGCGCAGCTCGGTCTCCGATTGGTCGCGGAAGCTGCCCCACTTGCTGCCCGTAATCTGGTAGGCCGAATCTCCCTCCGGCGCGGGGTCGAAGTCTTCGCTGATGATGACCCTCCGCTCGACGCCGACGTAATCTTCGATTCTCAAGGGGTAGGGACTTTCGCCCGCGCCGGAGGTAATCTCCATGAGCAGATTGTTGTACGCGTCGTCGCGGTCGCTGGCGGTCTTCCTGAGCACCGCGCTACGGGCGGCCCCCGGCGCGGCGTTACGCGGGCCGTCAATCAGCTCCCGCAGGATGTAAGGGTCATCCACGCTCGGCCTCGCGCTCCAGCCCTTGTCCAAACTGAAGGTCTGGCCGCTGACCAGACTCGCTAAGATACGGAGCTGGTCGTTAACGAAAATATAGTCTCCCGCCACCGCGCTCGTGTTCGCCGGGAGCGTGACCTCCGTGTCGGTGACGCCCACAATCCTGCCGGTCGTCTCCGCCTTCCGCGCGAACACTTCGTACTCGGTCTCTTCCGTGGCGGCGAAGTCCAGAGGCTCGTCGAGCACGGCCAGGATGCCCGCGCTGTGGCTCGGCAGAGTCTGCCGAAACACGCTCCCGTTGAAGTCGTCGGTGATGTGGAGGTCGTAGGTCTTCTTGTCGAGGTCGGCCAGCTCGTCAGCCAGCAGGAGGATTTCCAGCGGCCCAGCCTGTAAGCGGCCTTCTTCGCCGAGGATGTGAAACTCAAGGAGGGAATTTTTGTCGCTCGTCGAGAAGACCGAAACGGAGTCGAAACCATCTCCCGGCCCGACCTGATAGGCGAGCGAGAAAGGGTCGCTCGCCAGGTTGAAGCCCTGCGTGTTGAGTTCGGAATACCACTCTTCGGCTTCCAGATCGAACCGCCACAGTTGGTTGTCCGAGCCCCTGACGAAAACGTGCGTGCCCCACAGCGATTCCGAGGCGTGGGCGTTCGAGTCGAGTTTGACTTCGCCGCTGTCCGGCGCACCGTGATTAATACTTATCTGCTGCGTCATGTCCGACGGCGTGTCGAAGCTGACCAGCTCGCTGTCCCTGTTTCGCAGAAAGATTCTGATGGGCGAGTCCGTGTCTTCGTCGTCGTCGAGGAGTGCGAACGGTCTCTGCGGGGCGGGCTTCTCGACCGCCGAGGGCGGCCACGCGAGGAAATCATCGAAGTCCACTCTGTCCTCATCCTTCGGCGTCTTGTCGGCCCACTCTCTGCCGTTGAAGACCCACGTCCGGCCTTCGAGGTCTGAAATCACCACGTAGACGAAAGTTCTAGCGCCCTCGGCGACGCGCAGCGCGAACGGCGACGACGCGGCCACGGGCACGGGATTCGGGTTGGTCACGTCGTCCGGCGTCTTGACCACCTGAATCCAAGCGCCCTGCAACTCCGACTGTGGATTCACGACCTTCGAGTAAAGCTTATTCTCCGAGACGACGAAGACCTCCCACTGGCCGTCCTCGCGGAGGGCCGCCGCCGGGTTGAAGGTCGGTTTGCCGGGCGGGGCTTGCAAGTCCAGCCACCTCCCCGGCTCTAACTGGTTTCCGTTCGGGCGCGGAACGAGACAGAGATGTATCTGGTCGTCGTCGGCCTTGACGAAAACTCCTACGCGCTCGTCCGGGGAGCTGACGACGGCGGGGATCGCTTCGGCGGAGACGCGCGTGTTGCGCGGCGTCGCGTGATTGATGCGGGAGAGCGGGGTTTTCTGCTGCTGCCTCAAGTCGAACGGGAACTCCACCAGCCGTCCCGCCGCGCCGCGCGCGAACACGCGTACCGTCGTCGAGAGGGCGACGGCGGCGGGGGCCGCGAGCAGGTCTGTGAAGTCCAGCCTCACGTCGAGTTTCACTTCCGCGCCCGGCTTCGAGAAGGCTTCCTGACTGGCGAGGTAGAAGCGGTCGAAGATGCGCGGCTCCGGGCCGAAGGGGTTGAAGGGGAGGTTGACCGTCAAAGGCGTGTCGTTGTGGAACGCCTGATCGGCGGGGAGGCCCTCTTTGGCCGAAGAGACGGTCAGCGAGATGGACTCAATCTCCGGCAGCGAGCGCGGAGGGGTGGCCGGAATCGGCCCCGCCAGCCGCGCGCGAATCCAGCGGCTCTCGTTGCCGTCAATCGTCGTCTCCTTGATCTCGCCCGGCGGCTTGCTCAGAACCACGCGCCCGTCTCGGCTCAATCCCGAACTGCCGTCCAACTCGATCCCGAAAGGCTTCCAGCCGTCCTCCTTCGAGTCTTCGGTGACGCCGAAGAACTCCCAACTGATGTCCAGCGGCAGGAGGTTCGACGAAGAACCCGGCGCGTGCTCCACCGTCAACTCGATCTGCGCCTCGCTCTTGATGTCGAAGAACTCGCCGTGCGCGAGGTAGAGGATGTGCTCCTGAAAATTCTTCCCCTCGAACAGCTCGAACTGCGTCACCTTCGTGGCGACGGCCCCCGTCGAGTAGTCGCGCGCGAGCGGCCCCGCGAGGATCACGATCTTGCCCTTGCGGTCGGCCACGACGACGTACTCGGCGGGGGCGGCGCCTTGGCCTTCGCTGGCCGGGGGCAGGCAGCCGGAGGCCGCGCCGGTCTGAACCCGCGGCGACTCAAGGCGGAGAAAATCGCCCTGCGCCAACTGTTCGGGGAGGTCGAGCTGAAGCGACTTCGAGCCCGCCGACGAGAAGGCTTGCACGACGAGCGGCGGCGCATCCGACGCCGACAGCTCAAGCGCCAGAAAGCCCGGCGGCGGCTTGTAGATGATGTCCTCCGACGGGTCAACGGCGACGAGCGCGCCGAGCGCCCCCGGTATCACCGAAAGGCTTTCGAGCGTCACGAACGGCTGCTCTTCGGGGCGGCCCCCGGCGGGCGGCGCGGAGACCTGCGTGCCCTGCGCGACGAGGAAGGAGTCCTCCGTGCCCTGCGCGACGAGGAACCTGACGGGGACGCGCGACGGCCTCTTGGGGAGCAGCCGGATGCCGAGCATGTCGAGGAACGCGATGAAGTTTCTTTCGGGGGCGCGGTTGAGGCTGCCGATGACGCCCCCGGCGATGAAGGAGAAGATTCTCAAGAGCCCCACGCCGGGGTCGTCGTCCTCGCGCGCGGGCCACTCCCTCGTGTAGTGCGGAGCCATCTCGCGCAGCCGCAGGAAGAGGTCGCCCGCCGTCCGGGAATCAATCTTCGGCGTGGTAATCCGGCGGCTCATCCCGTCCCCTCCGTCAGATAGAACGGAAACACCAAGTTGAACTCGTTGTTGGTGTCGCGCACGCGGCACGTCATCTGAATCTCCAACTTCCCTTTGGCGGCGTCGCGCGTCGAGATGTCGAACTGCACAAGCTCGACCCGCGCCTCCCACTTCATGATGGCCTCACGCACGCGGCTCTCGAAGAGTCCCGTCGTCGCGCGGCTGATGGTCGAGAAGACCAGTTCGTGGATGCCGCACCCGAAGTCGGGGCGCATCACGCGCTCGCCGAGCGCGGTGGCGAGGATGATGCGAATCGCCTCCCTGATGTCCTGCTCGTGCTCGGACATGGCGATGCGCCCGGTCGCGGGGTCAACCCCGACCGGAAACTTCCAACCTCGTCCGAGGAACGATCTCGTCACTTCGCGCTCCTAACCGATGAGCACCGTCAACTCGCCGAGCACAATCGCATTCGGCGCGCTCGCCTCGACCACCTGATCGCCCTGCCGCGCAGCAGGGAGGCTGTTAATCAAGACGCTGGTGCTGCCGACCAAGACCGTGCCGCCGACGTGCGGCTTCGGCCCGTCGAAGAGGGGGCAGGTGTGGAAGTCCGCCGTCGCCCTCCACGCGGGCTTGCCCCCGATAAGGACGTTCGTGCTGCCCGGCCCCGGCGCGAGCGGCGTTCCGTGGCTGGACTGATCTCCGACCCTCGCGGCTGGCTGGCCCACCCGAAGCCCTCCCGTCTAGTTGATGCGCACGAGCGCGCCCTGAATCGTGAGCGTCCCCGACGCCTTGATGTTCATCGAAGCCCCGGCCTCGATGTCTATGGATTGCGACTTGATCTTGAGGCTCATCGCGCTCTCGATGGAGAGGCTGTTCTGCTTCGTCTCGATGACGATCTTGTTCGAGCCCGAACTGTCCTTGATCTCGACGCGCCCCGCCCCGTCGTCGAGCAGAATCGTGTGCCCGCCCTGCGTCTTAATCTCGACGCTCTCCCCGCCTTTCTTGTCGAGCAGCGTTATCTTGTGACCGCTGCGCGAGCGAATCATCTTCGTGTCGTTCTGGCCGTCG
Source organism: Pyrinomonadaceae bacterium (assembly GCA_035761505.1). Classification (GTDB taxonomy): domain Bacteria; phylum Acidobacteriota; class Blastocatellia; order Pyrinomonadales; family Pyrinomonadaceae; genus JAIVJM01. Next base: position 8,915 of record DASTQX010000002.1, read on the forward strand.
GAGTTGGTTTCGGGCGGCTTGTCCTTGCCGTTCCAGAGCGAGCCGAGGACGTAAGGATGCTGGATGTCGCCCTTGTCGAAGGCGAGCAGCACCTCGTCGCCGACCTCCGGAATCCAGAGCGTGCCGCGATTGTCGCCCGCGGCCAGCACGGCGAGCCGCGCCCAGTAGCTCTCCTGCGAGTCCTCGCGCCACGGGTACTTGACCTTGACGCGGCTCAGCCCCTCGGCGTCCTGATTGTTCGTCACGATGCCGGTCGCCACGCCGTCGACGCGCCCGTTCTCGCGCTGGTCGTCGTCCTTCAGAAGTGTGAGCAGGCTCATACCGTCGTGTCCTTCACCTTGAAGGTGGTGCGGTAGCCGGAGGTGCTGACCGTGTGGGTGCTCTGCTCGACGTAATAGGTCTTGCTGAAGAGTTTGCCCAAGCCCTTCAGCTCGACGTTGGTGTCGGCCAGAATCTCCGGCAGCCCGATGGACTCGCCGCCGCCCTGCACGAGAAGTTCCGAGCGCCGCTTAAGAATCGCCTCGGCGCGGCGCTCGGCCTCCTGTTTGGAATAGACCGGGACTCGCACCTTGAGTTCGCCGCCGTCGCGGCAGATCGTCTTGACGAACTCGGCCCCACTGCGGCGGCTGGTCTCGCGCCCCTGCTCGTCGCCCTGCCCGGCGACGCCGACGATCTCCTTCTTCTCCATCACGTCCCAACCGCGCACCTCGACCTTGCTCACCTGCTCCGAGATGTTGATCTCCGGCGCGAAGCTCACCAGCCCTTTGCCCCATTCGAGCGTCACGACCGCCGCCTCGCCGCTGGCCGGTGGCCGGAAGTAGAGTTCGCGGTCGAAGGCGTACAGCTCATAGCCGTTGCGCTCGGCCAGTTTTTCGAGGAACTGATAATCGCTCTCCTGACTCTGCTCGATCTTCGGGTGCTCGACGAGCGTGTCGTCCGTCACGGGATTGAGCCCGTACTCGCGCGCCACCTCCGCGACCACGTCGCTGTCCTTTTTCTTCTCCCAGTTGCGCGAGCGCTTGCCCTTCGTCATGCAGTAGGTGAGGTCGTAGCCGCTGACGTTGATTTGCGGCAGGCCGCTCGCGGGAAAGCTCGTCTGTACTGCCGTGACCATGCCCCGGTGCAGCAACGTCAGAGAGGAGATGTCCTGATAGCCGAGGTAGATTTCCACGGAGTTGCCAAACGCGAAGATGTCGGCGAGGTGCGTGAACTCCCTGTACTGGAAGTCGAAGGTGCTGTTGACCGTGAAGGTGAAGCGGTCTGCGCCCTTGAGCGTGTTGTCCACCTGCACGGAGGCGATCTCCATGAAGAGGTCGGTGAGCAGGTTCTGGCCGTTGACGACGACCTTGTACGCCGGGGCGTAGAAGTTCCGGTGCTCGCTCTCAAGTTGGGTGATGGTCTTCGTCATTGCAGCGGCGGCACCTCCAACTCCGTGCCGGGTTCGATGATGCGCGGGTTCTCAAGGCGGTTCTGGTCGGCGATGACCTTCCACAGCGAAGGGTCGCCGTACTCTTTGGCCGCGTAGAGCCAGAGGGCGTCGCCCTCCTTGAACTCGATCCGCTTCGTCCTGTCCGCCGACTGGCGGCCCATCTCCTGCAACTGCTGCTGGACGGTCTTGTACTCCTTGAACGTGACGTTGAGGGACGCGCGGACGGGCGTTCCGTCGTCGAGGAAGAAGGTGAACTTCTGCGAGACTTTCTCGATGATGCCCGTGAACTGGATGCCCTCCGGCGTGCCGAGCGGCGGCCCCCAGGTGAATTCGCAAATCGGCGGGGCGTGCAGTTCCGGGTCAATCTCCATGAGGTTGGCGACGCGGCGCGTGTACTTCCGCACGTCCTCCCTCTGCGAGACCTGCGCGTGGCGTGCCGACGTGGCGTAGGTGTCGAAGTACAGCTCCATGCTCAAAGTGTCGGCGTTCCCGGTGACGAACTGCGTGACCGGCGTGGCGAGGCCCGGCAGCGAAGTGCTCTGGAAGGTGTTCCCCTTCTCGATGGAGTACTCCGCCGGGTTGAACAGCACTTCGAGCCGCTCGTTCGCGTGCCGCCCGTTGATCGGGCGGATGTAAGCGGTCTTGAGGTTCTTCGACAACATCGCTTAAAGCCCTCGCCGTTCCTTCTCGATGCGCAGTTCGCGCTCCAACTGGTTGAGCACCTGCCGCGTCAACTGCTCGACCGGAGGCGCAGGGGCCGGGGCCGGTGTCCTCACATCGCCGAGCGTCTGGCGCAGTTCGCGCAACGCCTCGGCCACGCCGCGCGCGGACGCCCCGACCTGCCGGGCGAATTGCAGCGACAGCGCCGGGGCCGCGCGCGACCAGCCCTGCGCCTCCGCTTTCGCCTCGGACGACCTCGGCGCGACGAAGGTCAGGCACAGCGCCTTGATGGTCGAAGAGCGCGTCGAGAGCGTCTGACTGAACACGTCCCTCCGGGCCGAGCGCAGCAACGTCGTCAAATGCTCGCGCGCGTCCGGCTCGCCCGCCCG
>DASTQX010000003.1:0-20306 GCA_035761505.1 Pyrinomonadaceae bacterium
GGGTCAAAGGGGAAGAGGGTCAAAGGAGAAGACGAACCGTCGGTCTTTTCCTTTGACCCTCTTCCCCTTTGACCCTCTGTCCCCTTTATCCTTTACCAGCGTGGCTCGCGGTCGCGCCCGCCGCCACCGCCGCCGCCGTAACCGCCGCCGCCACCACCGCCGTAACCACCGCCACCGCCGCCGCGGTCGGTGCGGGGCCGCGCCTCGTTGACGGTCAGGGCGCGGCCCTGAAACTCTTTACCGTTGAACTTTTCGATGGCCTCCGTCGCGCCTTCGCTCGTCGCCATCTCGACGAAGCCGAAGCCGCGCGAGCGTCCCGTCTCGCGGTCTTCGACCACCGAAGCGGACTCGACTTCGCCCGCCTGTGAGAAGTATTCGCGCAAGTCCTCGCCCGTCACACGGAAGTTGAGGTTGCCGACGTAAAGTCTCGTGCCCATTCTTTTCTATCCTTTACCTGAAGCGAAGCGCGGGCCGTGACTTGCGCGCGGGAGCGGTTTGAGGGAGGAGCCCGCGAAGGCTCCACGCGTTTCCGCGACGGCAAGGGCGGCGACCTCGGCCCGGTGCTCTGACGACTTGAGAGAGCGGCTTCCAGACCCACAAAGAACAGTCTCACTCTCCTTCAGCCGAACACCTGTCGCCTCACAGTCACGGGCAGGCGCGATCCTCACGGACGCGCGAGAGCGGAGCCAAACGCCGAAAAGTATGCCGCCAAACAGTCCATAAGGCAAGCTTATAAACTACCCCGCCCCGCCTTTTCGCGCGCCCGCGAGAGGGCGGGCAAAACCGCCGAAAGGCGCTCGCGCTTGAGCCCTCCACCCGGCGGCGGCGGGCGCGCGAAGCGGACGGAAAAACCGGCGCGGGCCGTGCTTCGAGAGAGAAGCCGAGACGAGACTCGACCGGCGGAGAAAAGGCGGGGCGCGAGAAAACGGCCACGCCCTCTTTATCAAAGAGGGCGTGGCCTTCGTCGTCGGGTTGTCTGTTCTGATCGCGCCCGAACGCTCACCGCCGAGGGACGCGCGCCTTACCTTTAGAACGGGTAGGGCAGGCTCACTTCGGGCGCGACGTGCGCCTCGGCGACGCAGGGCCACGCGCGAACCGCGTCCACGTATGCGGCGGGCGATTCACCCTTCGGCAGAATCACCTGCATGTAGCGGCGCAAATCCATTTCGTGCTCGTTGAGTTCGGATTCGTCCGCCGAGGCGAGGTTCGGAACCTTGTAAACGATCCGGCAGTTTTTGGGAAGCTCGCCGCGCGGCGAAAACTTCTCGCCGGAGTCGGACTCGAAGATGCGGCGGGCGGGGTCGAACTTCCAACCCGCCTTCAACTTCAAATCAATGGGCGTCCGCACCTTGCCGCCCGCCGGTAAAGGTACTGCCGGAATCGTCACTGCTTCCCCCTTTTCAAACTAGCTGCATGGCCTTCGGGAGATTGGGCTGGGGGCCGATGTTCTGCGTGAGCGGGACGCCCGGCCCGGCCTGTTGCGGCGTCCCCGTGGACATCAGAATTTTTCTGACCTTGTCCGGCGTCATCGGCGCTCCGTTCTTCGACTTGGCGCGGCCCTGAAGGCACGCGACCGAGCTCGTGACGATGGGCGAGGCGCTCGACGTGCCGGAAAAGCGCAACGTGTACCAGATGTTTTCCGAAGAGCCGCCCTGCGCGTCGCCGTAGCCGAGCGTGGTGACATGCCATCCCCAAGCCTGAACGTTGACGATTTTACCATAGTTGGAGAACCAGATGCGGGAGCGCGGCACGCCGATGGAGGCGTAGGCGTTGTCGTTGTCGAAGTGGTTGGTCGGCGGGACGCCCGCGCCGACGACGATTGCGCCGCTGTCCTTTTGCAAGCCCGTGTTGGCGAAAATCGCCAAGTCGAAATTCTCGTTGCCGTTGCCCGCCGCCTCGACCACCGTGATGCCTTTGGCGGTCGCCGCCGCGATGGCCGAGAAGATGTCGCCCCAGTACTGCATGGCGACGTACTTCCCGTTCGGCCCGATGGCCTGCAACTCGATGAGGATTACGTCGCCCGCCTTCAACTGGCTCGCGGCGTTGGTGATGGCCCCCGCCGTGTTGAAGACGCCGTTGATGACCGCCGGATGGACGACGGCCTTCGCCCCGTGACTGATGCCGACCGTCCCTTTGCTGTTGGGGATGGAAACCATCTCGCCGAGCACCGCCGTTCCGTGGTTCCGCCAGCCGAGGTCGTCAATCACCGTGCCGCCGATGAGCGGAATCCCGGTCGGCAAGTCCTCGTGCTTGCGGTTCCAGTTGCCCTCGATGTCGCAGATCGTGACGCCCGTGCCTTTGGCTCCGCCGAGGTTCCAGATTTCCGCCGCCCCGATGCCGTCGGGCGCGGAGCAGATGTAGCCCTGCGACGGCTCGAAGTTGCGGCTCCCGACCTGAGAGCCCGTGAGCACCGCCGCGGGCACCGGGCGCGGCGCGACGAACGCCTTCCAGACCGGCCCCTTCCGGTTCAGCTCTTTGGCGAGCTTCGGCGCGTCCTTGCTGTTCTCCGGCACGACCTGCACGAAGCCGCTCTGGATGAACTCGGTGTCCATGCCCTTGTCCGCGAACTTCGTGGGGTCGGGCTCCTCCGGCAGCGTGGATGCGACCTCGACGCGCCCTCGGACGGCTGACGACTTGAGGCCGAAGTGCGAGCGCATGGCCTTGATGTTGTACTTGGCGAGGACGTTGTTGAGGGTATCGGCCTGCGGCTCGGCGGCGGCGGGGGCCGAGAACCTCGACGCGCTGAAGGCGACCGGGCTCTCGTAGCGCAGCTCGACGACGACGTAGTCGGGGATGTCCGGAGTCTCGAACTCGGTGCTGACGAAACCCGCTTTGGTATCCTTCCCTGTGAGACTGGTGATCTTCTTTCTCGTTGTCATGGTGATTCTCCTCGGAGTGGTGAGTGTTGACCCGCGCGGACACGTCCCGGCGGACGGGCCGACCCTTTATCGCCGTTGGGTTCTACGGGTGAAGTACGGGCGCGCTCGTGTGAAGCACGAAGGGACGCGTCCCGCGGCGAGCGCCTTGCGGCGCGAGGAAGCTAAGGTAGGCTCCGGGTTCAAGCGCGGCCCGCGAGTGGCGCGGGCCTGTGAGCAAAGGTCAAAGCGGAGAGAAAATACTCCCCCGTGGAAGGCATGTCAAGAATTACGTCCGCGCGCCGCACTTTCGAGGCGGCGCGATTCGCGGCGGGCGACTCGTCGGGCAACTCAGCGGGCGTATTTATCCGGCTGCAAAAAAATCTGTATGCGCCCGTCTTGAAAAGCCGTCCGCTTTAGCGCAGAATACGCGCGGCTTAAAAACTACGCGCATCCCGACGGCCACCTCGGCTCAGCGCCATGAAAACCGATCCCATTTCCGACAGCCCTACGCGTCCTCAAGTTACCGCAGGCAAGCAGCACCCACAATGATCGGCAAGACCATCTCTCATTATCGCATCCTCGGCCAGGTCGGCGAGGGCGGGATGGGCGTCGTTTACGTCGCCGAGGACACGCGCCTTTCGGGCCGCCGCGTGGCCGTCAAAATCCCGCACGCGGGCAAGGACGAGAAGCAGTACCGCTCGCGCTTCATGCGCGAGGCGCGCGCCGTCAGTGTCGTCACCCACAAGAACATCGCCGCCATCTACGACGTGGGCGAGACGCCCGAAGGCCAGCCCTTCATCGTCATGGAGCTGGTCACGGGGCAGACGCTCGGCGAAGTCCTGATGAGCACGGGCCTGAGCCTCGCACGCTCGGTCGAGATCACGCAGGACGTGGCCGACGCGCTCGCCGAGGCGCACCGCCGAGGCATCGTCCACCGCGACATCAAGCCCTCGAACGTCATCATCAACGAGCGCGGCGAGGTCAAGGTGCTCGACTTCGGCCTCGCCAAGCAGTTCGAGGACGACGGCGGCGGGGCGTCTCGGCCCGACGCGCAGACTTTGCTCTCGACGCAGACGCGCAGCGACGTGGTCATCGGCACGCCGCTCTACCTCTCGCCTGAGCAGGCGCGCGGCGGGCGCGTGGACGGGCGCAGCGACCTCTTCGCGCTCGGCGCTCTGCTCTACGAGTGCGTCGCCGGGCGGCCCGCCTTCTCCGGCGCGAACGTCATCGAGATCGGCGCGCAAGTCCTGCACGTTGACCCGCCGCCGCCCTCGCAATTCAACTCGCGCATCCCGCCGGAACTCGACCGCGTGGTGATGAAGGCGCTCGCCAAGCGCGTCGAGGATCGTTACCAGACGGCGGGCGAGTTAGCCAACGACCTCCAGGACGTGCTCGCGCGCCTGCCCGGCTCCGACACCGTGCGCACGCGCCGCATCGCCGGGCCTTCGGGCCACGCGCGCTCCTCCGTCCTCGTCACCGTGGCCGACAAGCTGCGCCGCCCGCGCATCTCGCCGCTCGCCTTCCTCGGCACCTTTGCCCTCGCCGCGCTCGGCGTCCTCGCTTACTTCTACTGGAACGCGCCCTCGCTGCCGCCGCCGAAGGCCGACGCCCTCGCGCTCTACGAGGAGGGGGTGGAGGCGATGCGCGACGGCGCGTTCTACAAGGCGGCGGGGCTGCTCGAACGCGCCGTCGCGGCGGACGACAACTTCGCGTTCGGCCACGCGCGGCTCGCCGAGGCGCTGGTCGAACTCGACAACCTCGACCGCGCGATGGGGAGCCTCATCCGCACCAACGAGCTGATCCCCGAACGCAGCGCGCTCAACTACCGCGACAAGCTCCATCTCGAAGCCATCACCTCGACCGTGCAGCGCGACTTCGGGGAGGCGGCTGCGGCCTACGAGAAGATCGTCGAACTCGACCCCAAACCGGCGCAGGTCTATGTTGACTTGGGGCGCGCGCGGGAGAAGAACGGCGAGACGGCCAAGGCGGCTGACAGCTACACGAAGGCGACCGAGCGCGACCCGTCTTACGCGACGGCCTACATCCGCCTCGGCGCGGTCTGCGTGCGCCAGAAGAGTTTGTCCTGCGCGAGCGGCGCACTCAAACGCGCCGAGGAGCTTTACGGGGCGAGGGGAAACGTCGAAGGACTGACCGAGGCGATCTACCTGCGGGGCCGCCTCTACGTCGAACTCGGACGCAAGGCCGAGGCGCAGCACGAGTTGCAGAAGGCGCTCGAAATGGCGCAGCGCGCCGACAACCGCTTCCAGCAGGTGCAGGCGCTCTCGCAGTTGAGCGCCGTCTCGTTGGCCGACAACAAAGTCGACGAGGCCATCAGGCACGCGTCACAGGCGCTCGAAATGGCGCAGGCCGACAACATGTACAACCTCGCCGTGCGCGCCATGATTATGCTCGCCTCGACTTACATGCAGGCGAGCAAATACGCCGAGGCGGAGAAGAACCTCGATCAGGCGCTCAACGACGCTATCCGCTACAAGCTGCGCCCGCTCGAAGCGATGGCGCGTCTCAACAAGGGCAGCATGCTCCACGCCCGGCTCAACCGCTCGGACGAGGCCCGGCCCCTCATCGAGAAGGCGCTCGAAATCTATCAGCAGGGCAAGTACCGCAAAGAGGCCGACACCGCCGACCTGCTCCTCGCCCGCATCAAGCGGAAGCAGGGCGACTATCCGAGCGCGCTTGAGACTTTCCGCAAACAGCTCGAAGTCGCCAGAAAGTCCGGCGACCAACTCCAAGTGGGACACCTCCAACGCGAGTGCGGCGCGGTCTTGTTCGCGCAGGAGCATTACCCGGAGGCCGTCGGATATTTCAGCGAGAGCACGAGGATTTTCAAGGTGCTCGACGATAAATCGCTGCTGGCTAACAGCCTGCTCTTCCAGTTCAGCACGTTCTGGCGGATGGGGCGTTACGAGGATGCCGCCGCGGCGTTCGATCAGGCGGCGACCCTCGCCGGTGCGCCGGAGGGCGGGAACAAAGACCTCCTGCCCGCGCTGTACGTCGGCAGGGCGTGGCTCGAACTGAGCCGTGGAGCCTACTCCGAAGCCAGAGGGCGCGCGGAAGAGGCGCTCGCGCTCGGCGGGAATCAGCCGTCGGTGGTCATCGAGGCCCGGAGCGTTCTCTGTCTGGCGGCGGCGCGCACCGGCTCGGCGGCGAAGGGCAAGGCGTCCTGCGAAGAGTCTCTGGAGAAGTCGAAGAAGGCGAGCGACCCGTGGCTCGTCTCGAACGTCGAATTGGCGCTGGCCGAGGCGCTGCTCGCCGCGGGCGACGCGGGCGCGGCCAAAGAAGCGGCGCTGCGCGCGTATGTCATCGCCTCTCCGGCGGGCCGCTTCGACTCGGCGTGGCGCGCTCTGGCTCTGGCGGGCGCGGCCAGTCGCCGCGCGGGCGACGACGGCGGCGCGATTGACAACTGCTCGCGCGCGAAGGAGTTGCTGGCGAAACTCGAAAGCGAGTGGGGCAGCAAGGCGATGACCGACTACCTCATGCGCCCCGACCTTCAAACCTTACGGAAGGAACTCGACGGGCAGTCCACAGCCGCGCGCAAGCCCTGAACGTTAGCGCGGCTCAACACTCACACACACAGCCTCAGGAGGATTCACCATGTCTTCACATGACCCCATCATCGTCGTCACCGGCGGTTCCGCGAAAATCAAACTGGGCGTGGAAAGCTTTCACGGCTCATCGAAACGTGATTACTACGACCCGAACGCGAAGATCGTCCGCGTGGTCGTCAGAGACAACTCCAATAAGGTGCTCGGCTCCTTCGACTTTCCGGAGGGCAAGTTCGAGGTCGGATTCTACGGGGAAGAGATGGTGGCCGCCGTGGAAGGGACGGAGACCTCTGTGCAAGAGACGGAGACCGCTTAGCGGTTAAGGACGAGGCCCGCGCCTGAGCGCGCGGGATCGGACGGAAGAGAGGGGCGGCGCGGGCTGAGTCTTTACTCGCCCGCGCCGTCTCCGTTTTTGTAGAGCGCGGCGCAGCGCGCGAACTCCCGCGCCGGGTCTTCTGCTTTCAAGTCTTCGCCCGGCGTCTCCGAGGCGGCGGAGGCGGCGGCGGCCCGCCCGCGCCGCTCGTTCCAGACGGCCCCGGCGACTTCGGCGAGCCAGTTGAAGGTTCCGCGCGCGCCGAGGTGCTCGCGCACGCGCGCGAAGATGCGCGGGTAGAGTCGCGCCGTGTGACCGAGCAAGCTCCGCAACGCGCCGAAGCTCAGGCGGTCTTGAAACAACTCGCGGCGCACGCGCTCGTCCAAGTGGTGGAGCGCGGCCATCGCCGCGTTGAGCGTCTCGTTGACGGCTGCGGGCGAGCCCTTCGGCGTCGGTCGCATGAACTCCGCGAGCGAGGCGGCGCGCGCCGCCACGCGCGGCCCGCCCGCGCCCACTTCCGCCAGCGAGGTCGCGTCCAGAAGGTCTGCTTCGAGCGCGAGGTGCGTCAGGTGCGTGAGGCGACGAAGACCCCGCGCGTGCACGCCGAAGCCGCCGAAGGTCAGGGGACTCGTCGCGCCCGCCGCCGCGCCGACGAGCAACACGCGTTCGTCCGCCGTCCGTCGTTTCCCGCCGCGCCAACCTTGCGGCCTGAAGACGGGCGCGTGGCCGAAGACGGGCCGCTCGACGCGCCACTGCGCGCCGCGCCACTTGTAGGCCGGAAGCGTCTCGAAGTAGCGCTCGAAGAGCGAGAGCAGAGACTTGTCGGCGGGCGAGTCCACGGCGTCGTAGAAAGAAAGGCTCGTCGTGTACTCGCCGCGCGCCGCGCTCCCGGCGAAGCCGCCCCAGACGAGTTGCCGGTGGTCGCTCGCGTCCTCGGTGCTCACCAGAATCTCCGCCGCGCCAAAGTCAACCGCGTCCGGCCCCTCGCCGCGTGCGAAGCCGCGCGCGAGCGTTCCCACCGTCGGGCAGACGTGCGTCAGGGCTTGACCGCCGCCGAGCTGGCGCGCGACCGGCGAATGTGCGCCCGAAGCATCCACGAAGAGCCGCGCCGAGAACAGTCTGCGACGACCGCCCGCCTCCTCCGTCTCGACCGTCACGCGCGAGGGCTCGATGTAAGCGCGCACGAACCGTAGGCCGTCGAGCAGCGCGCACCCCTTCGGCCCGCGCGCGCGCAACTTCTCGGCGGCGAGCAGGAGCAACGCATCGGCGTCCAACGCCGCGTCGAGCACGCCGTTCACCCACAGCGGCTCGGCCTTGACGCGCGAGCCCGCATCGTGAAATTTGACGACCCCCCCTCGATAACGATTGACGACCGCGCGCTCGACCTCCTCCGCCGTGAACAGCCCCGCGCGCTCGACCTCTCGCAGCTCATCTTCCGAGATGTTCCAGTCGCGGTGCGTCCTCCCCACCTCGCGCGCGTCGAAGACCAGCACGCGCCGCCCGTAGCGGCACGCCAGCACCGACGCGTGCAAAAGGCCCGTCACCCCGCCCGAATAGATCACGTCGAACTCGCCCTCGACCTCCGACCCGGCGGGCGGAGCGCCGCGCACGACGACCTCTTCGGCGCGGCGCGCGCCGCCCTGCGTCTCCCACTCGCCGCGCCAGCCCTCGTCCGCCTCCCAGATGCCCCGCAGCCACTCTTCGCGGCGCGGCAGCGTCCCGAAGCTCGCGACTGTTTCCGGATAGCGGCGGCGGAAGTAAGCGAGGTCGGGCGACGAGCCGGCGTCGCGTTTAATGATGAGCGGTGACGAAAGTCTGACCGGAGCCGTGGCAACCATAAAGCCTCATCCGAAGACCGAAACACCCGCCGCGCACGCGAGGCCGCACGCGCCGTCAGAGAAATCACTTTTGCCAAAAGGGAGCTTGTGCCGCCGAGTGTAGCCGATGACCCGCGCGCCCGTCCAGAAACGGTGAGCGGTGAGCGGTGAGCAGTAAGCAGTTTAAGAAACTTCGGATTTGAAAGCTCAAATCTGAAATCGCTTTTACTGCTCACTGCTCACCGCTCACCGCTCACCTTCTCCTCGTGATGAGGCTGATGACGGCGACGAAGATGGCGGAGCCGATGATTGACCAGACGACGGGGAAGGTCTGGCCGCCGACGTTGAAGGGGAGCGGTTCGGGGAGGCCGAGCTTGCGCGCCATCCACATCCCGACGAGCGCGCCGATAAAGCCGAGCGCGATGGAGACCAGACAGCCGCCGCTTGACGTGCGGCTGATGGCCTGTCCGAGCGCGCCGCAGACGCCCGCGATGAGCAGCAGTATGAGCAGGTCAACGAGAGTCATCTTCTTCTTTCTCCCTCTGGCGAAATGTGTGACCGCGAGCATATCGCCAAGCCGCCCCGCGCGCAAAAATTTTCGGCCACTTTCGCCGCCGCCCCGCCCGCGAAATCTTTTCCTTCCCAACGGCGACGGAAATCTCTATAATTTTTCGTCAGGCGGCTTCCGCACCCCGGAGGCCGCGCATGCACCGATAAAGGCAACCCGGCGGCGAAAGCCCCGGCGCGCAAAGCCGTTGACCTAAACGGTTCCCGCCAGACTCACAGGAGGCGGGGCCGCAAGGTGGCGACGGTCGCCGAAGTGATGCGAATAAGAACTGGAAAACAGAGAGGCCGGTGGAGCGCGTCGAAATCTCGCGTGCGCCCCGGCCTCGTGGCTTTCGGGAGCCCTGCAAGTCTTTGCGTCCGTGCGGTTTACGGGCGCGCGGCGATGCGCTCCCGGAGCCCGCGGGGATGCAACCGAGAACACCTTTTCGACATCTTAACTCGGCACGTCGCGATTGAACGTCAACCCCCTTACAAGGTCGCGCGGCTCGACTCCGTAAACTCCCAGACAAAGAACCGTCAGACCCGAAGAGCTTTAAGGAGATTTGTATTTATGCGTAAATTGTTCCTCGTCACGCTTCTCAGCATCGCGACCCTCGGCGTCGCCGCGCAGGCGCAGACCGGCGCGTCGAACAACGGCAACGGCGACATCCCCAACATGGGCCGCGCCCCCAGCCAGCCCGACGGCGTCGGTCGCCTCGACCTCCGCGTCGTGGACGAAGACGGCAATCCCGTCAAAGGCGTGCGCGCCGACCTCAAGTCCACCCGCTCGAACGGCTTCCTCTGCGAGTCCTGGAACTGGACGGACGCGCGCGGCGTCGCCGTCCTGCCCCCGCTCCACATGGGCCGCCTCCAACTGACGCTCAAGGCCAAAGGCTTCGAGACCATGAAGCTCGATGTCCCGGCCAGCGACCTCAACCAGCCCGTGCGCGTCACTTTGATTCGCAAGAGCTAACAACATAAGACAGAGGCTAGAGACTTGAGGCCGGAGGCTTGTCGAAGAAGCAAGCCTCCGGCCTCGTGTTTCCGTGTCCGAGTCCCTAGCCCTTCTTCCGCTTCCTCCACTCGCGCACGACCTCGGCGGCGGGACGTTTGTTCCCGTCAACTTCAAAGTTCAGGTTTCGCATCTCTTCGGTGCTGAGCGTGCCCGCGAGCGAGCGGAGCGCCGCGCGCGCCTGCGGAAAGCGCTGCGGCAAATCTCGACGGAAGACGAAGACCGCTTCATAGGGCGGGAAGTAGCGGCGGTCGTCTTCGAGCTGCACGAGGCCGAGCTTGGCGATCATGCCGTCGGTCGAGTTGCCCGCGATGATGTCCACCTGCCCTTCGGCGAGCGCGCGGTAGGAGAGCGACAAGTCCATCTCGCTCGGGCGCGAAGCGAAGCGCAGGTTGTAAGCGCGCGCGAGCCCTTCGTAGCCGTCGGCGCGCGACATGAAATCCTGTCCGAACCCCGCGCGCCAACTCGGCGCGTGCGGTATCGCGTCGGAAATCTTCCGCAGGTTCAGGCGACGCGCGTCCTCGCCGCGCACGAGGATGGCAAAGTCGCTGCTAAAGCCGAACGGCTCGCTGACCTCCAACTTGAACTTCTCCGCGTACTCGCGCTTGACCTGTTCATAGACGGCGCGCGGGTCTGTGACGGGCGCGTGTTTGAGGATGTCGGTGAAGGACGTGCCGGTGTATTCGGGATAAGCGTCGAGGCGCGCGGCGACTAGCGAGTCGTGCGGGAGGGTGCCGCCCAACTCGAACTGGCGCTCGACCGCCAGCCCCTCGTCTTCGAGCGCCTGCGCGAGCATCTCCGCGAGGATGACGGACTCGGTGAAATCCTTCGACCCGACGATGACATCCGCGCGCGCCGCCCGCGTCCAGAAGGCGTAGCCGCCCCCCGCGCAGACCAAGACCGCGACCGCCACCAAGATGAAGCGCCGCGCCTTCACCTTCGCCCGCCGCGTGGACGAGGCGCGCTTGCGCGCGTCGAGTTCCGCTTCGAGCAGGCCGAGGTATGCGTCCGCGCCGAGCGCGAGCAGCGCGGCGGGGAGCGCGCCCGCCAGCAGAAGATTGTTGTCGTTCTGCCGCAGCCCACGGAAGATGTACATGCCGAGCCCGCCCGCGCCGATGGCCGCCGCAATCGTCGCCACTCCGACCGAGATGACCGCCGCCACGCGCACGCCCGCGAGGATGACGGGCGCGGCCAACGGCAGCTCGACCTGCCGGAGAATCTGCCCGTCGGTCATCCCCATCGCCGACGCCGCCTCGCGCACGCCGCGATCCACGCCTTCGACGCCCGTCACGGTGTTGCGGATGATGGGCAAGAGCGCATAGACGACGAGCGCGACGATGGCCGTGCTCCTGCCGATGCCGCCGATGAAGGGGAGCGGGATGAGGAGGCCGAAGAGCGCGAGGCTCGGCACGGTTTGCAGCACGCCCGCGACGGCGAGCACGGGCCGCTTGAGCGAAGCCCGCCGCGTGAGCAGAAGCCCCACGGGCAGCCCGACGGCGACGGCCAACGAGGTCGCGGCGACGACGAGCAGAAGGTGCTCGCCCGTCAACGCCGCCACCTCTCGCCAGTTGCGCCAGAGAAAATCGAAGAACGCGTTCATCCGCTTTCCGTCATAAAGAAGTCAGGAGTCAGGAGTCAGAAGTCAGTGGTCTTGGAGTCAAAGACGGAAGGCTCTGTGCTTCTGACTTCTGACTCCTGACTCCTGACTTTTATTCATCGGCGAGCGCCGCGAGCATCTCTTCGTTGAGCCGGAGCGTTTCAAGGTACGCGCGGGCGCGCGGCTCGTCCGAGCGCATGAAGCCTTCGGGCGTGTCGAGGAGGACGAGGCGGCCCGCGTGCATGAGGCCGACGCGCGTGCCTAAGAGGAACGCTTCGCGCACGTCATGCGTGACGAAGACGACCGTCTTGCCGAGGCTCTTTCGCAGCGCCGAAAATTCCGTCTGGAGCGCGGCGCGCGTCAGAGGGTCGAGCGCGCCGAAGGGCTCGTCCATCAAAAGCAGCGGCGGGTCGGCGGCGAGCGCGCGCGCCACGCCGACGCGCTGCCTCTGCCCGCCCGAAAGCTCCGAAGGGTAACGCGCCGACACTTTCTCCGGCTCAAGCCCGACGAGTCGCAGAAGCTCTCGCACGCGCGCGCGCGTCCGCGCCGCGTCCCAGCCTTCGAGCGCGGGCACGAGCCCGACGTTGCGCTCGACCGTGAAGTGCGGGAAGAGCCCCGCGTCCTGTATGACGTAACCCGTCCGGCGGCGCAGCGCCGTCGCGTCCCACGCGCGCGTGTCCTGCCCTTCGACGAGCACCGCGCCTTCGGTCGGGACGAGCAGGCGATTGATGAGCCGGAGCGTCGTCGTCTTCCCGCAGCCCGACTCGCCGAGCAGCACCAGCGTCTCGCCCCGCCGCACTTCAAAATCGAGGCCGGAGATGATCGGCGCGGGCGACTCCGGCACGGAGTAGCCGACGCCGCGAAAACCGACGACGACGGGCTCCATCTCAGGCGTGATGTGCTCGCCGTCCGACGCGCTGTTGTGCTCAATCACCGGCAACTTCATCAACCTCTCTTCCGCCTCACGCGACGCGCAAGTGCTCGACGAGCCTTTCGACCGCGCCGTGCCAGCGGCCCTCCCAGTTGCGTAAAAGGATGTCCGCCGGGCTCACGCCTTCCTCCAAGACCTGCGCCTTGAGCACGTCGAGATATCGAACCTCTTCCGGCGCGATTCTGCCGAGACCTTCGGCGGCGAGCGCCGTCACCTCGCGCGCGAGCTGTAAGACTTTGACGCCCGCGCACTCCGCCGCCAGCGCGTCGCGCGCCACCGCTTCGCGCAAGGCCCGCGCCTCCGAGAGCTTCAAACGCGGCGCGAGCCTGAGCGCTTCGTCCAGCGCGTGCGCGTCGTAGAGCAAGCCTTTCCAGAACGCTTGCAAGGCCATCGCCATCTCAGGGCTCCCGGCGTCGGCGCTCCTCAGTTCGACGTGCTGCTTGAGTCGCGCGTCCGTGAAGATGGTCGTCAGGTGGTCGGCCCAGTCGCCGAAGACGGGGCGGAGACTATCGCCGCCGCGCTCCAAAAACTCGCGGAAGCGCACGCCGGAGACGGCCCCGATGTAACGGCCCTGTCGCTGCGCGAAGATCATCGGCACGTCGAGCGCGTAGGCGACGAAGGCTTCGGGCGAGAAGTCGTCGGCGAGCGCGGGCGGCGAGATGCCCGCGCGATCCGGGTCGGTCTGAAGCCACGCGGCGGCGCGCGACGACTTGTAGCCGGAAGGCCGCCCGCCCTCGAACGGTGAGTTGGCGAAGATGGCCGTCGCCACGGGCGCGAGCCGGTTGCCGACGAGGTATTTCTTCCGCAGGTCTTCGCGCGAGCCGTAGTCGAGGTTGGTCTGCACGGCGCACGTGCGCGCCATCATGTCCCACGCGCGCGCGCCGCGCCGCGCGAGGTACGGGCGCATCACCTCGTAGCGCTGCTTCGGAAACCATTGCTGCTCCTCGATTGAGCGCAGAGGGTCGAAGCCGACGGAGAGGAAGGCGATGCGGTTGCTCTCGGCAATCTCGCGCAGGCGCGCGAGGTAGCGGCGGACTTCGCGCTCCACGTCCGAGAGCCCGCGATGCGGCGCTCCGGAGAACTCGACTTGCCCGCCCGGCTCGACCGTCAGGCGGTTCATCTTCCCGTCATTGACTTCGATGAGGACGCCGCCCTCGTAAACCAGATCGTCCGACGAAGGCGCGAAGCCCGCGAGCACGCCCTGCACCTGCGCGGCGTCAATCCGCGCCAAGCCGCGACCGAGGTCATAGCCGAACAACTCCAACTCGATGCCGCACACCCACTCCGACGCGGGCTTCTCGCCGCGCACGAGGTTCCCCACGAACAGCGGCGCGGAGTCGCGAGAGATCGGGTCGGTCAGCAGAGGGAAACCCTCGCGCCTCTCGTCGGCTTTGGTCGGGCGTTGGCTCATGGGGTTAAAAGAAAGGAGTCAGGAGTCAGAATCCGGAAGTCAGAATGAAGAGGCGGCGACCTCTTTTCTTCTGACTTCTGGATTCTGACTCCTGACTTCTCTTCATCATCTGTCTTCCGCGACGAGGAGGTTGCTGCTGAAGAGCGCGCGCTCGTCGAGCCACGTCCGCGCGAGCGCGAAGCCGGAGCGGGCGGCGAGGTCGCCGATCTCTTCGAGGTCGTACTTGTAAGAGTATTCCGTGTGGATGCGCTCGCCCTCGGCGAAGTGAATTTCGAGGTCGAGCGCGGCGATGCGGACGACTTGCGCGCGGCGGCTCTCGACGTACATCTCGACGCGGCCCTCGCGCTCGTTGTAGCGCCCGACGTGGCGGAAGGCGCGCGGGTCGAAGTCCGCGCCGAGTTCGCGGTTGATGCGCGCGAGGAGGTTGAGGTTGAAGGCGGCGGTCACGCCGAGCGGGTCGTCGTAAGCGTCGTCGAGGACGCGCGGCTCCTTCTTCAAGTCCGCGCCGAGCAGCAGGGCGTCTCCCGCGCGCAGCACGCGGCGCAGGGCGAGGAGGAGCGAGCGCGCCTCCGTGGGCTCGAAGTTCCCGATGTTCGAGCCGAGGAAGAGGACGAGGGCACGGCTTTCGTCCTCGAAGTGTTCCGGCAGACGCGGGAGCGCGGTGTAGTAGTCGCTTGCGAAGGCTTCGACGCGCAGGCGCGGGTACTCTCGGAGCATGGCGCGCGCGCCCTGTTCGAGCGCGGAGGCCGAGATATCTACGGGCACGTAGAGGAGAGACGTTTGACGTTCAAGCAGCGCCTCGACGATGAGCCGCGTCTTGGTGGCGCTGCCGCTGCCCAGCTCGAAGAGCGTGACGCGCGTGCCGCCTTCGGTCGCCGCCTCGACAATCTCGCGCGCGCGGCGGGAGAAGATTTCGTTCTCGGCGCGCGTCAGGTAGTACTCCGGGAGCAGGCAGATGGCCTCGAAGAGTTGCGAGCCGAGCGCGTCGTAGAAGTATTTCGGCGAGAGCCGGTTCCGGTCGGCGGTGAGCCCGCGCCGCACGTCTGCGGCGAAGCTCTCGCCGCTCTCCGGCCCGGCCAGCCGGTGGACGCGTAAGCTCTCGATGGTCTCCTCGCGCGGAGGTTCCAACATTCGTCCGCTTCCCTTCCTTCCGAAGCCGCGCGCGGCCCCGAAACGCCCTTCCCCTCGTGCTCACACACCGAACTTCTTCGGCTGCTATAATACCGCATCGAATTTCATTAACAACCGAACCGAGCCTCGCGGTTTTCCGTCTCGGAATCAAAGCGGGAGAAGGATGGACGAACGACAAGCAGAACTCGCGCGGATGTTTGAGGAGACGCGCGCCGGGACGCTCGCGCTCTTCGACTTGGCGCGCGAGAGCGACCTGCACGAGAGTCCCGGCTTCGGCTTCCGCCCCGTCATCTGGCATCTCGCGCACATCGGCGTCTTCGAGGCTTACTGGCTGCTGCAAAAGCTTGGCGGCGAGAGCGCGCCCGACGAGCGCTACGAGCGCGTCTTCGACCCCATCGCCACGCCGCGCGAGGAGTCGAAGAACCTGCCCTCGCGCCACGAGATGGAAGAGTACCTCGCGCGCGTGCGCCGTCGAGTGCTGCGGCGGCTCGCGGCGTCGGACTTCGACGCGGGCGACCCGCTACTCCGGGGCGGCTACGTCTTCCAACTCGTCCTCGAACACGAGCGCCAGCATCAGGAGACGCTCGCCTACCTGCTCCAAATGCTCGACCCGTCGAAGAAGACGCGGCCCGCCGCGACGCCACGACCGAGCACCACGCGCGCCGGGGTCGAAACGCCGACGAGCATGACGGGCGACATGCTCACGGTCGCCGCCGGGCCGTTCGAGTTGGGCGCGGTGTGGGACTCGTTCGCCTACGACAACGAGCGTCCGGCGCGCACCGTCTCGCTCCCCGCCTTCCGCATCGCGCGGCTGCTCGTGACGAACGAGGAGTACGCGCGCTTCGTCGCCGAGGGCGGCTACGAGCGGCGGGAGTTCTGGAGCGAAGAGGGCTGGGCGCGGCGCGAGCGGGAGGGCTGGTCATGCCCTCTCTTCTGGCGACGGTGTGCGGAGGGCGGCTGGGACGTGCAAGGGATGTTCGAGCACGGCGCGCTCGACGGCTCGCATCCGGTGACGGGCGTCAGTTGGCACGAGGCCGAGGCTTACGCGCGCTTCGCGCATAAACGCCTTCCGACCGAGGCCGAGTGGGAGAAGGCCGCCTCTTGGGACGAGCGTGCGCGGCGCAAGCGGCGCTACGCTTGGGGCGACGCGGAGCCTTCCGAGAAGCTCTGCAACTTCGACAACCGCTTCTGGGGGACGACTCCGGTCGGCAGCTTTCCCGAAGGTGCGAGCGCTTACGGCTGTCTCGACATGACGGGCAACGTCTGGGAATGGACGGCGGACGCCTTCGAGGGCTTCCCCGGTTTCAAGCCCTTCCCCTATCCCGAATACTCGCAGGAGTGGTTCGACGGCGACCACCGCGTCCTCAAGGGCGGCTCCTGGGCGACGCGCGCCTCCGTGCTCCGAACCTCGTTCCGCAACTTCTTCCGCCGCCACTTCCGCATCGCGTTCGCGGGCATCCGCCTCGCCGAAGACGCCTGAGCCGGTCAAGCGAGCGCAGCAAAAATTCATCTAACGACGGATTAAAACTGCCCGCCTTCAAGGGCGTTGAAGGGGCCGCCGAGCGCGCCCCTTTTATTCGCGGCATTTAACGACCGCCGCCCGTTGGTACGGCGGTTGCCATGCGTGCCCGTGGTCGGTATTTCTGTTTCAAGGAGATTCCAGTTTTGTTCAAGAAGACTTTTTCCATCATGCTTTGCGGCATCCTGATTTCGGCGATTCTCGGTTCGCAGACGGCTTCGGCGAAGACCACGGACGCGGCCCGGCAGGCTTCGGAGGCGCGGGCGAAGGTGCAACAACTCGGCACGGCCTCGCGCGCCGAGGTCAAGCTGCGCGACGGCTCGAAGTTCAAGGGCCACGTCACGGCCTCGGACGAGGATTCCTTCACCGTCACCGACTCGAAGACGGGCGCGGCGCGGACGTTCAACTACGCGGAAGTCTCTTCGGTCAAGAAGGCGGGCGGCTCTTCTTCGACCAAGAAGATTCTCATCGGCGCGGCGGTCGCGGCGGGCGTCATCGTCGGCATAATTTTCGCCCGCGAAGCGCTCTGCGACGGCGGGGCACAAGACCGAGGCTTCTGCTAAGACGGACGCCACGCGTTAAGACCGAGAAAGAGTTGACGCCGCCGGGCTCGCCATTCGAGCAGCCCGGCGGCGTCAATCATTTAAGGGAAGTCAATCGGCTCCGAAGCCTAACGGCTCAACTGCATGGCGAGGTTGTAGTGGATGCGGTTCTCGGCGGCGTTGAGGAACTCGCGGAGCATCTCGCTGCGCTTCTGGACGGCTGAGACTTTCTTCTTCTCCTCGACGGAAGCGCGGCTCTCGTTTTCGGAAGCCTCCTCCTCTTCTTCGTCGCCCGACTCGTCCGACACCTCGCCCTCAAAGTAATCCTCGTAAGGCGCGTTGCTCATGTAGTTCTCGACGAGCCGTTCGAGGGTCTTGTCCTTCAGAGTCTCGGCGAGGACGGACATCAACTCGGTGGCGAAGTAGGGCGGGTCTTTTTCGAGGTTGCGCAAGTGGTTGTTGAGGAAGGGGACGAGGCGTTCGTCGCCCCAGCCTTTGACGATTTCAAGGAGCGTCGTCTCGCCCTCTCCGATCTTGTCGGCGCGGAAGAGCGCGTTGGCGAGGCGCGTCTTCTGATCCGGCGTGAGCGCGGCGACCGATTCCGGCGCGATGTCCGTGCCGTACATGTCGACCCGCCGGAACAGCGTCAGGTTTATTTGCTGAACCTCGGTCGTCTCGCCTTCGCCCGCGTTCGCTTCGACGGAGAGGGGGACTTCGGCGAGCGTCTCGGTCTCGACCACCTCTTCGGTTTCGACGGCGGGGCCGACGGCCTCGGTCGCTTCTTCTTCTTCTAACGCCTGCTCTTCGGCCTCGCCTTCCTCATTCGCCTCTTCTTCGGCGGCGGCTTCCGAGTTGTTATTCCCGGCGGCGGCGTTCGCCTCGTCGCGGGCCATCGAGTATCCCGCGTACAGCTCGTAAGCTCCCTCCCACCGCGTCGCGGGCTCCTCGGCGCAGCGGACGAGCCACTCGACGATCTCCTGTTCGTCCGGCTTGTCTTTGAGGAGGATCGCCGACAACTCCTCGATGCGTCTGAGGTAGATTTTGAGGTCTTCGTCCGAGAGCTTCTTCGCGCCGTGCCGCATGTCGTTCACCCGGTAGGCGTTCTGCCCGTCGTCGTAGTTGAGGAAGAGCAGGAGGCGGTCGCCTTTTTTGAAGTTGCCGACGAACTCCGGCGTCTCCGGGTTGGTGTAGTGGACGACTTGGAGCGTGCTCTCGCCGTGGCCGCCCTTGAGACTCTCGCCGATGTGGAAGGTCGTGCGGCGGTACGAGTCGTCGTTCGAGGTCTTGTCCGGCTCGGAATGGCCCGCGCGGGCGACGACGACGCGCTCGCTCTTTTGGTAGAGCATCCGCAGGGGCGTCGGCGGCGAGATGGGGCAGGCCGAGGCCGGCGGAGTCGTGACGGGATGAAGCAGAGATGAGACGGAGGCGAGGCAGACGGAGGCGGCCAGCACGAGCCGCCGGAGGCTCGAACGGAGGGCGGGCATGGAACTTCTCCTTTCCAAGCAAAGGGAGAGCAGCCGGGGCCGCTCAAGAAACATTCCGCGGGGAGACTCCGTTACGTGTGTCGTGCACTTAGACACGACGCCCGCGCAAAAGGTTCCCTCCGCCCGTCCAAAATTTCAGACTCCGCCGCTCAACAGGCAGATGAAAGACGAACGATCAACGATGAACGCGCAATGAGGAATGATGAAGGAGCCGCTGTTTGAAATCTTCGTTTTGAGCTTGGAGTTTTGAGGCTTGAGGCTTGAGATATCAAATTTGAAGTTTGTTATCTCAGACCTGTCTTTTAGTTCCGCGCGCGGCGTGTGGCCTTTCTGCTTCGCCGCCTAAGCTTCTGAGGGATTCGTTGACGACGCGACCGACGACTTCGGGCGTGAAGCGTCGGCGGACGTGCGCGTGGCCTTTGTCGGAGAGGCGCTGCCAGAGCGCGGCGTCGGTGTAGGCGCGGACGACCGCTTGCGCGAACTCGCGCGGGTCGTCGGCGACGAGCGCTTCTTCGCCGTGGGTGAAGCCCATGCCCTCGGCCCCGACGCCGGTCGTGACGACGGGCAGGCCGTGCGCGAGCGCCTCGCCGATCTTCCCCTTGATGCCCGCGCCGAAGCGCAGAGGGGCGACCATCAGGCGGCTGCCCGCGAAGAGCGGGCCGAGGTCGGGCACGTAGCCCAGAATCTTTACTGACTCAGACTCGTGCGCCCTGATGTCGGGCGGCGCTTCGTCGCCGACGACGGACAGCATCGCTTCGGGAACTGCCGCGCGCACGGCGGGGAAGATTTCGCGCACGAAGAAGTGAACGGCGTCGGCGTTCGGGCGGTGGCGGAAGTTGCCGAGGAAGAGCAGGCCGCTTCTTTCTTCAAACGGCTGGCCTCGGTCTCGGAGGCGGTGAATCGTCGGGACGACTTCGAGAGGGACGCCGGGCACTTCGCGCGAAAGGCTTTCGGCGTCGGCGTCCGAGGCGCACCACACGAGGTCGCTGCGGCGCGCGACGCGCGTCTCGATTTTGCGGAAGCGCTCGGCTTTGCGCGCGGCTTCGGCGTCGCCGGTCAACTCGTGCTCGCGCCCGAAGCGGACGAAGTGCGCGTCCACCATGTCGAAGACGATTTTGATTCGCGGGTCGGCGCGGCGCACCTCTCCGATGACGGCCTCCGCCGTTTCGGGGCGGCTCAACACGGCGGCGTAAAAACTTCTCTCGCGCATGAGCCACCTCAGGTTCACGGCGCGCGCCGTCTCCACCCCCGCGTCCCACAGCGGCCTCTCATACTCCGGCCACTCGTGCTTGCTGAGATAGACGAAGAGGGGCCGGCTCCATTCCGCGAGCGCTTCGAGGATAGCGACCATCCGCGCGCTCCCGGCGTCGCGGTCGGGCCTCGGCAGGCTGTCGTCCACGACGAGGACGAAGGGGCCGCTGCTCCGGTACTTTACCCGCGCGCCGAGACGCGTGTCTGTCGCCTGATGCTCGCGCGCCCGCGCGCCTTGACGGAGGCGGCCTAGCGTGTGGAGCGCGTCGTTGCCCGCGCACTTCAGGCGGAACTTGAGCGACGGCGGGAGCCGCTCGCCGAGCCTCTCGTT
>DASTQX010000004.1:0-5820 GCA_035761505.1 Pyrinomonadaceae bacterium
CTGCTCCCGCGCCACAAAAGCATCGCGCTCAGAAGACACGCCAGAGGGCAGACGAGCAGACTGTAACGCATCATCGAGGCGTCGGCGGCGACGCCGAGCCAGTCGTTGAGCTTGCCGATGAGCGGCGCTCCGACGCCGTAGGCCGCGACGTTGACGGTGAAGAAGTAGATGCCGATTCCCAAGCCGCGCAACTGCGGCCCCGCCACGTCATGCACGTCCGCCGCCGCCGGGCCGAGCCACATCAGAGACACGCCGAGCAGCACGAAGTTGGCGAACAGGAGCAGCGCCGCGCTGTCGCTAAACAGGAGCCCCAGCCACAGAGGGATCGAGCAGAGCGCGCCGATGGCCGTGAACAACATCCGCCCGCCGCGACTCCGGCGGCGCAGGCGGTCTGCGGCCCAGCCTCCGAGAATCGTCCCCGGCACGCCCGCCGCGACCGAAAGCAGGCCCGCCAGATTCCCTATCAGCCTCAAGTCCAGACCGTGGACGCGGTTGAAGAACGAAGGCCCCCAGATCGAAAGGCTGTTCGCCGCCAGCCCGAAGAGCGCGTAGCCGAGATAGAGATGCCTGAGCGGCGAAGACTTGAACAGCACCTTCCAGTCCTCGCGGCTGTACGCCACGCGCGCCGTCTCGGTCTGCCCGCGTCTTGGCTCTTTCAAAGACAGCACGAAGAGGCAGACGGCGAGCCCCGGAAAGCCGAGCACGTAAAAAGCCCAACGCCAGCCCCAACCCGGCGTCGCGGCGATCTGCCCGCCGAGAAAAAACGCGAGCCCGCCGCCGACCGCGATGCCCGAAGAGTAGATTGATTGCACGGTCGCGCGCAGGCGCGGCGGGAAGTAGTCCGAGAGCAGAGAGAGCGCCGCCGGGCCAAGCGTCGCCTCGCCCACTCCGACCATCACGCGGCACGCGAAGAGCGTCCAGAAACTATCGGCGAAACCCGTCAGCCCCGAAAACAGACTCCACACGGCGAGCCCGCCCGCAATCAGCATCTTGCGCGAGACGCGGTCGGCCAGCCGCCCGAAGGGGATGCCGAGGAGCGTGTAGAAGATGACGAAGGAGGTCGTGCCCAAGAGCGCGAGCTGCAAGTCGCTGAACTTCATCTCCGCCTTGATCGGCGTAAACAGCATGTAGATGAGCACGCGGTCGAGGAAGTTCAGGACATAGACGAGCGTGAGCACGCCGAGCGCGTACCAAGAGTGCGCCGGAATCTTCTCGGCGAGCGAAGCGGCCTGTGCGTTGGTCACCATGATTTACTTCGCCGGAGCGAGGACGACCGCCTCGCCTTCAATCAGAAGCTCGCCGCGCTGGTTGCGGCAGACGGTTTCGAGCGTCACGACGGGTTTGTCTTCGCGCAGGCGCGAGACAGACACGCGCGCCGTCACGGTGTCGCCGGGATAGACGGGCGCGACGAAGCGCAAAGACTGGCTCAGATAGACCGTGCCGCTCCCCGGCAACTCGTTCGCCAGCAGCGCCGAGATGAGCGATGCGCCGAGCATCCCATGCGCGATGCGCCGCCCGAAGCGAGTCCCGGCAGCGTACTCTTCGTCGAGGTGCACGGGGTTGCGGTCGCCCGTCAACTCCGCAAAGGCGCGGATGTCCTCGTCCGTAATCATCCTCGAAACCTCCGCGCTGTCTCCGACCTTCAAACTCATTTCACGCACTCCCCTTCTTGCGTCGGCGGTCGTTAAGTCGTCGCCGTCAAAAACTTCAACACCGCCGCGTTGAACTCGGCGGCCTTCTCGACCTGCGGGACGTGGCCGCACTGCTCGAAGACTTGGAGCTGCGCGTGCGGGATGCCCTGCTTGAACTTCTCGCCCTCGCGCGCGAGCGGCGTGAGCCCGTCCTCACGCCCCCAGATGAGGAGCGTCGGCTGCTTGATGGCCGCGAGCCGCCCGTCGAGCATGTCCTCGGCGCGGTGGATGGACTGGACGAGCCGCTCGATGGTATAGCCGTCGCCCGCGCCGATGCGCGCCGCGAGCATCACGTCCACGGCGGCGTCCGAGCCGAAGAGCGCCTTGTCGTAGAAGACGAGCGCCGAGAGTTGCCGCATCGCGTCGCGCGTCGAGGGGTTGAGGCCGGAGAGCGCGCCGAGGTCGAACTCCTTCGGCGGCGCGAACCCGGCGGCGTCCACGAGCACGAGCCGCTCGACGCGCGCCGGGTGCTTCAAGGCGTAAGAGGCCGCGACCCAGCCGCCCATCGAGTTGCCAACGAGCGAAGCGCGCTCAATCTTCAGCTCCGAGAGGAACTTGTCGAGGAAATCTACGTAAGTGCCGACGCGATAGTTGATGAAGGGCTTGTCCGAGCGACCGAAGCCGATCTGGTCGGGCACGACGACGCGGAACTTCTGCGCCAGCGCCGGGACGTTGAAGGCCCAGTTGGCGGTGTTTCCGCCGAGCCCGTGCAGGAGCACGACGACGGGGCCGCTCCCCGCCTCCTGATAATGAATCTTCTGCCCGAAGACGACCGCCTCTTTGCTCGACGGCGCAGCCGGGCCTTGCGCCGCCTGCGCGGGCGGCGCGGGCGTGAAGGCGACGCGACTCAACGCCGCCGACTGACCCCTTGCGCCCGGCGCGTGAAAGACCGACAGCAATGCGAAGACGAGGGCCGACGTGACGGCGCGTTGACGTGTGCGACTCTTCATGTTGAATACTCCTGACGGAAAGATTTGGAATCTCGAATCTCGAATTTGAAATTCCGGCGACCGGAAGCCAAAGGCCGAAAGCTCAAAACTGAAAACTGAAAACTGAAAACTTCCTCCGCTCAATCGTAGAGGCCGCGCAAGACCTCCGCGAAGTGCTCGGCGACGACATCTCGTTTGACCTTCATCGTGGGCGTCACTTCGTCGAGTTCGAGTTGAAAGTCTCGTTCGAGGATGGCGAACCGCTTGACGGCTTCGGTGGAAGAGAGCCTGCGGTTGACGCCTTCGATGATTTCCGCCACGAGCGCCTTCATCCCGGCGCTGCGGGCGAGTTCGGCGACGCCGCCTTCGACGTTGAAGCCGCGCGCGCGTGCGTGCTCGGCGGCTTCCTGCGGGTTGAGCGTGTCGAGCGCGACGAGGTAACTGCGGCCCTCGCCGTAAACGCAAGCGTGGCTGACGAGATGATGCTCCTTAATCATGTTCTCGACGAGCGCGGGCGCAATCTTCTTGCCCGTCGAGGTGACGATGAGTTCCTTCTTGCGTCCCGTAATCGAGAGGAAGCCGTCCGCGTCCATCGCGCCGAGGTCGCCCGTCAAAAGCCACCCGTCGCGCATCACCTCGGCGGTCTTCGACGGCTCCTTGTAGTAGCCGGAGAACATCATCTCACTCCGCACTTCGATCTCGCCGTCGGGCGCAATCCGCACCTCGCAGCCGGGCATCGGCGGCCCGACCGTGCCGAACTTGTAATCGTCGGGGCGGTTGAAGGCGACGCAGATATTTTCCGTCAGCCCGTAAGCCTGAAGGATGGGGAGGCCCGCGGCAGCGAAGAACTCGGCAATCTCAAGCGGGAGCGGAGCGCCGCCCGAAGTGGCGAGCCGGAGCCGCCCGCCGAAGTAGGCGCGGACGCGTTCGAGCGCGGGCCGCGCCTGCGCCTCGGACTCTTTGACGAGCGCGGGCGGAAGCGGCGCGCGCGTCTGCCGCAGGCGCGAGAGTTCGCGCCCCTTCGCAAGCGCTTGATGAAAGAGCCGCTGTTCTTCCTCAGTCTCTCGCGCGAGGTCTGCGAGGACGCGCGCGTGGATTTTCTCGAAGAAGCGCGGGAGGCTGGCGAAGACGGTCGGGCGGACTTCGAGCATGTACTCCCAGAGCTTCGAGAGGTCATCTACGAAGTACGCGCCCGCGCCCGCGTAGAGCCGGTTGTAGAGGCCGGAGATGCGCTCGGCGACGTGGCAGTAAGGGAGGTAAGAGAAGGAGGCGTCGGTGTCGTAAACCGGAATCGTCGCGCGCAGGGATTCGACGCTCTTGAGGATGTAGCGGTGGCTCAGGCACGCGCCTTTCGGCAAGCCGGTCGTCCCCGATGTATAGACCATGATGGCCGTATCTTCGGCGTCGGCCCCTTCGGCGCGCTCCCGCAGAAGTTCGGCGAGGCGCGCGCGGCTGTCGCGTCCGAGCCGCAGGAAGTCCTCGTAAGAGACGACGCCTTCGACTCCGCGCGCGGCCTCCGCGTCGAGCACGACGACCGCCTTCAACTTCGACAACTCTCCGCGCACGCTCAGGATTTTTTCGAGTTGCGCGCGCGTGTCCACGAGCACGACTTCGGCGTCCGAGTGGTTGATGATGTAGGCGCACTGCTCGGCGGAACTCGAAGGATAGAGGCCGCAGCCGACGCCGCCCGCCGCAATCGTCCCGATGTCGGCGACCGGCCATGCCGGGACGTTCCCGATCAGGATGCAGACCGCCGCTCCGCGCGTGAGGCCCGCAGCGAGCAGCGCCGAGGCGAAGTCGTGCGCCTCCGCGTCGAAGCGCGCCCAAGAGATGCCGTGCCACTCCCCGTCGCGCCGGAAGAAGAAGACATCGCGTCCCCCTTCGCTGCCGCCCGCGCGGTACTGCTCGACGCGCTCGCGGAAGAGCGCGTAAATGTTCCGGTGCTCCATAAGATTTTAGATTTCGGATTTTAGATTTTGGATTGTGGATTAATTAAGAAGCACCTTGTCTTCCATTCCAAAATCTAAAATCGGAAGGCCGCGCACGCCATGTTGAGGCCGCCGCCGGAGGCGCACATGACGACCACTTGGCCGTCCTTTAACTTGCCTTCGCGGACGGCGTCGTCCAAGACCATCGGGATGCAGGCCGAGCCGGTGTAGCCCCACTTGCCCATGACGGTGTGCGTGCGCTCCAACGGCAACTCAAGCCGCGACATGACCTCTTTGATGGTGCTCAGGTTGACCTGCGTGAAGAGGAAGAGCGCCACGTCTTCGATTGCGAGGCCCGCCTTTGCGAGCACCTCGCGGACGATTGCGGGCCAGCCCTCGTTGTTCACCTCCGCCGGGTACTTCTTCGCGAAGCGCACCTTCGTCCACAAGCCTTCGGCGAGCACTTCCTCGGTGACGGGCATCCGCGTGCCGCCCGCGTAGATGCCCATGTGGTCGTGGAAGCTCCCCTCGGCGACGAGGCGCGAGGCGAGGAAGCCGGGCCGCTCGTCCGAAGCTTGGAGGACGACCGCGCCCGCGCCGTCGGCGAAGATGGTGGCCGTCTTCTTCTCCGTCCAGTCGAGGTATTTACTCATCGCGTAAGCGCCGACGACGAGGACGTTTTGATACGACGAATCGGCGATGACGTATTTCGACGCCGCGTCGAGCGCGGTGACGAAGCCCGCGCACGCGCAGTTCACGTCGAACGTCCCGGCGTTCTTCGCGCCGAGGCAGTGCTGGACGACCACGGAAGTCGCGGGCGAGATGTATTCGGGCGTGTCGGTGGCGAGGACGATGAGGTCTAAGTCCTCGGCGCGCACGCCCGCGGCTTCGAGCGCGCGGCGCGCAGCCCCGGTCGCAAGATCGGCGGTGCTCTCGTCCTCGGCGCAGACGTGGCGCTCGCGGATGCCTAAGACGTTCGAGACGAACTCGTCCACGTCCTCGCCGAGCGCGCGGCTCAGGTCGGCGTTGGTCAAGACCTTCTCCGGCACGAACGAGCCGGTTCCGATGATGCGGGCAAAAGTCATAAACGGATTATGGGGAAAGGGGTAAAAGGGGAAGAGGGTAAAAGGTAAAGACATCAACGGGCGGTTTCCTAGTCCCTCTTCCCCTCTTCCCCTTTTACCCCTTTCCCCCCTTCTTCTATGAACTCCGCGACGGCGCGGTTGAACTCTTCGGCGCGCTCGATGAAAAAAGCGTGGCTGCCGCCCTCGA
>DASTQX010000005.1:0-2332 GCA_035761505.1 Pyrinomonadaceae bacterium
ACGACCGACTGCGCCTTCAGAGCTTCAAACTCGTCCTCGACGCTCCCCTCCGCCGCCACGACGCCGAAGACGTACTCGTCGAGCGGGAGCACGAGCGTCCGGTCGGCCCGCGACAAATGGACGCGCACGACCGTCGAGCCCGCACCCGCTTGAGGCGAGTCAGCACGACCTTCGTCAACCTCGCCCCGCGCGCGCTCCGCCGCTCCTTCACCTTCCGCCCGGCTCGAACTCGCCGCCGCCGCGCGTCTCAACTCCGCGACGCGCGCGTGTTCGCGGAAGACGCCGCGCGCGACTTCGGCGGCGTCCGAGCCGTGGCCGCGTTTGAGGAAGACGAGAACGGCGAGGCCGACCGACTCGGCGGACACTTCGCCGCCCGCGCCCCGCTCCGCCGCGAAGCCGACGAACCAGCCTTGCGTGCGGAAGTCGCCCGGCGGCGTCGAAGTCCCCGTCTTGCCGAAGACGTAAGCCGGGAGCGTGTTCAAGTCCGCGCGCGCCGCCGACCCGTAAGCGACCGCGCCGCGCATCCCCTCGACGAGCAACTTGCGGTACTCGTCCTCGACCTCAAGACGCGCGCGCACTTGCGGGCTGAAGCCCTCGGCCCGCGCGACGCGCGGCGCGAAGAGCCGCCCGCCATTGAAGAGCGCCGCGTAGGCCGAGACGAGTTGCGCGGGCGTCACCAAAAGCTGCTCGCTCTCGCCGAGCGCGTCCGAGACGCGCCAGCGCTCGCGCGAAGGGATGCGGCCCGCCGCCTCCTCACCCGCCGCGCCGCCGCCCGTGCGCGCGCCGAAGCCGTAAGCGGCGAGCGTGCGCGCGAGCGCTTCGCCGTCCACGCGCTCGCCCGCGCGACCGAAGAAGTAGTTGCAGGAGACGGCGAGAGCCTGCGCCGGGCCGAAGGCTTCCTTCGCGGGCGGGTGCGCGCAGTTGATCTTGAAGTCTTCGTGACGGAAGGAGTGGCGGCAGACGACGCGCGAGCCTTCGCCGACGACTCCTTCGCGCAGCGCTTCGAGCAGGGTGAAGGGCTTGACGGTCGAGCCCGGCGCGAAGGTCTCTTCGTAGGCGACGCGCGGGTTGACGACGGCGCGCACGCGCCCCGTCTGCGCGTCGAGCGCGAGAATCGTCCCCTCGCGCCCGCCGAGCGCGGAGAGCGCCGCGCGCCGGAGCGCTTCGTCGAACTCGTCTTCGCCCGGCGCGGGCGGGGCGGCTGACGAACGCGGCGGCGACTCTTCACGCGCGCCCGGCAGAGCCCACGCGAAGAGCAGCGTCACGCACACGCACGCGTGCGCCAACACGCGCGGCGCGCGCGGGAGGCGGACGAAGGCCAGCGCTTCTTTCAAACGCGCGCGGGCGCGGCGCGTGAAGCTCGCGGCGGGCGCGTCAGTTTTCGGGCTCGTCGTCTTCAATGATTTTCACGTCCGAGACGAAGCGGCGGTAGTCCTCGAAGGACTGGGTGTGGCGGACGCGCGGCTCGCGCCCGTTGCGGATGACGTTCAAGGTCTCGGAGGATTCCGGCAGGAGTAGTTCCTGCTCCGGCTCTCGGAACCGCACGCGGCTGAAGCGCGTCGTGTGTTCGGAGCGCTCGAAACGCATCTTGCGCTTCGGCCCGAAGCGCGCGAAGCCCGCCGTAAAGAGCGGCGGCGACTCGAAGTCGAACTCCCCGGCGAGCCGCGTGGAAGTTTGGAGCACGTCGAAGTTTTCGGCGTCCACCCAGACCGTGCCCTTGTACTCGCCCCACGCGTAGAGGCAGCCGTCCTCGCTGCGCGTCCCCGGCTTCACGGGCTCGCGCCGGACGTGGCCGAGGCGGTGGACTCTGCGCCCGCGCAAGACCTCTTCGGCCTCGTAAGTGAAGACCTGCTGCGCCTGAAGCTTCGGCAGGAGGAACGTGAGCGGGTCGGCGTAGCTCGCACGCGGAGCGCCGCACTTGGAAAGCTCCTCCTTCTGCTTCGACGGCTTGACCGGCTTCCCGTCAACCGTACGCAGACGCCGCAAAGCCCTGCCGTAGAACTCCCGCCCGTCGCCCGCGCGCTGCTCGCGCAGCACGACGTTATCGAAGACATACTCCTTCGACTTCCCCTTCGGCGTCAGGTCTTCTTTCAGCACCTCGCGCCGCAGGACTTCCTTGAACGAGAGGCTGAACATCCCGCCGAGGTACTGCTCGACACGCTCGCCGACGCGCGCGAGGATGAGTTCGAGCCGCGCCGCCTCCGTCTGCCCTTGCTCCGCCGCCGAGACTTGCGCCCGCGCCGCCGGGCTCGACAGGCTCGCCAGCACGAAGACGGCTAACCAGACTCGGACACTGTTTCTCATCCCGCCTCCTCAAAAATTCCGAGGCCGT
>DASTQX010000006.1:0-1766 GCA_035761505.1 Pyrinomonadaceae bacterium
CAGGGGCGAAGTGGAGCGACTGACCACGGCCCTCCAGAACGCGCAGGAACACGGCGACAAGAGGCGTTTTCGGGTCTGGGATGACAGCAAGAATCGCTCCCGCTGGATCTCGGAATTCGACATCCGAAGGCGAGCCGACGCCCGCGCGATGCGCCGCGTCTACGAGCAGGATATTCTCGACCGCGACGAACGACGTTCGCGGCGCCAGCAGCTCTTCGAGCAGGACGTGTCGGGGCACGACCGCGGCATCACAAACCACCGGGCGATTCTGGGCAAAACCATCGAGAAAACTGAGGCGGAATTAAAGCAGGCGCAGAAGGTCTACGGCGGCCTCCGTCACAGCGCCACGATGATTAAACGCAGCTACGAAGCCGCGGGCAAAGAGCTGCCCGTCCCCCTTCTCACGCCGAGGGAGATTTTCACCCTCGAACTTCAAGCGATATCGGCGCGCAAACCCGAGCGCCTCCTCTCGCTGGAACAGATACGAATCTCGCTCGCCGCCGAGCGCGGGGCCGCGCCGCGCACCGACCGCGAGGCCGGCAGGCTTCAGGGTCAGTTGATCGTCGCCAGGACGGACGAGACCGTGCGCGCCAAACGCCTCGACGATTTTGAGCGCTCGCGTCACCAGACGCGCTGGGAAGTTGACGGCGAAAAGTGGTCCCTCTCCGACCTCGACCGCAAGACGAAGGAGCTGGAGGCGCGCGCAAAAGTTTTCAGCCGCCCCGGCGACCTCATCCCGCGCCGCATCCTCTCGCCCGTCGGCGAGAGTCTCCGAATCATCAAAACACTTGGAAAAACCACGAACTTCCTGCCTTCAGGCCGCAGGCACGCGGCGGCGGAAGTCGAGCGCCTCACGGAAGTCCGCGCGCAGGTCGAGCGCAACATCGTCGGGCGGAGAGAAGCGCTCCGATCCGAGCACTCCCAGGCCGCGAAAATGACCTCCACGCTGAAGCAGCTCTGGGATCGCGAAGCCGCGTCGCGCGGCGCGCGCGGTCAGGGTGCCCCCGCGCCGGTCTTGAGCAACATCGAATTGAACCGGCTCGAAGCGAACGCGCACCTGACCGGCGACCCGCAGATGCTCCGCCTCTTCCAGACTCTCGAGGCCGAACAGATCGCCAGAATGTCACTGGAAAAACAGCCCACGCCCGAGCAGGTCACGGGCCGTGCGCTGGCGCGTGAAATCGTCGCGGAAGTGGCCGCCTTCGAGTCCGAAATCAAGCTCCACGAATTCGAGGAAAGGATGGAGTTCTCGCCCGTCGTCGTGCGCGACGCGCAGGGGCGCGACCGCACCGGCTCCCTTTACGATTTCCGCGAGCCGCGACACCTCACACAGTACATCGCCGAGAGGGTGCTGGAATCGGAGGAAACCCGCGAATTCCGGCTGGCCGTCGAGGCGGGCGTCGGGGCGCAACACGAGCAAATAAAATCCGAGTTCGACCGCGCCCTCGAATGCCTCCACGTCGCCAAGGGGGCCGCCGACGGCTTCCGCGCGGACTACGAGAGGCAAGGACAGGAGCACCCGGCGCCCATCTTCACCCGAAAGGAAATCAACCAGCTAGAACTTTTCGCCGAGCGGCAGACTGACCGCGAGATTTTCAGGCACTACGACCAGATAATAACCGGGGCCGAGCGGGACATGCGCGTCATCGAGGCGCAGCAGGAGGACCGCGCCAAAATCGAGATGCAGGAGCAGCCGCGAGACGAAAGGGGCGTGCTCGAACGCTCGGCGGGCGGCACGGGGGCCACGCCACAGACCCACGATGCGC
>DASTQX010000007.1:0-5266 GCA_035761505.1 Pyrinomonadaceae bacterium
TACTACCTCCCCGCTTTTCCCTTTCTGTTCATCATGGGCGGGGCGCTCCTAGACCGCCTGTTAGCTTCGGCGCGCGCGCGGAGGGCGGCGGCGCTCGCGCTGCTGGCGTGGGTCGGCATCGAGGCGGTGCGCGCCTACCCCGACCAGATGCCTTACATGAACCAACTCGCGGTGGGGCGACCGGGCTGGCAGTTACTTTCGGACTCGAACGTCGAGTGGGGCGACGACAACCGCGGCCTCGCCGAGTACCTGCGCTCGCGCGGCGAGACGCGCGTGCGCGCGGCGACGCTCGGCGGCTTCGTCGCGCTCAGGTATTACGGCGTCGAGAACCTCGACCTGCTCGCGCCGAACGCGGCGGCTTTGCCTGAGACGCGCTACGTCGCCGTCGGGGCGAGCTTCCTCAACGGCTCGACCGTGCCCGGCGCGTTGACGAGTGGGGCCGGGCCTGCGGAAGACCCGCGCCTGAACCTCTTCGACGCTTACCGGCGGCGCACGCCGGAGGCCGTCATCGGCGGCTCCATCTACCTCTTCCGCGAGCGCGAATGATTGAGGGACGGAAAGAAGGCTCTCTCTCGACGGATGACCAATCCCAAAGACGAACACGGCGCGGGACTGAGAAGGAGGAGGAGGACGGCGCTCGCCTTCCTCGCCGTCGCCGTCTTCGGCCTCGCGCTCTACGCGGCGGACGTGTCCCATAACCCGCCGGGCTTCTACATTGACGAATCCTCCATCGCCTACAACGCGCATCTCATCTCGACGACGGGGCGCGACGAGCACGGGACGCACTGGCCGCTCTTCTTCCGCTGCTTCGGCGACTACAAGAACCCCGTCTATGTTTATCTGCTCGCCGCCATCTACGGCGTCACGGGGCCGAGCATCGCGGCGGCGCGACTTTTGAGCGCGGCGTGCGGCGTCGCCGCCGCTCTGGTTCTGGGCCTGCTCGCGTTGCGCGTCTCGCGGCGGCGGGAAGTCGGGCTCCTCGTCGCGCTCTCGGCGCTCCTGACGCCGTGGCTGTTTGAGCTAAGCCGCGTCGTGATTGAAGTGGCGATGTATCCTTTCGCGGTCGCGCTCTTTCTGCTGTGCGTGCGGCGTTCGGCGTCGCGCCCGCGCTGGACTTGGGGCGACGCGGCGTGCCTCGCGGCGACGCTCGCGCTGCTGACTTACAGTTACTCAATCGGTCGCCTGCTGGGGCCGCTCTTGGCGCTCGGCCTCGCCGTCTTCTGGACGCGCGCGCGCCCCTTCGACGTGCCGCGCGTGTGGCTCCTCTACGCGCTCGCGCTCGTGCCGCTCTATCTCTACGCGCAGGAGAACCCCGGCGCGCTGACGGGCAGGTTTCAGGTCATCACCTACGTCACGCCGGAGAGCACTTACGCGGAGATCGCTTGGGAGTTCGTGAAGCGTTACTTCGGCAATCTCGACGTGCGGCGGATGCTCTTGACGGGTGACCCGAACGTGAATCAGATTGCGAGCATCTACGGCGTCGGGGTCTTGTTGACGGGAACGTTCGTCACTGCCCTCACGGGCGCGTGGCTCGCCGTGAGGCGCATCAGGCGAGGCGAGGCGAGGCGTTGGTGGCTGTTCGTTTTCTACGGCCTCGCCGCGTCGGTCGTGCCTGCCTCGCTCACGAACGAGTATTTCCACATGCTGCGACTCTCGGCGGTTCCGGTCTTCCTGCTCACGCTGAGCGTTCCGGCCTTCGCGTGGCTCCTCGGCGAAGGCGAGAGTGCGAAGCGTCGGCGCGCGGCGCTCCTCTTCATCGTCTTGCTGACGGTCGCGCAGGGCTCGGTCTTTCAGTGGCAGTATCACGCGCACGGGCGCTCGCCGCGTCGCACGCACCTCTTCGACGCGGGCTTCCGGGGAAAGATTTTCCCGGCGGCGCTCGCCTCGCCGCAGAGGCCCATCTACATCGCCGACGCGCTGGCGATTCCCGGCTACATCCAGTCCTACTGGTACGCGACGCTGCGAGGCGTGCCGCTCGCGGAGTTCTCGCGCCTCGCGCCCGACGCGCCGCCGCCGGCCGGCGCGCTCGTCATCACCACCGAAGAGAACTGCCCGCGCTGCCGCGTCGTCGTCGCAAGCGAGCCCTACACGCTCTACGTCGCCGACGCGCCGCCGCGCGCGCGCGCGCCGCTCCCCGAAGAGGGCTTCCGCGCGGAGATACGCGCGCCCGAAGCGCCTTCGCGGGCGCAGGCCGGAGAGAGAGTCACGCTGCGCGTCTGGGTGAAGAACCTCGGCCCGGCGGTGTGGCCCGCGCGCGAGCGCAGCGGCGGAAAGTTTCAGGTGAGTCTCGGCAACCACTGGCTCGACGCGGATGGGCGCGTCTTGACGAACGACGACGGGCGGGCGGCGCTCCTCCGAGACCTCGGCCCCGGCGAGGAGGCCGAACTGCGGCTCGTCGTCAACACGCCGAAGCACGCGGGCGACTACCTCCTCGAACTCGACATGCTCCAAGAGGGCGTCTCTTGGTTCGGCCCGAAAGGGTCAAAGACGCTCCGGCTGCCCTTGAAGGTCGAGCCCGGCTGGTTCGACTGAAACTTAAAGCGCGGAGTCCGGAGTCAACTCGATTTTTTCTTCCGTCGCCGTAACTCCGCGCTTGAAGGCCGCGCGCGCCAGCCACGCCGCAGAGGCCGCGAGCGGCAGGGCGAGCCAAGCCGCCAGAGGAAGCGCGGCCCACTCGCCGCGACCGAGCATGGACAGGTAATGGCGCGGCGCGAACGCTTCAGGCGTGCAGTACATCGCGCCGCAGAAGGCTCCGACCGCGTTGACGAAGAGCGAGAACGAAGCGGCGAGGATGACGACGACGAGCGCCGCGAGCCTCGACGCCCCGGCGCGGAGATGCGCGAAGCCCGCCAAGCCGAGGCACGCGAACGGCATCCCCGGCAGAAGATAACGGGGGCCATACTGGCAGCCGCCGTCGGAATCAATGTTGAGCACCTGAACCAACAGCAACGCGACGACGGCGACGACGACGAGTCGCTCGCGCCGCGACTCACGCGGGAAGAACGCGAGCCCCAACAATCCCGCCCAGAAGACCGGCGCGTAAGCCGTGAGGGCCGAGGCGTAGATGCTCACCTTGCCTGGCAGGTCGTCGAGGTCGAGGCGCAAGTAAGTGTCCGTGTAACCGCCCGCGACGTTCGCCAGCAGCAAGGGGTTCCCGAAGGCCAAAGCGTTGTAGATGAGCAGTGGCGCGACCCCGACCGCCGCACCCGCGAGCGACGGCACGAGGGCTGACCGACCGCACGACGCGACCAGATACAGACCGACGACGCACGCGAGCACAGCCGTCAGCATCGAGGTCGTGACCGCCAGTCCGAGCAGGAGTCCCGCGCACGCGGCCAGCAGCAGCGCTTTCGCGCCCCGCCCCTCGAACCGCCCGCGCGCGAGCTTGACGGCGAGACAGAAGGCAATCATCAAGTAGCCCGAAGCGATCTGGTCGTGGTGCGCGACGCCCGAATAGGCGAAGCCCGTCGTCGCCAGCCCGTAGGCGAGCGCGCAGGCGAGCGGCCACGCGCGCGCCGGGGGCGACGCAATAAGCTCGCGCGCCGCGCAGAAGACGGCGAGGGCGGCGGCTGCCGTGACGAGCGAGGCCGTGAAGAAGGTGACGAGCGCCGCCGCGAGCAGGTAGTCGGTCGCGTAGCTCAGGCCGAGCGGGCGCAAGGCGGAGTAGATGGCGGCCCCGGCCATGAACTGGCCGGGCTGCTTCGCCGCATACTGGCGGCCTTCGTAGAGGAACGTGTCGCCGAAAGGCTTGTCGCCGTCTCGATAGACCTTGATTTGAAACCTCCGAAGCGTCGAGCCTTCGAGCGAGAACTGCCCGCGCTCGGCCAGAGCCTCAACGCCCGCCTGCTGCAAGTTGAACGCTTCGAGGTTGGCCGCGTTGATCGCGCAGCCGTAGAGGAACCACAGCGAGAGCAGAAGCGACAACTCCAAAGAGCGCGAGCGCGCCCAAGCCGCCGCGCGCCGCCAACCTCCGCGCGCGGTTTCCGCCCCGGCGTTCAACTCTTCACCGCCCTTCACGCTCACGAGCGAGTTCTCCTTCCCGCGCCTTTCAACGCCTCCGCGTAAACGTCGAGCGTCATCCGCGCCGTGCGCGCCCACGAAAACTCTCCGGCGCGTCGGAGACCGGCGGCGGAGAGAGTTCGGCGCGCGCCTTCGTCTTCGAGGAGATTGACGAGATGGCGCGCGAGTTCATCCGAGTCCTTCGGGTCGAAGAGGAGCGCCGCATCATTCGTCACTTCCTTGAGGCTGGGGATGCGGCTTGCGACGACGGGCGCGCCGCACGCCATCGCTTCGAGCGGCGGCAGCCCGAAGCCTTCGTAGAGCGAGGGATAGACGAAGGCGCGGCACGAAGAGTAGAGCGCGCGCAGAGTCTCGTCGGAAACGTAGCCCTTGAAGAGCACGCGGTCTTTGAAGGGCGAGCGGTTGAGGCCGTCGAAGAGAGGGTCGCTCAGCCAGCCTTTGTTCCCGACGACGACGAGTTGCAAAGGGCTCGCGGGGCGCGCGCGCGCAAACTCTTCAAACGCGCGGACGAGCGTTTGAAGGTTCTTGCGAGGCTCGACGGTGCCGACGGCGAGGAGGAAGTCTTCGCCGATGCCGAGGCGTCGTCGCTCCTCTTTCGTCGCCTCGGACGCGAGCGGGCGGAAGACGGAGCGGGCGGCCTCCGGCACGGCGAAGACCTTCGAGGGCGAGAGGCCGAGGTGCTCGCAGACTTCGCGGCGCACGCTCTCGGTCGGGGTGATGCAGGCTTCCGCCGCGCGCGCCATGAGCGGCAGGCGGCGGCGCGCGCGCCGGACGCGCCGGGCCTCGTGCGTCTCCGGCAGGAGCAGCAGAGAGAGGTCGTGGACGGTGACGACCCGCGCGCACGGCTTCCACAGAGGCACTTCGTAGTTCGTCCCGTGGAAGAGCGCGAAGCCACGCCGCGAGGCGTAACGCGGCAGGCCCACAGACCACCAGTGACGACCGAGGGGGCCGACCGCGACGCGCGCGAACTTTAAATTTTGCGGGAGCGCTCCGGCGGGCTCTTCGGTCAGAAGCGTTTGGCCGTGGCTCTGTTCGACGGGCGGATAAGTCGAAGGGTAAGCAAGCTCGAACTCGTCTTCGGGCGAGGCTTCGGCGAGCGCGCGCGCCAGCTCGAACGTGTAGTGCCCGACGCCCGCGCGCGGCTCTGTGAGGGGGATGGCGTCGAGTCCGAAGAGCATAGGCAGTAAGCAGTAAGCGGCGAGCGGTGAGCAGTAGAAGCAGAAGAACTGCTTACTGCTCACCGCTC
>DASTQX010000008.1:0-5661 GCA_035761505.1 Pyrinomonadaceae bacterium
GGTCGCGCGCTACGCCTTCGACCTCGGCCTGCTCTTCCAGATTACGGACGATCTGCTCGACGTGACGGCGACCGCCGAAGACCTCGGCAAGACGCCCGGTAAGGACGCGCGCGCGCGCAAGGCGACTTACCCCGCGCTCTACGGGCTGGAAGCCGCGCGCGAACGGGCGCGCAGAGTTTACGAAGACGCCCGCGCCGCGCTCTCGACCGTCGGGGCCGACACCACGCTCCTGCGCGGCATCGCCCTCCTCATCCTCGAACGCCGCGCGTAAGGGAAGGCAAAAGTAAGGGAATTATGCACTTGATAAACCCAAGTGGTGAGAACTCACGAACTGCCGCATTTCGGTGTACACTGTGCTGGCTGTCGGTCTAGTCGTGACCAACGAGTGTACCAATGTTGAAGAGCGACCGATAGTAGCAAAGCCCCGCTCAACCGAGCGGGGCTTTCACTTTCTTCACTAGACACGGCGAGGCCGCGCATACGCCCCCCGCATACGCGGCCCCTCGCGCACAGCCCGCCCCTGCCTAACGGCGAGCGTGCGAGCGGGAGCGTCACCCTCTACGCCCCACGCTTAATCAGACTTCTGACCGTCGCGACTAACAGCCCCACGTCCTGCGGCTTCTTTAAGAACGCGTCCGCCCCCGCCTCTCTCGCCTCTGCGGCCCCTTCACTGGCCGAGAGCATCACTATCGGCGTGCGCTGACGGTGCGGAAGCCGCCGCGCGTAGCGCACTAGTTCCAGCCCGTTGATGTTTGGCAGATGGTTGTCGAATATCAGAAGGCTGTATCTGGACTCCCCCGCCAACCGTGTGAGTGCTACGGCCCCGTCAAAACACATCGCCACGCACCAGCCTTCGGCCTCTAGCGTGTCTTTGACGGCCTCCGCGACTACACGATGATCTTCCGCGTAAAGGATGGTGAGGGCCATCTGTGATATATTCCCGCGCGTTCTAGTCTTTGAAAAACGGCAACGACCGGATGCTTGACTCTCTCACTCCCGAGTGATGGGCGTCGCCAAGAAAAGACCGCGAGGACTTTTGGCGACATCAAGCGGCGGGAACATTCTAGTCATTGTTGTGACTAGAAGCAAGGCGCACGTGCGTCCATCGGGAGGTAAATCCTAATGGGCAGCGCACGCGAACGTCCAGAGAGGCTTGCCGGAAAGCTCCTTCAGATACGCGCCGCCCTTAGCCTGTCACAGAGCGAAATGCTCAACCGCATCGGGTTAGGTGAGAGCGGATATCGGCACTACGTCTCACAGTTCGAGACCGGGAGGCGTGAGCCGTCGCTGCCCGTCCTCTTACGATATGCCCGCGTTGCGAACGTCTATGTTGAGGCTTTGATTGATGACGAGTTAGACCTACCTGCCAAGTTACCAAGCGTGAAGAAGCACGAAGGGGTGAGGCATCGCCCACGGTGAGGGAGCAGGGTCTTTTTACTTTGCCTTCCCGTGAATGGGCTCTTAGTCGAGCATGACGACTTCGCCGTCCACGACGCGGGCGAGGTATTCGCCGTCGCGGAGGAGCCACGCGACGCGGCGGCCCGCGCGGGCGAGTTCAGCCCACTCGCTTTTCTTCTTCGGGTTCTGTTCGACGAGGACGGAGCCGCCCGCGAGTTCGATGTGGCGGAGGCCGGAACGGGCGAAACGCCCGACGCCGCGACCGCCGCCGAAGAGTTTCTCGAAGGCGACGAGAATCTGTCCGGGCGTCGGCAGCGCGTCTTCGTCTGGCGTCACGCCTGCGGCTCCGGTTCCGGGTTGTTGTTGACGATGAGGTTGGCGGCGGCGGGGGCGCTCGCCCGTTGGCCTTCGTGCTGGCCGTCCGGCTGGACTTCCTTCTGCATGAGGCTGTGCACCAGCTCGATGAGGGCGCGGGCGCTGTAGGGCTTGGAGATGTAGGCGTCGAAGCCCGCTTCGAGGACGCGCTGGCGATCCTGAGTGCTGGCGAAGGCGGTGACGGCGACGCAGGGGACGTGGCGCGTGCGCTCGTCGGCGCGCAGCGCGCGGAGCGTGCCCCAGCCGTCGAGCACGGGCATTGAGAGGTCAATGAGCGCGAGCGCGGGTACTTCGTCGCGCGCCGCGTCCACGGCTTCGAGGCCGTCGCGCGCCTCGCGGATGCGATAGCCCTCGGTCTCCAGCATCAGCCGCAGGAGTTCGCGGTTGTCGTCGTAGTCGTCGGCGATGAGTATGCTTTGGGCGGGCATCTTCGTCGGGCTTAACCTCGCTTGCAGACCTCTCCCGAAGTCTCTCCGCTTTTCATCCTCGCCCCTCCCCCGCTTCCCGCCGGAGGCCGGGCGCACTCTTCCGGCGTCGGAGTTGAAGGGGGAGACTCGACGCGCCGTTATATCGCGAGCGGTCGGGCCGAGTCAAATCCGGCGGGCGCGCGGGGCCGCGCGCTAAGTGCGACCGCCGACACACATTTACGCGCGACGCCCCGGCTTCGGAGGCGCGCGCGGCGCACTTCGCGCCCGCCGCGACGCCCGACGGCGCGACGCGCTAAGCGTCCGGGAAACAGTCTCTTGACACCGTTCCGCGTGGGCGTCCATAATCCGAACGCCGTCGCCGCGAAGGCTTCGGGCTTCTTCAAGCGACTCGCAAATCTTGACCGGAGAACTTCACTTCGGAAGGGTGACCCCCCGTCATGCCGGTCAACTTCAGCTTCGTCCCGAAGCGCACACACCACAGCAGCGAAGGAGATGAGACACGGTGTCCAGCGGAGACTTGGAACAGAGCTTGCGCGCAGACATTGAGAGCTACGTCAACGGTCGCCTGAGCGGTTTGCAGGAGGAAGTCGCGCGCCTCCAGAGCCAGTTCAACGAAGCCTTCACGCGGCTCTTAGAGCGCATGGACGGCGCGGCGCAGACGGACGCCTCGGTGGCCGTCGCCATCGCCGAGCACCTGCGCGGCGCGCACAACGCCGGGATCGAGGCCGCCGCCGCCGAGTCTTCGCGCGCGCGCGCCTCCTCCGACATCGCCATCATCAAGGCGGCCATTGACGACCTCGAAGCGCAGCACACGCAGGCCGACATCCTCAGCGCGCTCGTCAACCGCGCGGTGAGCTTCGCGCCGCGCATCGCCTTTTTCGTCGTCAAGAACGACCGCGCGACGGGCTGGCGCGCGCGCGGCTTGGAAGGC
This sequence comes from Pyrinomonadaceae bacterium, assembly GCA_035761505.1. Taxonomy (GTDB): domain Bacteria; phylum Acidobacteriota; class Blastocatellia; order Pyrinomonadales; family Pyrinomonadaceae; genus JAIVJM01. The sequence continues at coordinate 3,133 of DASTQX010000008.1, forward strand.
ACGGTCGGCGACGACGCGGTGCGCGAAATCTCGATGCCGCTCACCTCCGACACGCTCGTCAGCGAAGTGGTGCGGACGCGCTCCTCCTGGAGCGGGAGCCCCGGCGCGCACGGCGAGGATCATCAACTCTACGGGAAGTTCGGCGACGAGCCGCCGCAGCGCGTCGTCGCCATCCCGATGGTCGCGCGCGAGAAGGCCGTCGCCGTGCTCTACGCCGACAGCGCCGGTCAGGACGCGGGCGCGGTCAATCTCGAAGCATTGGAGACGCTCGTGCGCGTCGCCGGGATGTCGGTCGAGCTTCTGGCCGCGCGCCGCAACACGCCCGCCGCCTCCGCCTCGGCGACGGCACACGAGACGGCGCAAGAGCCCGCCCGCGACGAAGCGGCTGAGGCTCCCGCAGAGACTTACGAGCCGCCGCCCGCGCACGAGGCCAAGCCCGTCGCCGCCGATTTCGAGGCGCAGTCGGCGGGCTTCGACTCGCCACCTCAATCTTTTGAAGCGCCGCCGCAGACCTTTGAAGCGCAGCCGGAGCCTTCATACTCAGAGCCTCCGGCGTCCGTCGAGAGCGCGGCTGAGCCCGCGCCCGCCGAGAGTTGGGGCGGGCGCGCCGAATATTCCGGCACGCCTTCCATCGAGACGCCGCCGACGCCCGCCGAGCCCGCGCGCGCGCCCGAAGTCTCGCCGCTCGGCGCTTCGCGTCGCTACGGCGCGGCGGACATGGAGTTCCCCGTCGAGGTCGGCGAAGAGGAGAAGCGCTACCACAACGAAGCCCGCCGCTTCGCCCGCCTGCTCGTCTCCGAGATCAAGCTCTACAACGAGCAGAAGGTGCGCGAAGGCGTGGACGCGGGCGACCTCTACAACCGGCTGCGCGAAGACATTGACCGCTCGCGCCAGATGTACGACAAGCGCGTCCGGCCAGAAGTTTCGGGCCGCTACGACTACTTCCATCACGAGCTGGTCAACATGCTCGCGGGCGGCGACTCGTCGCGCCTCGGCGAAGGCTACCCCGGCGCTTCCGTCTCGGCCTGAAGACACCAACGGCCACCGGCACTCTTCCGCCGCGCCCTCCTGTCCCGAAGTTTTTCGGGGGCGCGAACCAGCAGAGTCGGTGGCCGAACTGTTTCCGGGCGAACCGTGCGCGCGCGGTCTCGCATCCAACGGCGCGTTTACTTTCCCTTTTGCGGATGCGTTGAGTTTATAATCCTTCTCCCCCCTTAACATCCCGACCCGTCGCGCGTCCGACCGGACGGACGGCGAGAAGAAAGAAGAGCGCCTTGAGGAATCATTTCAACCGCCGCCAGTTCACCTTCGTCGTCGCCCTCTGCGCTTCGCTCGCGGGCGCGGCGGCGCTGCCGTTCGTCGTCGCCAGTTGCCGCACGCAGACGCGCGGCGACGAGCCCGCCGCCTTCGACCGCCTGCGCTCGCTCACGCGCGGCGGCGCGTCGCCCTCCGAAGCGACGGTCGCGCAACTCGCCTCGGAACACGCGGGCACGCGCGCGGGCGCTCTCGCGCTCGTCCTTCAGGCGCGTCTGCGCGCCGCGTCGAACAACTTCGCGGGCGCGGCCTCGCTTCTCTCTTCGAGAGACATCAAGAGTCAGACGGCGATTGGAGACTACGCGCTCTGGCTGCGGGCCGACGCGCTGGAGAAGACGGGCCGGAAGGTCGAGGCGCGGGCGGCGCTTGAAGAGTTGGTGCGCGACTATCCTGATTCCCTGCGCGCGCGTGAGGCCGCGTTGCGCGCCGCGCAGTTGCTCGCGCAGGACGGGCAAGGCGCGGGCGTCCCCCTCGCCTTGAAGCGACTCGCCGACGCCGACGACCGCGACGCGCTCCTGCTGACGGCGAAGGCTTACGAGCAGGCGGGCGACTCCCTGCGCGCGCTCGCCGCTTATCGCCGCCTCTACTTCCACGCGAACGGGACGGTCACGACCGACGGGGAAGCGACCGCCGCCTTCAGCCGCCTCTCTTCGACCAACGCGCCCGCCACCGCCGAAGAGGCCACGACGCGCGCGGAAAAACTTTTCCAGTCGAAGCGTTACGCCGAAGCGGTCGGCGCTTATGAAGACGCCTTCGGTCGCTTCACCGCGACGGCCACGCCGGAGTCACGCTTGCGCCGGGGGATAGCCGCCTTCCACGCGCGCCGCGCGCCGGAGACGATCTCTTCTCTGACCGCCGTCCCGACTTCGGCGGGCGAGACGCGCGCCGAGGCGCTCCACTATCTCGCGCAGCACTACGCGCGCGCGCGGCAGTGGGACGTGGCGCGCTCGACGCTCTCGGAGATGCTGCGCGCCTTCCCGCAAAGTGATTGGACGAAGCGCGCCGCCGCCGCCGCAGGTATCGCCGCGCGCGACGCGAAGAACAACTTCGAGGCGACGAGCTTCTACCGCCTCGCCGTCGAGTCCTTCCCCGGCGAGCCCGAAGTCGCGGGCGCGCAGTTTGAACTCGCGTGGGCCGCGCACGAGGCGAAGAGGTTGGAGGAATCCTCGCGCCTGCTCATCGAGCACCTCGCCTCTTACGCCGACCGCAACACCG
>DASTQX010000009.1:0-9020 GCA_035761505.1 Pyrinomonadaceae bacterium
AGACGCCGGAGCGAGAGGCGGCCCCGACCGGAGTCTTCGATAAAGAATGATGGGGACTCTCGACGCTACGACGACGGCGGCGGAAGGGCCGCGCGCGCATCTCCGTGTGCGGGGCGCGCTCCGGCGCGCGGACTTCGGCGACGCGCTCGTCTTCCTCTATCTGCTGACCTTCGCGCGGCAGTACTTTTGGGTCGTCGAGCACAACGCGGCGGCTTGGATTCTGAGCGTCGCGCTCTCGGCGCTCGCGTGGTACGCCTACGCGGCGACGAAGCCCTCCGAGTCCGGGCGCGCGGGCCGTCAGTTCTGGTTGGTGGTGGGGTTGCCGCTCCTCTTCATCTATGCACTGCGCGCGGCCTTCCCCGACACGTCCTTCGACGTGCTCAACTACCGCCTGCTGCACGGCGAGCGCTCGCTCGCGGGGATGCTCTACGCGCCCGGCGACTTCTTCCCGACGCCCGCGCCCTACAACCCCGCGCCGGACACTCTGACGGCGCTCGCGCGACACTTGCTCGGCTATCGTCTGGGGACGATTGTTAATCTCTTCGCCGCGCTCTGGGCCGCGCGCATCGCCGACCGAATCCTGCGCCCCTTCGTCGAAGGCGTGTGGACGCGCGCGGCGTGCGTGCTCTTGGTCTTGATGGCCGAGCACGCGCTGTTCGAGATTAACAACTACATGACAGACCTTCTGGCCGTGCCGTTGTTGCTCGAAGCGACTTATCTCATCCTGCTGATGGACGACGAAGGCGTCGCGGCGCGGCGCACTCTTCCGGCGCGCATCGCCTTCCTGCTCGGCGCGGCGGTGGCGTTCAAGCTGACGAACGCGGTGGTGGCTTTGCCGCTCGCGCTCGCGTGCGCGTACCGCGCGCTGTGGGGCCGTCGCCGGCTCGCGCCGAAGGAGTGGCCGAAGGCCGTAGGACTCGCGCTCGCGGCCTTCGTCGCGCCGCTCCTGCCGTTCAGCATCTACCTCTACAAACTGACGGGGAGTCCCGTCTTTCCGGTCTTCAACGGCCTCTTTAAGTCGCCCTTCTGGCCGGAGAATAGCGGTTGGGACACGCGCTGGGGGCCGACGGGCGTGTGGGAAAAATTGGCGTGGCCGGTCGTCGCCTTCTTCGAGCCGTCGAGACATTCGGAGCTGGCCGTCTATTCGGGCCGCCTCTCGCTCGGCTTCGTGGCCGCCATCTGCGGGCTCATCATCGCGCGCGGCGACCGCCGCCTGCGGATGCTCTGCGTGCTGATGCTCTCCGGCTCGCTTTTGTGGAGCATCGCCGGGATGGGCTACAGCCGTTACGGACTCTTCCTTGAACTGCTGTCGGGCGTCGTCTTGGTCGCGCTCGTCTTGGTGCTGCTGCGAGGCGTCGCGCGCCCTTCGCTTTCGTGGAGGACGGTCGCGGCGGCGCTTCTTTCGGCGGCGCTCTTCGCGCAAGCGGCGCTCGCCGCCTCTTACGTCTCGACGCACGAGTGGAGCATGCGCCCGACCTTCTTCAAGAACCCGCGCGCGTACTTCGCCGAGGGACGAGAGTTTTTGCGCGACCGCTCGCTCGACGGCTTCCTCTCGACGGGTCAGGCGGCGGTCTTCGACGGCGCGGAGGTCTGGATCGAGAGCGGGATGAAGACGAGCGGCATCGAAGTCCTCTTGAACGACCGCGCGCCCGTCGTCGGCGCGCGCCACGAGGAATACTTCGCCACGCGCGCGGGCCGAGAGCTTTACGTCAAGACCATCCGCGCGGCGGGAGCGAAGCGCATGCTCTCGCTCTCGTTCCCCGAAGAGGCGGACGCGGCGCGCTCGCTGCTCGAAAGTCGCGGGCTGCAAGTCGTGCGCGCGCGCGCCGTCCCCGTGCCTTTCTTCTCAAGGCTCTCGCCGACGACGCTCATGCTCTTTGAAGTCTCGCCGCGCGCCGCGAGCCTCGACGCCTCCGGCGACTTCTGGGCGGGAGCGCCCTTCCCCGCGCGCGACTACCGGGCCGAGATTTCGACGGCGGCCCCGCCTTCAAAGTTGAAGGCCGGTGAGAAAGCCTCGCTTCAGTTCCGCATCCGAAACCTCGGCGGCTCGGTCTGGCCCGCGCGCGCGCGCGACGACGGAAGGTTTCAGGTGAACCTTGCGAACCGTTGGCTCGACGCGGCCTCTCTGAAGATGCTCGACGACATGGACGGGCGCACCGCGATGCTCAGAGACCTCGCGCCGGGCGAAGAGTCCGCGATGGCGCTCGTCGTCAACGCGCCGGAGACGCCCGGCGAGTACGTCCTCGAAATAGACCTCGTCCACGAGGGCGTCGCGTGGTTTCACGAAAAGGGCTCACAGACCTTAAAGTTGCGCGTGAGCGTCGAGCCGTAAAAGTCCGAAGCGTGCGAACGGCCCGGCGCGCGCGCGTCGCTCACGTCCCAGCGAATGAACACGGAAAGGAACGTATCGAAGATGTCTCTCAGAAAACTTTTAATCGTTTCGAGCCTCGTCTTGTGCGCGCTCGCGGCTGCCGGGTGCGGCGGCGGCGAGCGCCCGCGCGACGCCAACAGCGCGAACGCCAACTCCAGCGCCGCCGACGAGGCCGCCGCGCGCGAGGCCGCGAGGTCAACGCCGAAGGCGCTCCCCGACAACGGCTTCAAGGCCGAGATCACGCTCGCCGACCCGCCCGCGAAACTCCGCGCCGGGCAGAAGGAGACCGTGCAGGTCAAAGTCAAGAACGCGAGCGACGTGCAGTGGTACGCGCGCGGCGCGGAGTTCAACACCAGCTCCGACAATAAATTTTACCTCGCCGCCGGGAACCGCTGGCTGAAGGCCGAGAACAACGAGAAGGTCACGGACATGGACGGGCGCTACGGCCTGCCCAAAGACCTCGCGCCCGGCGAAGAGGCCGAAGTGCCGCTCCAAATCACCGCGCCCAAGACGCCCGGCGAATACATCCTCGAAGTAGATATCATCCAGGAGCAGGTCGGCTGGTTCCTCGACAAAGGCTCGCCGACCGCGAAGGTCAAGGTGACGGTGGTTCGATGAAAGGAAAGGGGACAAGGAGAAGGGGTTAAAAGGGGAAGAGGGTAAAAGGGTCAAAGGGAAAGAGCGAACCGACCGCGTGTCGTCCGGCCTCTCACGTTTACCCTGCGCCGTTTCCCCTCGTCCCTTTGACCCTCTTCCCTCTTTCCCTTTGACCCCTTGTCTTATGAGACTCGCTTACTTCAGCCCTCTGAATCCGCAGCGTTCGGGGATTTCGGACTACAGCGAAGAGCTTCTGCCGCACCTCGCCGCGGGGGCCGACGTGACGCTGTTCGTGGACGGCTTCCGCCCTTCGAGCGAGTGGGTGCGGGCGCGCTTCCGTCGTCACGACTACCGGCGCGACCCTTCGGTCTTGGAGTCGTTGGACGAATACGACGCGCTCATCTACCACATGGGGAACGACCACCGCTACCACGCCGGGATGCTCGACGTGATGAGGGCGCATCCCGGCGTCGTCGTCTTCCACGACTTCGCCTTGCAGGACTTCTTTCTGGGCCTCGCGCGCGAGCGCGGCGACGCGCGCCTCTACTTGGAAGAGGTCGCGGCCTGCCACGGCGCGGCGGCGCGGCGCGAGGCTTCGGAAGCGCTCGCGCGCGGCGGCACGCCCGCGATGGTCGCGCGCCCCTTAGACTTCCCCCTCAACTGTCGCCTCGCCGCCTCGGCGGAAGCCATCGTCGTCCATTCCGAGTGGGGCCGCGCGCGCTTCAACGCGCTCGCGCCCGGCATCCCCGTCAGACACATTGACATGCCCGTCCGCCCGCCCGCCGAAGTCGAAGGCGAAGATTCTTCGAGACGCGAAAGAAGCGGCCCCGTCCGCGTCGCCAACTTCGGGCTCATCACGCCGGGCAAAGGCATCGAGCAGGCGCTCCGCGCGCTCGCCGCGCTCAAAGAGACGCACGACTTCCGCTACACGCTCGTCGGCGACCCCAACTCCTTCTTCGACGTGCGCGGCCTCGTTCAGCAATACGGGATGGAGGAGCGCGTCGAGGTCACGGGCCACGTCTCTTTAGAAGAGTTCGAGCGCCGCATCAGAGAGACTGACATCGCGCTCAACATGCGCGAGCGCACCGTCGGCGAGACGAGCGCGAGCCTCTGCCGCATCATGGCCGCCGGAGTCACGAGCGTCGTCTCCAACGTCGGCTGGTACGCGGAACTGCCCGGCGATTGCGTCGTCAAGATTGACCCGGACGAGTGCGCCGACGCGCTCCTCTTTGAATACCTCAAACGCCTCATCGAAGACGAAGACTTGAGAAGGCGCATCGGCCAGAACGCCCGCCGCCACGCGCTCGCCGCGCACGACGCGAGCCGGAGCGCCGCCCGCTATCTCGACTTCATCGGCGAAGTCGTCTCCCGCCGCCCGCGCCGTCGCCTCGTGGGCGGCGTCACGGCTGAGTTGTCTCTGCTCGGCCTCGGCCCCGGCGACGAAGACCTCCTGCGCGGCGTCGCCACCGAACTCGACGCCCTCGCGCCCGCGAGCCTTTTCGAGCAAGCCGCCCCTCCCCCGCACGGCAACGGCCACAAACCGCGAGCCGAACCCGCCGACCTCGACGACGGAGGCGAATCAGCGGCTCCTTCAACAACTCCCACGGCGGGGCGTCTGCCGAAGATCGAGGGCGTGGACTACAAGCGCGCGGCGGTCGAATACCTCGGCCTGCTGAGCGAAGAGCGCCGTCATCATCTCCGCACCAAGCCCTTCTACAACCTCGCGCACAAGCTCTCGAAGTACAAGGGCGAAGGACTCGACGAAGACTCGCACCGCCACTTCTGCGACTTCGCCAACATGGCGCAGGCGCTCGCGCTCCCGCCCGCGAGCCGCGTCCTCGACGTGGGCTGCGGGTCGGGCTGGCTCTCGGAATACTTCGCGCGCCTCGGCTACGAAGTCTGCGGCATTGACATCAGCCCCGCGCTCGTCGAGATGTCGCGCGAGCGCGTCGCGCGCGTCCCCTATGGCGTCGACCACGAGACGCCTTTGCGCTGCACCTTCGAGGTGCACGACATCGAGGCCGCGCCGCTTCGTGAGAAGTTCGACGCCGCCGTCTGCTACGACTCGCTCCACCACTTCGAGGACGAGCGCGCGGTCATCCGCAACCTCTCGGCGATGCTCGAAATGGGCGGCCTGCTCTTCATCCTCGAAGGCGAACGACCGCCCGCCGGTTCCGCCAGCGAGGAAGAGTTGCGCGGCGTGATGCGCGAGTTCCGCACGCTCGAATCGCCCTTCGCCTACGACTACCTGCGCGGCCTTTTGGAAGAGCATGGCTTCGCCGTCGTCGGCGACTACGTGAGCGTCAACGGCCTCTTCGAGCGCGAGATGCTCGAAGGCGACCGCCTGCCGATGAAGACTCTGGCGACCAACTATCACTACCTGACCTGCAAGAAAGTCGCCGAAGGCGCACCGGCCTCGACCGTGCCCGACAGCCGCCGCCCGCGCCTTTTGCGCGCGCGCTTCACACTCCGCGAGCCCGCGCCCGCGAGCGTCGCGCCCGGCGAGACTCTCTCGCTCGCGCTCGCCGCCGAGAACACCGGCGACACGCTCTGGCTCACGGGCCAGACCGTGCGCGCCGGAATCGTCATGCCCGCCGTGCGCGTCTCTGACGAAGAGGCGGGCGACCTCGTCAGCGAGTTCCACGGCGAGCCGATGCTCCCGCGCGCCGTCGCGCCCGGCGAGACCGTCAACTTCCGCATCGAGTACCGCGCGCCCCGACGCCCCGGCACTTACACCTTCAAGATTGACCTCGTTGACCAGCACGTCTGCTGGTTCGAGGCCCATGGCTCCGAACCGCTCACGCTGCGATTCAAGGTCGAGGAAGAGAAGAAAGGGGGAAGAAGGTAAAAGGGTAAAAGGGAAAGGGGCAGGAAGTAGGAGTCATTCTAATCGTTAGTTTCGCTCTCGCCCTTTGACCCTCTTCCCCTTTTCCCCCTTTCCCCCTCTTGATTGATGATGATGAAGAGAGAAGAAATCCTATCCGAGCTTGAGCGCTTGCAGCCGTGGTTCCACCGCATAGACCTCGGCGGCGGGCTCTACACGAAGACCGAGAGCGTGATGGGCGAGCCGGTTGACCACCCGGCGGGGCCGTGGGGCGTCATCGGCAAGTGCATCCCCGAAGACTTGCGGGGCCGGACGCTGCTGGACGTGGGCTGCAACGCCGGTTTCTACGCCATCGAGGCGAAGCGGCGCGGGGCGGCGCGCGTCCTCGGCGTGGACGGCCAGAGGCAGCACGTCCGGCAGGCCGTCTTCGTCCGCAAGGCGCTGGGTCTCGACATCGAGTACCGGCGGATGAACGTTTACGAGTTGAACCGCCGCGCCGTCGGGCAGTTCGACATCACGCTCGCGCTCGGCCTGATTTATCACCTCAAGCATCTGATCTTGGCGCTCGAAAATCTCTACGAGGTGACGCGCGAACTGCTCGTCGTCGAGACGGCCATCATGCCGCCCGAAAGGACGCCGGAGTCCTTCACGCACCCGCTCGGCGAGGCCGAGATGCGCCTCCACCCGCTCGCCTTCGTCGAGAACCCGCCGGAGGCGAAGGAGCAGGTCTTCAACTGGTTCCTCCCCGGCACGGAGGCTCTGCGCGCGCTGCTCCGCAACGTCGGCTTCGACGAGGTCGAGACCGTCGAGGTCAGGAACGAGCGCGCCGTCCTCGTCTGCCGCAAGACTCGCCCGCCGGAAGAGCGCGCGACCGACGTGCGCCATCACTTCGTCGCCTCGCTCGCCCTCGTCGAAGGCCCGCAACGCGCCCGCGCTTCGGAAGAGATACTCTTCCGCGTCCGCGCCGAGAACACCGGCCTTGCGCGCTGGCCCGCGCGCGGCGAGACGCCGGACGAGCGCGGCGCAATTCTCCTCGGCTCGCACCTCCTGCGCGCCGACGAGGAGGAAGTCTTCTGGGACTACGGGCGCGCGCACCTGCCGCGCGACGTGGAGCCGGGCGAAGCGGTCGAACTCTCCTTCGCCGTCCGCGCGCCCGCAGGGCCGGGCCGTTACACGGTCGAGTTCGACATGCTGGCCGAACACGTCGCGTGGTTCGAGGACTTCGGCTCCGGCACGCTCCGCCACGAACTCCGGGTCGAGTGAAGACGATTTCGGGGGCGGAAAATTCTTTGTAAGAAGCCGTGAAAGGTAAACTTTCCGCCGCCTCGGAGCGTCCAAAGGGTTCGACGAGACGTGTCCGCTCCGGGCCTCGCGGCGGGCGCAAAAGCTTCCGGCTCTGTAATTTGACAAACGCCGGGCGCGCTGTCTAAACTGACTCCGGTCGTGACGGGAGCAGCCCCGCTCCCGACGTGAATAACAGACGACACCTTGCATCAAGGTTCGTGGCCGAGACTTCTCCTGCCTGAAAGAAATACGGGGAGCATCACATCATGCGAAAGTTTATCGTTGCAGTTCTCTTTGTGGCCTTCACCGCCGCCGCCGCGCTGGGGCAGAGTCAGGGCGCGCCCACACTCCGCATCGTCTCGGAGGACGGCAACAAGCTGCCTTCGGAGTTGATGTACGGCAACACGAAGGTCAAGCCCTTGCGCCTGCGGCCCGGCACGAACCAGCCGATTACGATTGACGACACGGACTTCTTCGTCCAGCAGCAGTACGTGGACTTCCTTTCGCGCTTCCCCGATCAGGGCGGCTTCGCCTTCTGGCAGAACGAGATCAACTCCTGCGGCCCCGACCTCGCCTGCATTGACAACAAGCGCGTTAACGTCTCGGCGGCCTTCTTCCTCTCCATCGAGTATCAGGAGTCGGGCTTCCTCGTCCACCGCATCTACAAGGCGGCCTTCGGCGACGCGATAGGGCAAGCGACCATCGGCGGCGTGCTGACGAACATCCCCGTCCCCGTCGTCACGCGCGAGGAGTTCATGCCGGACACGCGCCGCATCGGTCAGGACGTGATCGTCGGCACGCAGGGCTGGCCCGAACGCCTCAACAACAACAAGAACGCCTTCGCGCAGGAGTTCGTCTCGCGCTCGCGCTTCACCACGGCGTTCCCTTCGAGCATGACGCCGACGGAGTTCGTCGAGAAGCTCAACGCGAACACGGGCGGCGCGCTCGACGCGGGCGAGCGGCAGGCGCTCATCCAAGAGTTGACGGCGAGCAACAACAACGCGGGCCGCGCGAGCGTGCTCCGCAAGGTGGCCGAGGACGCGACGCTGGAAGCCGCCGAGAAGAACAAGGCTTTCGTCCTCGCGCAATATTTCGGCTACCTCAAGCGCAACCCGAATCAGGGGCCGGACACGAACCACAGCGGCTACAACTTCTGGCTCGGCAAGCTCAACGAGTTCAACGGGAACTTTGTCCAAGCCCAGATGGTCAAAGCCTTCATTGACTCCATCGAGTACCGCGCGCGGTTCTAAAAGCCATCCACGTTTCAGTTGAAGAGGGCTTGCTCAAATTCTGAGCAAGCCCTCTTTTTTTATCCGTGAGACTGAGTTGAGGAACTGAGAGACGTGCTTTCACCCGTGCCGCTTCGGGGAGCGAGAAAGGAGGCGCAGCAGTTTTTCTTCGGGCAGCAGGCGCAGCCGCCAGAGCGCGAGCGCCGCCGCCGTGAGGAGCGTGACGAGCAGGCCGAGGAGGACGGACTTCGGGCGATAGACGAAGCGGACTTCGTGCGCGCCGGGCGGGAGGGCGACGCCACGCTGGTTGTAGTTGACGCGCAGCGTCTCGACCGCTCGACCGTCAACCTCCGCGCGCCAGCCGGGATAATGATTCTCCGCGAGGACGAGGACGGAGGGCGCGTCCGCCGCCGTCCTCACTTCGACGCGGTTCGGCTCGTACCTCGTCACCTCCGCGCGACCCTCAAAGGCGTTCGCGTCCGAGAGGCTGAAGCCATCGGGCGTCGCTTCCAGGAGCGCCGTCCGTCTCGGCTCCCACACCGCGCCGCCGGGCAGGCGGCCCGTGCGGATGGCCGCGAGCGTCGCCTGCTCGTCCAAGACTTCCGCGCCCGACGCGAGCCACGCGCGGGGCAGAGCGCGCGTGTTCTCGTAAATCAGGACGTTGCCCGCCTGCGCCACGCGCCGCCAGCGCTCGGAGGCCGAAGGGGTCGCGGCG
>DASTQX010000010.1:0-5188 GCA_035761505.1 Pyrinomonadaceae bacterium
CGCCTTTTGCCCGCGCGCTTTTTCTGTGTAAGCTCTCTGGCGGAATGAACGCTGCGCCGCTCGTACTGCGATTCGATTCGGGGACGCTCCTACTCGACGGGGCGGACGCCGAGGCGCGCGTGCCGACTGTCTTCCGTTGGGATGAGCGCGTGATGCGGTGGCGCGCGCCCGCGTGGGGCTACCGGCAGGCTCTGAAGGAGTTGGTGCGCGGCGGCATCCCTTACGAAGACCGCGCGCGCGCCTATCACGAGTTCGACTTTCCGACGAAGCTGCTCGTCGAGCCGAGGCCGTATCAACAGCAGGCGATTGCCGAGTGGCGGCGCGCGGGCTCGCGCGGCGTCGTCGTGCTGCCGACGGGCGCGGGCAAGAGTCTCGTCGCGCAGATGGCGGTCGAGCAGGTAAAGCGCTCGACGCTCGTCGTCGTCCCGACGATTGATTTGATGAACCAGTGGTACGACCTCCTGCTTTCGTGCTTTCAGGCGGAAGTGGGACTCATCGGCGGCGGCTACTTCGAGACGGGCGCGCTCACGGTCACGACTTACGCGTCGGCCTTCCGCTTCATGGAACGGCTCGGCAACCAGTTCGGCCTCGTCATCTTCGACGAGTGTCACCACCTGCCTTCGAGCGTCTATCGCTACGCCGCCGAGCTTTCAATCGCGCCTTTTCGCCTCGGCCTCACCGCCACGCCCGAACGCGCGGACGGCGCGGAAGCGATGCTCGAAAAACTGATTGGCCCCTTCGTCTATCGCCGCGAGACGCACGAGCTGGCGGGCGAATACCTTTCGGACTACAGCGTCGTCCGCCTGCGCGTCGAGCTGAGCGCGGAGGAGCGCGCCGCCTACGAGCGCGAGCGCGAAATCTTCCGCGCGTTTTTGCGCGAGAAGGGCATCGGCTTGGGCGGGATGCACGGCTGGCAGGTGTTCGTCGCGGCGAGCGCGCGCAGTAGCGAGGGGCGGCGCGCGATGATGGCTTATCGTGAGTCGAAGCGCATCGCGCTCGGCACGCACTCGAAGCTCCGCGTGTTAGCCGAGCTTCTCGGTCGTCACCGCCGCGACAAGGTCTTGATCTTCACCGCCGAGAACGAGATGGTCTATCGCATCTCGGAGAAGTTTCTGATTCCGGCCATCACGCATGAGACGGGCATCAAGGAGCGGCGGGCGTGGCTCGAAGCCTTCAACAAGGGCGAAGTGCTCGCGCTCGCCACCTCGAAAGTTTTGAACGAGGGCGTCAACATCCCGGACGCCTCGGTCGCCGTCATCCTCTCCGGCTCCGGCTCGACGCGCGAGCACATCCAGCGCCTCGGTCGCATCCTCCGCAAGCTCCCCGGCAAGGAGGCCGTGCTCTACGAAGTCATCACGCAGGACACGACCGAGGAGCAGATTAGCCAGAGGCGCGGCGGCGGCGAGCAGTTCCGCGACAACAGGCCGACGGAGGAAGACAGGCGATGAACGCTGAACGACGAGCGATGAACTAAAGAGACTCGTCTTTCGGTTCAACGCTCGTCGTTTCGCGCTCATCGTCTCTTTATTATGCTGACTGCCGATCTCTCTCTGAGCTGGGTGCGGGGCGACCGCATCAAGCCGCGCTACATCAACACGGAGGACGAGGAGTATCTGCGCGAGGCCGAGGATTTGACGGGGCTCTTCGCACGGCACGAGGGCTCGACGCGCGCGGCGCTCGAAGAGTCTTTGCAGGAGTACGTAGGGACGGGGACGGACTACAAAATCCTGCGCGGGCTGATAAAGCTCCTCACCGACCGTTGCGAGTTCGAGACCGACACGCCCGTCGAGCCCTCGGAGATTCGCCGCGCGCTCTTCCGCCGCGCGCGCGAGTCGCACCCGGTCGTCGCCGAAGAGTTGCGCGACCGGCTCCTGACCGAAGTCGCCGCCGAACTCGGCTGCGAGCCCGAAGTCGTCCACGAAGGGCTCTACGCAGACCTCTCGGAGAATCAGAAGCTCACGCAGTTCGAGACGCTCAGCCCGCGCGAACTGCTCGACCTCTACAACGTCGCGCAGGCGCAGGCGCTGCTCTATCGCTCGGTCGAGATGCGTCTCTGGGTCGAGCCGCAAGCGCCCGAAGGCTATCGAGAACTCTTCGGCGCGATTAAGGCTTACCGTTTGATTCACACCGTCCGTGGGAACTCGCGCGCGGGCTACGAGATTCGCTTGGACGGGCCGGTCTCGATCTTCCAGCGCTCGCAGAAGTACGGGATTCAGATGGCGGTCTTTCTGCCCGCGCTCCTGCTCTGCGCGGGCTGGCGGATGCGCGCCGAGATACAGACCAAGCCGGGCCAAGCCGCCTACTTCGAGCTGACGAGCCGCCAGACGCAACTGCGCTCGCACTACCTCTCCATCGCCGGTTACGAGAACCCCGTGAGAGAGAAACTGCCCGCCGCTTGGGAGCGCACCGAGAGCGTTTGGACGCTTGAGCCGAGCAGTGAAGTGATTGACCTCGGCGAGAGCGCCTTCATTCCTGATTTCGTTCTGCGACACCCTTCGGGCGAAGAGGTCTTCCTCGAAGTCCTCGGCTTCTGGACGCCGGAACACCTGCGCCAGCGCCTTCAGGAGTTCGAGCACGCCGGGCGCAAAAACTTCATCCTCGCCGCGTGGGACGAGTTGCGCGGCAGCCGCGACCCGCTCACACTCGTCCCCGCCAACACCATCCTCTTCAAACGCACACTCGACCCCGGCGCGGTCGAACTGATGGCCGAGAAGTTAATCGCCGAACGCCTTCTCGGTTGAAGGCGCGGGGCGAAAGCTCAGCCCGCCACCTCGACCTTCCACAAGTCCTCCGTCAACTGCGTCGTCGTCATCTCGACGGGGAGAAACTTGCGGATGGTCTCGATGTTGGTCGTGGTGTGGAGGGAGAGCGGGCCGGTGGTGTAAGAGCCGCCGCCGGCGAGGGCGAGGGGGATGAGGAGTTGGTCGGCGAGGTGTTCGCCGACGGGCGCGCCGTGTTTGAGATAACGCAGGGCTTCGTGGACGGCGCGCGAGGCGATGGTCTCGGCGAGGACGCCGCGCTCGCCGATGCCGGTGAAGACTTCGGTCAGTTGCTCGCTCTCAATCTCGACGGTGAAGACGTTGCCGGGGCTCAGGGCGTTGGTCGAGCTTTCGAGTTCGAGCTGGTCGGGGACGAGGCCCATCTGCTCGCTCGCCACCGCCAACTCGCGCTCGCCCACATGCGGCGGCAGGTTGACGACGAGCGCGCGCGCACGCTTGGCGAGGATCGCGCCGCGCTCCAGAAGGTCTAAGCGCCGCAGCTCTCCGGCGGGCTCGACATAGACGTTGAAGCGACCGCCGCCCGGCGGGTAGAAGCCGTAGCGCACCAACTCGACCGAGACGTTCGGCCCCGCGCGATTGACGAGCGGGAGGAAAGATTTCTTGATGAACTCGAAGGGCGGCGCGTGGACGTTGTGCGTGCCGCCCTCGAACGTCAGGAGGCTCGGCGCGGCGGCGACCATGAGCGGCGGCAGCACCGCTTGCAGGACGAGCATCGTGCTCCCGGCAGTGCCGATGCTGAAGTTGTACTGGCCGGGCGAGACTTCGCCGGGGACGAACGTGAACTCTTTGGAGCCCACGCCCGCGCCGTCAACGCGCGCCCGACCGATCTCGGCGGCGGCGTTGACCGCCGTCAGGTGTTGACGTTGCAGCCCCGGCTTCGCGCGCCGCGCGCGGACGTTGAAAACGCGGAAAGCCTTCCCCGTGATGAGCGACAGCGCCAGAGACGTGCGGATAATCTGCCCGCCGCCTTCGCCGTGTGAGCCGTCAATGCTGAGCATGGAGGGTAGTTTAAGGGTAAAAGTAAAAAGGCAAAAGACAAAAGTAAGGAGGCTTTTAACCTTCTTCACTTGTGCTTTGTGCCTTTTACTTGCGCCTTCAGTCTTGCAGTTCCTTCGGCCTCACGTGCCATTCGAGACGCCCGGCGTGCTCGCGCGCCTTACTCCATTTCTCGATGTCGAGGGCGACGAGGGCGACGGACGCGGTCGTCATGCGGCGCGTCTCGCCGGTGAGGAGTTGGAGAAGTTGCTCCATGCCGGGGTTGTGACCGACGAGGAGGACTGTCTCGGCATCCTCTTCGAGTTGCGTGACGACTTCGAGGAGGCGCGCGGCGTCGGCCTCGTAGATGCGCTCGTCGTGGCGGAGGCGGGCCGACTTGAAGCGCGCCGCCTCGACGACGAGGGCGGCGGTCTGACGCGCGCGCTCGGCAGGAGAACTGAGGACGAGGCCGGGCCGGAGTTTCTGTTCGCGCAGGTGTTGGCCCATGCGCGGCGCGTCGCGCAGGCCACGGTCGTTGAGCGGGCGGTCGAAGTCGGCCAGCCCCTCGGCGTCCCAACTCGATTTCGCGTGTCGCATCAGGAGGAGTCGTTTCATAGGTCGGAAATGGTAAATGGTAAATGGTAAATGGTAAACAACGCAGGGGCTTTCGCGCGGCGCGCGTGGCGAGGCTCGGAGGGCGTTTGTTGAGGCGGCGGGGTTGTGCTGTAATCGAAGCGCGAGAAGAAGAAGCGTTTGGAGAAAGATTTGTCGCCGGGTGGTGGTGGATGGCCCGGCGGAAGAGAGTCAGAAGTGGCGGGCCTTAAAAAAATCAGGAGACACGTCCTCGTCTGCGAGCACAAGGACTGTCTGAAGCGCGGCGGCAAGGAGTCTCTGAGGGAGTTGAAGCACGCGCTCAAGGAGGCGGGCGCGCGGGAGCGCGTCCTCATCACCAAAGTTGATTGCCTCGACCAGTGCGACGACGGCCCCGTGATGGTCGTCTATCCGGAGGGCGTCTGGTACGGCGAGGTGGACGGGCATTGCGCGCGCGAGATAGCGGAGACGCTTGCGAGGGGCGAAGTCGCCGGAAGGTGTCGAATCCTGCGCGACATGCGCGGCGACGGCGACGCGGGGAGGGAAGAGTAGTTGACGGAAGCGGGGCGCACCATCGTCGTCGGCGACGTGCACGGCTGTTACGAAGAGCTTCTGTCGCTGCTCGGAGCGGTCGAGTTCTCCGCGCGCGACCGCCTCGTCTGCGTCGGTGACCTCATCGTGAAGGGCGAGGAGAACCGCGAAGTGCTTGACCTCTTCATGTCGGACGCGCGCTTCTCCTCCGTGCTCGGCAACCACGACCGCGCCGTGCTCCGTCACTTGAAGGGCGAGCACGTCAAGCTCAAACATCATCAGGAGAAGTGCGTCGCCGAACTCGAAGAGGG
>DASTQX010000011.1:0-6547 GCA_035761505.1 Pyrinomonadaceae bacterium
AGCTCGTCATCGCCGACTACTCGCAGATCGAGTTGCGTATCCTCGCCGACTACACCGGAGATAAAGGGTTCGTAGATGCCTTCAACTCCGGCGCGGACTTGCATCGCGTGACCGCCGCGCAGATTTTCAACGTCGCGCTCGAAGAGGTCTCGAAGGAGCAGAGGGATTTCGCCAAGCGCCTCAACTTCGGCGTGGTCTATGGCATCGGTGCCAAGCGCTTCGCCTTGATGACGGGCCTTTCGGAGACCGAGGCCGAAGACCTCCTCCGCCGCTACTTCGCCACCTACCGCGACCTCGACGCGTGGCTCCGCAAAGCGGCCCAACAAGCCGTCCGCGAGCGCACCGCCCCCCGCACCGTCGCGGGCCGCCTCGCCCGCTTCAACTTCGACCCCGAAGACCGCCAAGCCGTCTCGCTCGTCCAACGCAACGGCAAGAACAGTCCGATTCAAGGTTCCTCGGCGGACATCATCAAGCGCGCCCTCCGTCTCCTTCACGACCGCCTGAAGGAGACGACGGCCTGCCTCGTCAATGTCGTGCACGACGAGATCGTCGTCGAGTGCGCGGCGGAGGACGCCGAAGGGATTTCCCGCACCGTCGAGCAGGCGATGTGCGCCGCCGGGGAAGAGTACGTCAAGAAAGTCCCCGTCAAGGTCGAGACGCAAATCGCCGACGAGTGGGTCAAGTGACTCAAGAGGGGTCAAAGGGTCAAAGGGGAAGAGGGTCAAAGGAGAAGACAACGGTTAGTCTTTTTCCTTTTACCCTTTTCCCCTTTACCCCTCTTCCCTCTTCCTTCCTCTCTTCCAGACGAGATAGACGGGCAGGCCGGTGAGGACGAGGAGGAAGCCGATGCCGGAGGTGCGGCGCGCGAGGTAAACGAGGTCGAAGACGAGGAGCGAGGCGAGGAGAATATAGACGAGCGGCACGAAGGGGTAGCCGGGCGTGCGGTAGGGGCGCGGGGCTTCTGGCGTCTTGCGGCGCAGGACGATGACGGCCCCGACCATCAGCGCGTAGAAGACCAGATCAGCCGGGATGATGTATTCGAGCAGTTGCGTATAGACGTTGCCGTAAGTGATTGAGCCCGTCTGCGCGTCGGTCGTCACCGTGCGCGGCAAGGTCAGGAGCGCGGCCCAGACGCCTTGCAGGATGAGCGCCGCCGCCGGGACGCGGCTCGCGTTGAGGGCTCCGACGCGCTCGAAGAAGAGGCGGTCGCGCGACATCGCGTAATAGACGCGCGCCCCGGCGAGGATGAGCCCGTTGTTGCAGCCGAAGGTCGAGATCATGATGGCGATTGCCATCAAGGCCGTCCCCGCCGGGCCGATGGCCGCCTGCATCGTCGCCGTTGCGATGCTGTTCGGCGGCCTCTTCATCACTTCGAGCGGCAGCGTCAAAACATACGCGAGGTTGGCGAGCAGGTAGAGCCCGACGACGAGCGCGCAGCCCCACAGCAGAGCGCGCGGCAGGTTGCGTCCGGGGTCTCGGATTTCGCTCCCCGTGAACGTCACGTTGTTCCAAGCCGACTGTGCGAACAGCGGCCCGGTCATCGCCCGCCCCAGAAGCATCATGAGCGCGAGTCCGCCGACCGCCTCCAAACCCGGCTGCGCCGCCTGTGGGTTCCAGCCGTTCGCCCAAGAGTCCCACCACGCCGACGTGTATGCCGCGCTCAAATTGTTCCGACCTAAAAACAGCCCGGCGAGGATGAGCCCGGCGAGCGCCGCCGTCTTCGTGAAAGTAAAACTGTTCTGGATGAGCTTGCCGACTCTGAGGCCGCGCGTGTTCGTGAAAGTCAGAAGCAGGATGAGCAAGACCGCGACGAGTTGTTCGGTCGAGAGGCTGACGGCGTAGCCTTCCGTCAAACGCAAGGGCTCGACCAGATAGTTGCCCGCCGAGACCCACGGCGCGAGCACGCCCGTGAAGCGCGCGAACGCCACCGCCACCGCCGCAATCGTCCCCGTCTGGATGACGATGAACAGCGACCACCCGAACAGAAATCCCCACGCCGGGCCGTAAGCCTCGCGCAGGAAGACGTACTGCCCGCCCGCCCTCGGCATCATCGCCGAAAGCTCCGCGCAGCAGAGCGCGCCCGTGATGGTCAGAAGTCCCGCCAGCGCCCACGCCACCAAGAGCCACCCCGGCGCGCCGACGAGCCGCGTTGATTCGGCGGACGTGATGAAGATGCCCGACCCGATCATCGAGCCTACGACGATCATCGTCGCGTCGAGCGGCCCTAAGCCTCGTTCGAGTTGCTGCGGCGAATCTTCTCTCTCTTGAGACGGCATCGTCACGACCTTTCGTTCCCGGTTCGAGGTGGTGCTTGAACACCTCCCGGCTCACGCCGGGCCGAGTCTTCGTTCGAGGGCTTTGAAGCGCGGGTCGGCGCGCAAAGGGTCGAGCAGCGGCTCGACTTTGAGGAAGACGAGGAAGGCGGAGCGCTCTTCGCGGGCGCGCTCTAAAAGTTCGAGCGCGCGCTCGTGCTCGCCGAGTCCGAGGCGGATGATGGCCGGGTAGTAGGCCGAGACGTACCTGTGGCGGGCGAGTTCTTCCATCTCCGCGATGATGGCGAGCGCGCGCTCTCGCTCTCCCGCGAGGCCATAGACGTAGCCGAGGTGCGCCTTGAAGGTGAGGCCGCCGCCGGAATCCTCCGTCGCCGCCTCCAAAGCCTCCACGGCCTCGCCGAGCCGCCCCTGCCGCGCGCGCGCAAGCGCGAGGTTCCAGCGCGCGAAGGTGAAGCGCGGCTCCATCTCCAGAGCCTTCAGGTTCTGCTCGGCGGCGCGCTCGTAGTCGCGCGCGAAGTAGTGCGCCCACGCGAGGCTGACGTGCGCGAAGGTCGAGAGCGGGTCAATCTTGCGCGCGCGGCGGCAGGCGGCGACGGCGCGCTCGTGCTGCCCCGTGGCCTTGAGGTAGAAGCTGTGGCCGTCGTGCGCGTTCGCGTAGTTCGGGTTGAGCGTGATGGCGCGTTTGAACTCGCGTTCGGCCCCCCGAAAGTCCCATTCGTAGAGCAGGCGGAAGAAGCCGAGCGAGGTGTGCGCCTCGGCCAGCGTGTCGTCGAGGTCGAGCGCCCGGAGCGCCGCCGCCTCGGCCTTCGGGTAGAACTCCGCGGGCGGCTGCTCGCCCGTCGAGGAGGCGAGGAAGGCGTAAGCGTCGGCGAGCCCCGCGTAGGCGAGCGCGTAGGAAGGGTCGAGTTCAATCGCCCTCTGAAACTCGGCGACGCCTTTCTCGATCCATTCGGTCGTCCGCTTGTTGACGTAGTAGCGCCCGCGCAGATAGAAGTGGTACGCCTCGGCGTTCTCCGTGCTCCTCCGCCGCAGCCGCCGCCTCTCTTCCCCGCTCAGGCGCGGCCTCAGCTTCTCGCTCACCTCCTGCGAGATTTTCTCTTGCAGCGTGAAGATGTCCTCGTGCTTGTGCCGGTACTGCTCGCCCCAGATTTGCGATTCGAGCGCCACGTCAACCAGCTCGACGCTGGCGACCAAAAGTTCGCCGACCGTGAAGAGCCGCCCCGTGACCAGCGCCCGCACGCCCAAGCCGCGCCCCGCCGCGAGCGGGTCAACGTCGCCGCCCCGGTAGCGGAACGCGGTCGCGCGCGGCACGACGCGCAGGCGCGGCAGTTGCGAGAGGATGTTGATGATGCTCTCGGAGATGCCGTCGGAGAGGTACTCGGCCTGCGGCTCGCCCGTCTCGTTGACGAGCGGGAGGACGGCGAGCGAGTCAATCGTCTTCGGCGCGCGGCGGCGTCGGCCCTGCGCCGCGAGCGGCTTCGTCAGAGAAGAAGAGGTCGCCGCCTCGCCCGAAAGATTGTCGGGCGCGAAAAGCTCGGTCGGGCTCTCGTCGCGCGCGGCGGAGGCGGGCGGGAGCCGGACGAGCGTCGCTGGCGCGTCCGTCGCTTGCGCCGCGTCTTCGTAGAGATACGCGCCGTCGTGGCGGCAGAACTTCAGAGTCTCGTCCGCGTAGATGCGTTGGCAGGTTGGGCAGCGTTTCATGCCTTTGCGGGATTCGCCCGCACCGCCGGGCCGCCGGGAGATGAAAACCGTCGTCCCCTGCGGGCGCGGCAGCGGTCGGGTGCGCTTCGTCGAAGCCCGAAGCATAGCACAACGCGCCGGGGCGGGCGGACGCCCGCTTGACAGTCGCTCGGCTTGTTCCCTAGTCTTGAACTTCTTGCAGGCGCGGCCAACGAAAGAAGCGCTTCCTGCCGTTTAACTTTGAATTCATCTTCCGCACATTTCCGGCATGATTAAGGACGACATCCAGCGACTCATCGAAGGGCGGCGCGCGCGCGTCGGCGTCATCGGGCTCGGATACGTGGGCCTCCCGCTCGCGGTCGAGTTCGCCCACAAGGGTTTCCCCACGGTCGGCTTCGAGGTTGACCAGACGAAGGCCGACTCGATCAACCGGGGCGAGAGCTACATCGGCGACGTGGAATCGCAGGCCGTCTCGGAGATGGTTTCCGCCTCGCGCCTTGAGGCCACGACCGACTTCGACCAGCTCTCGGCGTGCGACGCCGTTATCATCTGCGTCCCGACGCCGCTCCGGAAGACGAAGGAGCCCGACATCTCCTACATCCTCGCCGCCTCCGCCGAGATTCAGCAACGGCTCAGGCGCGGGCAGCTCATCATCCTCGAATCCACGACCTACCCCGGCACGACCGACGAGGTGCTGCTGCCACTGTTCGAGGAGCGAGGCTTAAAGCTCGACGAGGACTTCCTGCTCGCCTTCTCGCCGGAGCGCGTTGACCCCGGCAACCCGCAGTTCCAGACGCACAACATCCCGAAGGTCGTCGGCGGCTGCACGCAGGACTCGACCGACGCCGCCGCCTCGCTCTACGGCCAGATCGTCAACAACGTGCACGCCGTCAGCTCGGCGCGCGTCGCCGAGGCGGCGAAGCTCCTTGAGAACACCTTCCGCGCCGTCAACATCGGGATGGCGAACGAGATGGCGCGGCTCTGCTACGCGCTCGGCATAGACACTTGGGAAGTCATCCGCGCGGCGGCCACCAAGCCCTTCGGCTTCATGCCCTTCTACCCCGGCCCCGGCATCGGCGGCCACTGCATCCCCTTAGACCCGCATTACCTTTCGTGGAAGGCCCGCCAGCACGGCTTCGACTCGCGCTTCATCGGCTTGGCCGAAGAGGTCAACTCGCGGATGCCGGAGCACGTCGTCCAACTCGTCACCGACGGCCTCAACGACGCGGAGAAGTCCTTGAAGGGCTCGCGCGTCCTTCTGCTCGGCGTGGCCTACAAGAAGGACATCAACGACGTGCGCGAGAGCCCCGCGCTCTCCATCATTGACCGCCTCCGCGCGAAGGGCGCGGACGTGCGCTACCACGACCCATACGTTGCGGACATCCGCTTCGACGACGCCCACACCGAAGGGTCGGGCGAGCCCCTCTCCTCCGTCCCCCTGACCGACGAAGAGCTGCGCGCGGCGGACTGTGCCGTCATCGTCACAGACCACTCCGGCGTTGACTACAAACGCGTCTGCGCCCTCTCGGCCCTCATCGTGGACACCCGCAACGCCCTCGACCGCGACCTGCGCCGCGACAGTTGCGCGCGCATCATTCGCCTGTAGATTGAGTGTGCGGAGATGAGGCTCCCCAACGCCGAGCGTGCGGTCGTGAGTATCGGCAAGTTGCTTGAATACAGCCTTAACCCGCACCACGAAGCCGGTCAGCACAAGGCACGCGTCTTCAAGTCCGCACTCGGCATCACCATCGAGGACGCGGAGTGGTTACGAGAGTGGGTTCTGCAAGCGGTGCAAACCTCGGAAGCCGTCGCGCGTCCCGCGTCACCTTTTGGCGAACATTACGCCGTTGATATTCTAATCGAGCATGAAGGGCGGAAAGCATTGGTGCGCACGGCGTGGATTATTGAATACGGCACTGACTTTCCGCGTTTGACGAGTTGCTACGTGCTTTGAAAAGGACGGTCGCGATGCAACAAATTAAGGAGAACGATTTAGTCGCGCTGCTGGTGGACTTGCCGGGCGAGGGGTTGTGGCGCGGCGATGTCGGGACGGTGATTGAGGTCTTCCGCCAGAATGAGCATCATCCGGGCGGCTACTTGGTCGAGTTCGTGGCGGAGACCGGCGCGGTGTTCGCGCACGCCAGCATCACTGACGAGTCGCAGCTCGTCCAGCTCCGTTTCAGGCGCGAGGCCGCATGAGCGCGGCACACAATATCGGTGATTAAAGTCATCAACGTCGTCGGGGCGAGGCCGAACTTTATGAAGGTCGCGCCGGTGGTGGAAGCGATGGGGCGGCGCGGGCGGGAGTTCGCGCCGCTCGTCGTGCATACGGGGCAGCATTACGACGAGCGGATGTCGGGCGACTTCTTCCGCGACCTTGGGATGCCGGAGCCGGACGTGCATCTCGGCGTCGGCTCGGCGAGCCACGCGCGGCAGACCGCCGCCGTGATGCAAGCCTTCGAGCCGGTCGTCCTCGGAGAGCGGCCCGACTGGGTTTTGGTCGTCGGCGACGTAAACTCGACGCTCGCCTGCGCGCTCGTCTGCGCCAAGCTGAACGTCAAAGTCGCGCACGTCGAGGCGGGCCTGCGCAGCCG
>DASTQX010000012.1:0-7027 GCA_035761505.1 Pyrinomonadaceae bacterium
CCGTCGCTCTACGTGCGTCACCCGAACCTGCGCCGGTTCTCTTTCACCTTCGGACAAGAAATGCCGGAAGGAGAAGAGGGCGGCGAGCCGGCGACCATCATCGGGACTAAAATCCTCATCATCAACAAGCGTGATGCGAGCCGCCCGTTCAACCGCGCCCTCCTGCGCGGGGTCTCGGATAAATTTGGCGAAGCGAACCGCGACTTCACGCGAATCGCCGGCGACGTCCAGACTTACCTCTACGAGCAGCTTTGGCGACCTTTGAATCTCAAGGACCCGAGCGCCCTCAGCGACGATGAAATGCGTACTGAGAAGGCCGATTTCATAAACAATCACCTGGGTTCAGGGCGGATGACCGCCACGCTGGGCTTGCTGACGGAAGAGCAACTCATTGCTATAGACAAACTAATCACTAACAGGATTGACTCCAGTGTGGAACTGGACGAAGCCAACCTGAAGGTGATTGAAACCATCCGGCGCGCGCCGCAGCTCGCCTTTACCTTCCAGTCGAAGTTGCGTGAGGGCGACGGGGTGGACGAGTACCGCACCGGGCTGACCTTCGACTACGGGCTCATCCGGCGCGTCAACCTGACGCTCAACGGGAGCTTCGACTACAACGACAGCAAGACCATCGGGGGCGACACGCGGGGCGCGCGGTTCGCCGGGGAGACGCACTTCCTGTTGACGCCCGACCGCAAGGTGCTGGAAGGCGCGGGGCCGTGGGTCTTCGCCGTCTCCGGCGAGGCCAAGTGGATGTCGAACACCGACGCGACCTACACCGGTCAACTGAAGCTCACGGTCCCGATCATGGACGGGCTGGACTTCCCGCTCTCCGTCTCGTTCGCCAACCGCAGCGACCTTGTCGAAGAGTCACACGTCCGCGGGCGCTTCGGCTTCTCGTTCGATCTCCCGAAGCTTCTGAAGGGGATTAAGTAGAGACTCGCGGGGTGGCGCGGGCCAGCCGCGCCGCTCCGCACGCGTGGGTGTGTTGTGCGCCAGACTTGCGGAACCCGCAGCCTTACGGCGTCGGCTGGTTCGGCCCTCGACCGTCACTCTTGAATGACTCTCGGCGGGGCTTCGCCCGCAACGGGAGAGGAGGAATAGACATGGGCAACATGGAAAAGATCATCACCGCCTTAGCGCCGGTCTTCGCCGCCGGGTTCGCCGTCCAGCAGTTGCTGGAGATTGTGACCTCGTTCCTCGACCTCGGCAATAACGAGGTCTTTCAGAAGTTTAAGAAACCGATTCTCGGTGCCGTCGCCTTCGGGCTCGGCTGCGCGCTGTCCTCTCAACTGAACATCGGGGTCTTGCAAATTCTGAAAGACGGCACCACGAGCGCGCCGGTCAGCACCACCGACTTCCTCGCGACGGCGCTCATCATCAGCGCCGGGACGGAGGGCGTCAACTCGATCCTGAAGTTCCTCAAGTACATCAAAGAGGACAAGAAGCGGGAAGCCGCCGCCGCCGACCCGCAAAGTACGGGCGGAGGCGTGGCCGCGCCGGGCGTGGCGGGAGATGCCCCGGCGACGATAGCCCTACCGGCTCCCACGGAAGCTGCCCTGACCCGCATCAATCGTCAGTAAGCTCAAGGACGCGGCGGCAGACGCGTCATCGAAGGAACGTCAAGTGACCGGGGACGACCATGCGCGAATCAGCGTTGCTCTCGTCATCATCGTGAAGTGCGACGGGACACGCATCGTCAAGGAATGACCGGAGATGATGTGCGGAGGAGCCGAAGGCCGATAGTTTGTGCGGGCGAAGGCGAGCTGTGCTATAAGCTTGCCGACGACCTTCAGAACCTCGCCCTCGGCCTTTCGCCTCCTCCGAACGCGTTCGCGGAGTGGTCTTCCAAGGGGGCTGAGTCGAGCCGGTCAAGTGACCGGCAAGGCGATTTCCATTAACAACAAGCCTCCGACTTGAATCCCGACCCGAAAGGGAGTCGGGAGGCACGCGACCCGCAAAAGGAGTGAAAGACATGAAAGACCACGGCGAAGACTACGAGAGCCCCGCGACGCAGGACAGCGCGCAAGACCGAGGACGAAAGTCCACCGACGACATCACCGGGCACCCGCCCATCATCATCACGGACGACGACCTCGACCCCGAAGAGCGCATGGACGGCGAAGGCAAAACCGAGTCCGTCACTCGCGGGCGTGATGTCATCGCGCGTTTCGACGCAGCGAATGGACACCATTACGCGCCCGAAGACCCGCCGGTCTTCACGGCGGATGACCTCAAAGAGATTGACTTCATCCGGGTGGAGGACGGCACGTCGGCCCCGCACTGCTGCTCGAACGTGCCGAAGCACTGCCGCGTCGTCGTGTCCGACAGTCACCGCGACACAGGCAACGAATCCACCATCGAGATTGACGCGACGAGCGGGACGAGTATTCTCATCACCTTCACGCCGGGCCAGTACCGCCGAGAGCATCCGCAGCGCAACCGCAAGAAGTTACGCAGTGGTATGAAGAAGATCAGGAGCCTGAAGGTCTATAACGTCGCGGGCGAACTCGTGCATGATTGCCCCGAAGTCCGCCACACCAAGAACGTCAGAATCTTCATCTGTGACGATTGCGGGAAACAAACGTCGTGACGGCCCCGGAGACGACGGCGGGACGACGGGACGAGCCCGTCGGCGGGAAGTTTGCCAGCCGCGCGCGGCGCTCCGAGACGCCCGGCGGGCTGCGTTAAGGAGTGGGAGAGATGAAAGAAGAGAGCGGCGGCTCCGCCAAAGGACGCGGCGGGAAGCGACGAATACGAGTTGCCGGAATAATCGCTCCCAGCTCCGACTCAGCCGGGGCACCTCACCGTTGAAGTCTCACCCCGGCGCGGCTCTCGCGCCCGGCGGCGAAAGCTGCGGGCGCGAGAGCCTTTCTGACGTTTACGGCTCGCGCACGCCTCCGGCTTCAGCCGCGTGACGGCGAGCCGGGACGTGCCAGCCGCCTGAAGTCTTGCACGTCCGGCCTCGCGAGGTAGTCGTCGAGGGCTCCTGCGGGCAACCTGCCGCGCAACTGCTCGAAGAAAGTCTCGGCGCGCAAGTCGAAGACGCGAGCCTCCCCTTCGATACTCAGCAGCCGGTTGGCGTGCGCGAGGAGGAGGGCGGCCCGCCACGCCGATTCCAGTTGGCCGAGGCGCTCGGAAATCTCAAGCGCGCGGCGCGCGGCGGCCTCCGCCTTTTGCGTCTCGCCGGACTTCATCTGAGCCTCGGCCTGCGCCAGCAGGGCGTAGGCGAGTAGTCGCGGGTCGCCGAACTTCTCCGCCGAAGAGACCGCCGCCTCACACTTCGCCGCGCCCGACTTGGCCGCGCCGCCGCGAGCCTCCGCGAGCCCCAGAAGATAACCCGCCTCGGTGGCGACGGCCCAGTACTGCTCGCCCGCCAAGTCGAGCGCCTTCCGGCTCTCGGCCCTCGCCACCCCCAGACGCGACTCGACCAGCGCGATGCGCGCGGCGAGCAGAGACAGAAGGGCGTTGAACTCACCGTGCCCTCCGGCCTGCGCGCGAAGCTCTTCCGCCTCCGCGAGCGACCGCTTGGCCTCGTCAAGACGGCCCAACTGAAGCCGCGCGTGGCCGCGATGCAAAAGCAGGTGGCCGATGTTCTGCTTGATGTCGAGCTTCCAGTGCAGCGTGAGACTGTTGCCGAAGCGTTCGAGCGCCTCGGCGAAACGTTCCTGATGCAGGAAGGCGAGTCCCGCGCCGAGTTGCGCGAGCGCCACCTGCGACTCGTCCCCCAACTGTCGCCCCAACTGCTCCTGCTCGTCGAAGGCGGCGAGGGCGGCTCGGTAGTCGCCCTCCTGATTGGAAAGGTGGCCGAGGATGTTCTGCCCCTGTGAGACTTCTTTGCGGTAGCCGCCTTGCCTGTAGAATAGGAGAGCCTGCTCGACGAAACGGCGTGACTCGTCCTTTCTGCCGAGGTTGGAGTAGAGGCTGCCGAGCATGAGCGACGCGCGCGCCTCGTTCCGGCGACCGCGATTGTGACGGGCGAACTCAAGCGCCTGCTTGAAATATTTTTCCGCCCCGGCGAAATCGCCTTTGGAGAAGAAGGCGTTGCCCAAGTCAATCAGCCCGCGCGTGGTCAGGTTCTCCATCCCCCCGGCCTGCGCAAGGCCGACCGCATCGGCGGCGGTCTGTTGCGCGAGCGCCACGTCGCCCTGCCCGAAGATGACGCTGCTCAGTTGCAAGGACGTGAGTATCTGCTGCGCCTTGTTGTCGGTCGCCTTCGCCTTTTCCAGCGCCCGTTCGAGGGCGTTGCGGGCCTCGGCGAGATTCCTGAGCCTGTTGAAAAGAGTTCCCCGCTGGTACAGCACCTCGGTCACGCCTTCGAGGTCGCCCAACGTCTGATACAGCCGCTCGGCCTCGTCGAAAGCCGTCTTCGCGTTCTCCAATTTCTGCTTTCGCCCGTAGGCCACGCCGAGGCGGAGGAAAGCCGCCGCGTATCGCGGGTCGCGCCTCGCCGCCTCCTCGAAGCTTTTAATCGCTTCGTCCAAGTTCTCGCTCTTCTCGTAGGCGCGACCGATGTCGAGCATGGCGGACGCCTTCGAGGTCTGCGGCACCTGCTCTTCGATTCGCCGGTAAGCCTCAATCGCCTTCGGGTAGTCGCGCGCCACGGTGTCGGTAGTCGCTTGCAGGTAGAGCGCGTCCAGCGCGGGCAGCGCCGAGCGGTCGGGGACGAGCTGCACGACGCGCACGAACTCATCCGCCATGCGGCCTTCGTAGTCCAATTCGCTCCAAGCCTCGGCGAGGCGCGCGTGCGCGAGATGGAATTTATCGTCGGCTTTGATGGCCGCTTGCAGCAAATTGCTCGCGGTGTGATAGCTACCGTTTCGTAACGCCTCGATGCCCCGGTCGTACCACTGTCCGGCTTCGGGCGACGGCGTGTAAAACGGAGGACTCGAACTCGGACTCGCCGTGCCGCTCCAGACGACGAAGAGAGCGGCGGCGAAGGTCATGAGGAAGACGGCGGCGAGGACGCGGGGACGCGCCAGAGCGCCGGACAGGGCGATGAGAGCGCTCGTCCGCGCGGCGGCTCGCCGGGCGAGCGGCTTCGGCTTCGGGGCGGACGGCTTGGCCGTCGTCTCCGGCAAGGTGGAGCGCAGGCGTCGGAGGTCTGCGAGCAGTTCTTCGGCGGTCTGGTAACGCTGCTCCGGTTTCTTGGCGAGCGCCTTCAGCGTGATGCGATCCAACTCCGGCGGAACGTCGGAATTGATGCCGGACGGCGGCAGCGGGTCGTCACGTATCACCTTCGAGCGGATGGCGGCGGCGCTCTCGCCGGGGAAAGCGAACTGTCCCGTGACGCACTCGTAGAGCACCGCGCCCAACGCGAAGAGGTCGCACCTCTCGTCAACCGGGAGCCCCAACGCCTGCTCCGGCGAGAGGTAGCCGGGCGTGCCGATGATTACGTCCTCGCACGTCTCGGTCGCCGCCAGCGCCTGCGCGTCGGAGGGCGAGGCGTCGCCGCCGCGCACCAGTTTGGCGAGGCCGAAGTCCAAGACCTTGACGCCTGCGCGCTTGTTGACGGCGATGTTGGCGGGCTTGATGTCGCGGTGCGCGATGCGGTGGCGGTGCGCCTCGGCGAGCGCTTCGGCGATCTTTTCGACGATCTCGACGGCCCGCGCGAGCGTCAGCTCGCCGCCGCCGATGATGTCTCCGAGCGTCTGCCCTTCGACCAGCTCCATGACGATGAAGGGATGGCCGTCGGGCGTCTCGCCGTAGTCGTAGATGGCCGCGATGTGCGGATGGTTGAGCGTCGAGGCGGCTCGCGCCTCGCGCAGAAAACGACCGCGATAATGCTGCTTGTCGGGCTCGATGCTGAGCGTCTTGAGCGCGACGCGGCGGCCCAGCAGGATGTGCTCGGCCAGATACACCGTGCCCATGCCGCCCTTGCCGAGTTCACTGAGGATGCGATAGTGAGAGATGGTTTGACCGATCATTGATCGGCTCCTGTCACGTCGGAGGAAGAGAGTGGTTGTCGCTTGTCGTGGCGCTCACGCGCAGGGATTAGCACGCGCGTCGGAAGTCGTCTGAACGGCGCTTATTCTGCTCTAAGCGAGCGTATATTTCAAGGCGCATCCGAGGGAAGGAGTTGACCGTTCGTGAGCATCCACGGTGAGGGGAAATCAGGTCGTTCCCCGAAGGTGCGAGCCTCCGGCTTGCTTGCTTGCCCGTTCGCCGAAGTGTTTGAAGGAGAAGAGGCCGGAGGCGACTCTTTACGTGACGGGCGCGGACGCGTCCGCGAGGCTTGCGATGGCCGTGACGAGTTCGAGCGGCTCGACCGGCTTCGGGACGAACATGTTGAAGCCCGCCGAAAGAGCGCGCGTGCGGTCTTCGACGCGGACGTAAGCCGTCAGCGCCACGGCGGGCATCCGCCTGCCATTGCCCGCTTCCCTGTCCCTCAATTTAGAGATGAGCGCGTAGCCGTCCTCGTCCGGCATCGCGAGGTCGGAGACGAGCACCGTGGGCTCGTACCAACCGAGCGCCTCGAAGGCTCCGGCGGCTGAAGTGGCGGTCTGCACCGTCGCGCCGTACTCGCCGAGAATCGCGGCGACCATCGCCAGAGAGTCCGGGTCGTCGTCAACCAGAAGCACGCGCACGCCTTCGAGCGTGGGACGCGGCGTTGAATCCGCGCCCGCGCCTTCGACCGGCCACAAGCTCGCCGCGTCCCACGCGAGGCGTTTCTCGCGCCCGCGCGCCGAGGCGAGTGGCAGGCTGATGGTGAAGGTCGAGCCGAGCCCTTCGCCGGGGCTGTCGGCCCGCACCGTGCCGCCGTGCAGCTCGACCAGGTGACGGACAATCGCGAGGCCGAGGCCGAGGCCGCCGTGACGGCGCGTGCTCGTGCCGTCGGCCTGACGGAAGCGGTCGAAGATGAAGGGCAGAAAATCCGCGCTGATGCCCGCGCCCGTGTCGCCCACCGTGATCGTCGCGTCCGCGCCGGAGCGCTCAAGCCGCACCTCGACGCGCCCGCCCGTGGGCGTGAACTTGATGGCGTTCGACAAGAGGTTCCAGACGACCTGTTGGAGGCGGCTTGAGTCGC
>DASTQX010000013.1:0-25034 GCA_035761505.1 Pyrinomonadaceae bacterium
GGTCGGGCGGCGCGCACACCATCTACGGCGACTTCAAGGTGGACGAGAGCAAGGCGGGCGGGATGGTGCCCATCTCCTTCGTCCTCATCCTGATGACCGACACCGGCATCGTCGTCGAGCGGCAGAGCGTGATGAACGACACGCGCTACCGCTTCACCGGGCTGCTCAACGGCAACTACGACCTCGTCGTCGAGTCCGCCGGGATGCCCGTCGTCCGCCTCCGCATCCAGCTCTTTGGGCAGAGCCGCATTGACCACAAGCAGGACATCTCGCTCGAATGGGATAGGGAATCGAGCGGCTCGAAGCCCGGCCCGAAGTCGGGCACGGTCTCAGCCGCCGACGCCTACGAGCGCACGCCCGCCAACCGCGCGCTCTTCGACAAGGCGGCGGGCGCAATCAAGAAGAAGAAGTTCGACGAGGCCGCCGCGCTCCTGCAAAAGATCGTCGAGGCCGACCCGAAAGACCACCTCGCGTGGACTGACCTCGGCACGATGCACTTCGCGCTCGGCAACACCGCCGAGGCCGAGCGCTCTTATGCGCGCGCCCTCTCCGTGCGCCCCGACCTCCTCGCCGCCGCCGTCAACCTCGGTCGCCTCCGCCTCGCCGCCAAGAATTACGAAGGGGCCGTCGAAGTCCTCAAGCCCGCCGCCGAGAAGCACCCGCTCTCGGCGGACGCGCACGTGCTGCTCGCCGAAGCCTACGTCCAGACCCGCAAGTACGCCGAGGCCGCCACTCACTTCGACGAAGCCCTCCGCCTCGACCCCGACGGCAAGGCCGAAGCGCATCTCCGCCTCGCCATGCTCCACGACGCCGCCGGGCGCAAGGACTTGGCCGCCGCCGAACTCGAAAAGTTCCTCGCCAAGCGCCCCGCCTACCCCGAACGACAGAAGTTCGAGCTCTACGTCAAACAGAACCGAAAGCCGTAAGCCGCCCGCCGTCCCGCCCGTAAAAAAAACCGAGAACTTACCCGCGCCGTCCAGCGTTAATGAAGCCTTGACAGTCTAGGCTTCTTTCCCTATTATGCCTCGACGTTCTAGGCAAGTCTTCGTGATGTGCTCGGAGGGAAACGAGTGACCGAACAACAGAAGGCGGCGCTCCTGCAAGGGACGCTCGACATGCTCATCTTAAAGGCCGTCTCGCTAGGGCCGCTGCACGGCTACGGCGTCATCCAGCGCATCCGGCAGATGTCGGGCGAGATGCTCGACATCGAGCAGGGCTCGCTCTACCCGGCGCTCTACCGCATCGAGCAGAGGGGCTGGGTGACGGCGGAGTGGGGCGAGAACGAGACCGGCAGGCGGGCGAAGTTCTACTCGCTGACGCGGGCGGGGCGGCGGCAACTGGCCGTCGAGGAAGAGAGTTGGGATCGGCTGGTACTCGCCGTCGCGAAGATGCGGCAGGCGACTTAGAAGGGGTGTCCGTTCGTCATGCGTTGGCTCAACATTCTCGCGGCGCGGCTGCGCGCGCTCACGGGGCGCGAGGCGGTCATCCGCGACATAGACGAGGAGATGCGCGCGCACGTCGAGATGGAGACGGAAGCGAACGTCGCGCGCGGGATGTCGCAGGCGGAGGCGAGACGCGCGGCGCTCTTGAGCTTCGGAAATTTTGACAACATCAGGGACACGGCCTACGGGGTGCGTGGAGGCGGGTTGATGGAGACTTTCTTGCAGGACGTTCGGTACGGCGCGCGCGTGCTCGCCAAGCACAAAGGGTTCACGGCGGTCGCCGTCCTGACGCTCGCTCTGGGCATCGGCGCGAACACGGCCATCTTCTCGGTCGTCAACGAACTGCTGCTGCGGCCCCTGCCCTTCGGCGACGCCGAAAGGCTCGTCATGCTGTGGGAGGTGAACCAGAACGGCGTGCGGCAGAACACGACTTCGCGCGCCAACTTCAAGGGCTGGCGCGACCAGAGCACGGTCTTCGAGGGCATGGCGGCCTTCTCCGACCAGCGCCTCGGCGTGACGGGCGGCAACGGCGAGCCGGAGGAAGTCTCCGTCCAACTGGCGACGCCGGAGTTGTTCCGCGTCCTCGGCGTCGAGCCTCTGCTGGGGAGCGGACTGACGCAGGAGGGCGAGAGCCCCGCCGCGCCCGAAGTCGTCTTAAGCCACGGCTTCTGGCAGCGACGCTTCGGCGGCGACCCGCATATCGTCGGCAAGCCGCTCACGCTCAACGGCGAGCCCTGCACCGTCGCGGGCGTCCTCCCGAAGGACTTCCAGTGGCACATCAAGAAGAGGTCGGGCACGGGCAAGCCCGCCGAAATCTGGGCGGTGCTGCCGATGGAAGGGCCGGGGGCCAACCCGCGTGGCCGTTTCCTCTCGGTGGTGGCGCGCACCAAGCCCGGCGTCTCGAAGGAGCAGGCCGAGGCCGAGCTGAAGACCATCCACGCGCGACTCGAAGAGGACGCGCCGCAGTACAACAAGGGCACGGGCGCTGAAATCATCCCGCTGCGCGAGCAGTTGGTCGGCAACGTCCGGCCCGCGCTCCTGATACTGCTCGGCGCGGTCGGCTTCGTGCTCCTGATCGCGTGCGCCAACGTCGCCAACCTGATGCTCTCGCGCGCGGCGGCGCGCGAGAAGGAGATCGCGCTGCGGACGGCGCTCGGCGCGAGCCGGACGCGCGTCGTGCGGCAGTTGCTCACGGAGAGTCTGCTGCTCGCCTTCATGGGGAGCGCCGTCGGCCTTCTGGTCGCGTGGTGGGGCATCGGGGCGCTGGTGGCGATCAGCCCGCGCGACCTTGTGAGCTTGCAGGGCGTCGGCCTCAACCTCACGGTGCTCGCGTGGACGTTCGTCGTCTCGCTCTTGACCGGCATCATCTTCGGCGTCGCGCCCGCGCTCGAAGCGACGCGGCTGAACCTCAACGACGCGCTCAAGGAGGGCGGCAAGGGGACGGGCGGTCAAGGGGCGCGGAGCAACCGCCTGCGGAGCGCCTTCGTGGTCGCGGAGGTCGCGCTCGCGCTCGTGCTGCTCGTGAGCGCCGGTCTTTTAGTCAAGAGCTTCGCGCGGCTGCAAAAGATTGACACGGGGTTCGAGACGGAGAACGTCCTGACGATGGTCGTGCGCCTGCCGGACGCGAAGTACAAGGAGGACTCGCAGATCGTCGGCTTCTTCCGTCAGGCGACCGAGCGCGTTCGCTCGCTGCCCGGCGTGCGCGAGGTCGGGACGGTCAACTTCCTGCCCCTCTACGGCGGGCTCGGCTCCAGCACCGGCTTCACCATCGAGGGCAGGCCGGAGCCGCCGCCGGGCGAGGAGCCCGGCACGAACGTGCGCGTCTCCGACGCCGGATACTTCGGCGCGATGAGCATCCCCTTGCTGCGCGGGCGCAACTTCACGGAGGCCGAGACCGCCGAGGCGCGGCGCGTCGTCGTCGTCAGCGAGTCTCTGGCGCGGAAGCACTTCCCCGGCGAAGACCCTCTGGGCCAGCGCATCAGCGTGCAGATGTTCGAGAAGCCGGTGATGACGGAGATCGTCGGCGTCGTCGGCGACGTGAGGTACGACAGTCTGACGGACGAGGCCGCGCCGACCGTCTATTTCCCGCACCCCGAACTGGCCTACTCGTTCATGACGCTCGTCGTCCGCACCGAGGGCGACCCGGCGGAGATGGCCCCGGCGGTGCAGAGGGAGTTGCGCGCGATTGACCCCGACCAGCCCATCTCCGACGTGCGGACGATGAATCAGGTGATGGCCGAGACGGTGGGCCGCGCGCGCTTCAACACGCTGCTGTTCGCGCTCTTCGCGGGGCTTGCGACCCTGCTCTCGGCGGTCGGCATCTTCGGCGTGATGAACTACTCGGTCACTCTTCGGACGCGCGAGCTCGGGCTCCGCATGGCGCTCGGCGCGCAGCCCGCGCGCGTCCTGATGCTCGTCCTCCGTCAGGGCTTGCTGCTCACGCTCGTCGGCATCGGAATCGGCGTGGCGGGCGCGCTCGCGCTGACGCGCGTCATGTCGAGCCTGCTCTTCGGCGTCGAGGCCACAGACCCGGCGACCTTCGCGGCCATCGTCGCGCTGCTCGCGGTCGTCTCTCTAATCGCCTGCTACATCCCCGCGCGACGCGCGACGCGCATTGACCCGCTCGTCGCGCTGCGCTACGAGTAAGCGCGGAGATTTAAACGCGCCCGGCATCATTTCGGCTAAACGTGTTGGAGTTGGTCGGCGGCGAACTCGATGAAGCGCTCGATGCGTGGGAGGGAGAGTTCCGCCGCGCGCCCTTCGTCTTCTTTCCCCGACGCGCGGCGGATGAGTTCGTGCCATTCTTCCGGCAGGTGCTTGAGCGCCCAGCGCGCGGCGCGCCGCTTCGAGACGATTGAGCCCTTCCTGTACGAGTACAGAATCCTGCACAACGTCAGCACCGCGTAGGCGCGATAGGAAGGAACGTCCCGCCACTCGCTCTCCGGCTTGAGGCTGAACTCCTCGCGCAGGTAGCCGACCTCGCGCACCAGAGCCTCGAACAGCATCTCGCGCGTGATGGCGGGGACGAACGTCTCCGGGCGCGGGCCGTGGAGGACGACGCCGCTCTCCAAGACGTTCAGCCAGATAATCGGGTTGCCGTCCGAGCCGCCGCGCTTGAGGACGCCGAATTGGTAGTGGCAAGCCCTCGCATCCATCTTGAGGACTTCGTCCCGGTTGAGAAAAATCATTTGCAGGCGCGTCGCCCACGGGTTCGACTCCGCCGCGCGCCCCAGCCACTCGCCGAGCCTCCCGAACTGCGCGTCGCTCACGTCGCGGCGCGTCACCACGATGCAATCAACGTCGCTGCGCTGCGGGTCGAACGCGCGCTGCGTGAGCGAGCCGTAAAGGTAGATGCCGACCAGATTCCGGCCCAGGATAAACGGAAGTCCGGCGGCAAGTTCCCGCAGCAGCGCTGTAACCTTGACGGGGACGTGTGTCAAACGGGGAACCTCTGACGACGGGAGCGGCCCTAATGCACGGGCTGCTCGGCGGGCGAGAGGGGCTGCCCGGTGCTGCTCACGACCTGTTTCCAGAACATCCCGTTGACGGGAATGCTCTTCTGCCCCAAGCCGACCAGACGCAGGGGCACGAGCACGAACTCGGTCAGCCATTGCGAGATCATAAAATCCGTGTAACCCGCCAGCGCGTTATCCACGGCGAGCGCGCCCAGACGCTCGCAGTAGATTTGGTCGTGCGGGTTCGCCGGGAGAGAGCGGATGTAGTGGCGCGGCTTGTTGTCGAAGACCGGGACGGATTGCCCGTGCGCGTCCAGCACCCGCTTCTCGATGAGCGCGGAAAACAGCTTGACGAAATTATCCTTCCTCACCTTCGCCCGCAAGAGACGAACCCCGCCTTTCTTCTCTAAGGCGAGCCCGACGCCCTCCGCGACGACGATGACGGCGTGCGGGTTGTGCGGCGCGCTCTGAATTGTCTCCCTGATGTGATTCACGACCGCGTCCAAATACTTCCGCGCCTGATCTTCTTTCAGGAGATAGAACACTTCGGGGATGAGCACCAGATCAACGTGCCCGCTGGCGAGCGCCGCGTTGGCCGCGACGAAGCCGGAGTCCGCGCCGAACAGTTCGATGATGCCGATGCGGCGCGTGGCCTCGGCCTCGCTGCGGAGCGTGTTGATGACGCGCGTCGCCTGCTCGACCGCCGTGTCGAAGCCGAACGATTGCCAGACCCAGAGCACATCGTTGTCCATCGTCTTCGGGATGCCGACGACGCTGCGCGTCGGGTTCGACTGTGCGATGTAATGCGTCACCTTGAGGGTGCCGTCGCCCCCGATGACGTAGAGGATGTCAATGTTGTTGTGCTTGAGGTTCTTGGTGATGACCTTGACCATCTCGCGGATAGCCTTCGGGCCTTGCTTGTCGCCGTGGTAGTAACGCACGATGCCGAGCTTCGACCCTCCCTGATCCAACCACTCCTCCGTGATTTCGGGATGCAGCTCGACCAGATTGTCCGCCAGATTACAGAGCCCGCGGAAGCTGTTATAGACGCCGAAAACCTTCCCGTGCCCATGCGCTATCTGATACGTGTCGCAGTGGCGCTTGACGATGCTGTGGATGACGCAGTGGAGCCCCGGCGCTAGACCTCCCGTCGTCACAATCGCAGCCCGAACCCCGTGCGGGTTGTGACGCAGCGTCTCCCTCGGCCCGGCTTCGAGGAAGGAGGGAATCTCTAAGTTCTTCTCTTCAAAGTCGCGGTGCAGTTTCATGTCTCCGATGACCGCCGTGCACGCGCTCGGTTGACGGAAGAGCCCCAGTATCTCCTGACTGACCGGATTTTTGAGCGTCTCTTTGTTAACCGTGGCGACCTCGGTGTCGAATTTATCCCCCTTCGAGACGTGCGATTGCAGTATCTGACGCTCGCTCGTAATCCGCCCCAGATCAATCACTCTGCCCTTTAGCATAAGAACTCCTTTCCGGTGCCGAAGTTCGGGCCTCTGGTTCTCCGTCGTCCGCAAAGTGCGCCAAAAGACCGCGCGCCACTCAGCTCTCTACAGCCACAGAAGGGTCGGAATGGGCCGCCTGCTTGCGAGCGTAAGGAACAGGCGCGAGCAAGATATGCCTGATGCGAAAGCCTGTCAACAATTAGAGTCGAAAGTCATTGACATCTAAAATCAGTGAGAATATCTTTCTGCCGCTCAAATGCTTTCTTGAGCCTCACGAATCTTTGTTCAACCAATCTGATTCTTGTGAACCGCATTCTGTATCGCGGCAGATTCTTCTGAAGATTAAAAAAGGGTGATTCTATTGATACGCCTATCTCGCCGTATTTGCCGGCGGCGGATAGTACATAGCGTCAGAGTCAGACTTCTTTAGTTGAATGAATGTCTAGAAATAAAGCCGAAGTAAAGAAAGGAACCACCTCATCATGAGTGAGCCATCGAATGCAGGAAACAAAAAAGACGTGCCGGAACAAATAGATATTGATGCAGTTGAGCTCAAAACAATTGAAGTAAGACTCAACGGAGTGAAGGACGCGACGCACAGGTCAAGGTTCATTTTTATCATCATGACCATTGTGACAGCCGCAATCCTCATAACTTTGTGGAATTCTATTCTGTCCTGGGATCGGGGGATGGCATTTGAACAAAGAAGTGATAACCCGGTAATTGCCGAAAACCAGAAAACCGTCACAAGTGAATGGATTAAAAATCTGGTTATCTCGGTCGGGCTATTGGGAATTCGGGTAGGCACGTCTGATTTAGCTGTCCTTGGAAGTAGCAGTTTGATTGTCATAATGGTCTGGTTCTTTTTTAGTCAGAGGCGAGAGAACAGAGCCATTGTCGGCTTATTACGCTATTGCAGGGACGGGCTCGACGAAGAGAAATTAGGCAAAGAAGTGTGTAGCTTAGTTTATGAAGGAATTGTGCAAAGTATAGTTTTTATAGACATGGGAGGCGGCGACAGGCCGATTAGAGGACTTATTTCAGAGGAGACCGATGCCCAGCCTAACCTTTTCATAAGGGCCATATTGAAAGGGCTAGTATTTCTTCCGCCTTTCGCAATTCTGATGATTGTAATTTCAGACATATCTTCTCTGCTTCTTCCTTCATACCTCAGAGACTCTAAAGAAGAACTGTGGAGAACTCTATTTAATGGCAAACACAATATTGAAGTGGCTAAAATTTTTATATTCGACGTGTTTGGGCTGATAGCTTGCATTTATACTTGGTTTCTTTGCCGTAAATGCAGAGAATTTTCAGAGGCTACATCCGAAACAATCAAAGAGTTCAAAGTTTCTGTCTTGTCCTAAATATCAGGTTTTTGTTTAAGGCGAGCCTCAATAAATCGTCCGGGCCGACCACGAACAGAGTGTCTCTCGTTCATCAGCTTGGAGGGCCGTATGCTGATTATGCCTCGCTGATGTCGGGCATTAGACGGCATCAAGACCTGAGGGTCTGATGAAGTGATCACTTCACATCGCGTTAGCCGCGAGACGCAATGCGGAAATGCGAAAAGGGAAACGTGAAAACGGGAAGCCGGAGGGCTTCCCGTTTCTTGTCGAAGATGTTGGCTCCGCAGGTAGGACTCGAACCTACAACCCTTCGGTTAACAGCCGAATGCTCTGCCATTGAGCTACTGCGGAAGATATGTTGTTGGGCGTGGCGGCAATGGGGTGCGGGCCGACGCGAGATGTTTTTATAGCAGAGGGGGCGCGGGAGCGTCAAGCGGGGGTCGGGGAGGCCGTGAGGCTTGCGCGCGGGGGGGATTTGAGGGATTATCGGGGCCGATTTACCGCACCACCCGAACACAATTCAGACGCCGCCGAGACGCCTTCGAGGAGGAGGGAATTTTCGCACATGGAGCGCCGCACCGACTCTTGGTTCAGTAATAATCTGGGGATGGAGATGCCGATCGTCGCCTACGGGCACGCCGGGTATCCGCTGTTGATGTTCCCGACCGCCGCCGCAGACTTCCTCGAATACGAGAGGTTCCATCTCATTGATTCGATCCGCCATCACATCGAGGCGGGGCGCGTGCGCGCGTATTCCATCAACAGCGTCAACCGCTACAGCCTGATGAACGACAAAGCGCCGCCGTCGCTCAAAGGTGAGCTGCTCGTGCGCTACGACCGTTACGTCACCGAGGAGGTGCTGCCGCTCATCCGCCACGAGACGGGCGGGCAGAACCCCTTGACGACGGGCGCGAGCCTCGGCGCGTATCTCTCGGCCAACGCCTACTTCAAGCACCCGGACGTGCTGCGCGGCGTGATCGCGATGAGCGGCTCTTACGACGTGCGCTCGTGGTTCGACGGCTACTTCGACGACAACGTCTATTTCAACAACCCGGTGCAGTATCTGCCGAACCTCAACGACAACCACTACCTCCCAACCCTGCAACGCGCCGACGCCATCGTCATCCTCTCAGGGCAGGGCGCATACGAAGCGCCGGAGCGCAGCCGGGAGCTTTCAAGCATCCTCAACTCGAAGGGCATCCCGCACACGCTCGACATCTGGGGCCACGACGTTGACCACGACTGGCCGTGGTGGCGCAAGATGCTGCCGTACTGGCTGGACAAGCTGCTGTAAAGCTTTGGGGGTAAAAGGGGAAGAGGTTAAAAGGTTAATAAGGGGAAGAGCAACACTTGAGAGGTTCGCTCTTCCCCTTTTAACCTTTTACCCTTTTGCCCCCAAAGTCCTATGGTTCGTCCGAGCCCTTCTTGCCTTTCTTCTTGGGCTGTTCGGGCTCGCGCTCGCGCGGGCGCGAGGGCGGGGCGGGCGGCGGCGGGTCGTCGTCGCGGGCCGGGGGCGCTTCGGGCTTCTTGGCGGAGTCGTCGGCGGGCGGCGGGGTGGTGGCGGTCAGACCTTCACCGGCGGCGGGCGGGAGCGTGATCTGTTCGAGCTTGGGCTCGATGTTGAGGGCGGGGAGCAGGCGCTCGTCGCCGCGTTCGCCGCGCGCGGCCATGAAGGACTCGCGCTCCTCGGCCATCTCGCGCTGGCGTTGGAGGTGCAGCTCGCGGATGTCTTCGGGCATCTTGGGTGCCTTCTCGAAGTTCTCCTTCGGCTTGTCCTTGAGGAAGGTCTTCATGAAGTCAATCCAGATGGGGAGGACGCCGCGCCCGCCCGTCATGCCTGAGCCGAGCGACTTCTTGCGCTCCGAGTAGCCCATCCACACGCCCGTCACGTAGGTCGGCGTGTAGCCGATGAACCACACGTCCGTGTGGTCGTTGACCGTGCCGGTCTTGCCCGCCACGGGGACGCCTACGGATGAAGCCGCCGGGGCCGTGCCGCCGCCCGAAACGACGCCGCGCATCATCTCGACCATCGTCAGCGCGACGTACTCGCTCATCACCTTGAAGGTCGTCCGCTCCCACTCTTCCAGAGGCGTGCCGTCGCGGTCGAGGATGCGCCGGATGAGGTGCTTCTCGTGGCGGACGCCCTTGTTGGGGAAGGCCGAGTAGGCCGAGACCATCTCGACGAGCGGGACTTCGGTCGCGCCGAGCGCCGAAGGGAGGTAAGGGGCCATCGGCTGCGTGATGCCGAAGCGCCTGACCATCTGCGCGCCGGTCTGGATGCCGACCATATCGAGCAGATGCACCGCCGGGATGTTCAGAGACTTGGCGAGCGCGATCTTCATCGGCACGTCACCGTTGCCGGTCGAGCCGTCGTAGTTGTGCGGCTGCCAAGAGCCGCGCCGGATGGGCGCGCCGCTCACGACCGTGTCGGGCGTCATCCCCCACTCGACCGCCGCCGCATAGACGAAGGGCTTGAAACAGGAACCGGTCTGGCGGTAAGCCTGCGTGGCGTTGTTGAACTTGTTGGTGTTGAAGTCGTAGCCGCCGATCATGGCGACGATCTCGCCGTTCTTGGCGTTGACGGTGATGAGCGCGCCCTGCACCGCGGGGATTTGCGAAAGCTCGACCTTGAGGCGTCGCGCCGCTTCGTCCACCTCCGCGACCTTGAACTCGGCGAGGTGCCCGACCTTGAACTCGGCGCGCGGCTGTCGGCCAGAGCGGCCCATGTCCTTCGCCGTCACTACGGCGTCGTAGCTGCCGAAGCGGACGGCGGCCTCGTTCTTGGCCGCGTCAATCTTGGTGACGAGTCCCATCAGATACTGTCCCGGCTCGTAGCGGTCGGCGAACCAGTCGGGGTGTTTGAAGGCGGCGATCTGCTGCGGCGTGGCCGGGACTTGCGTGCCGTCGGTGCTGGTCGTGCCGATGAACTGGTAGGCCGAGCGCCAGCCGGAATGGCCCCGGTCGTAATCGCGCAGGCCCTTGCGCAGAGCCTCGTAGGCTTCCTTCTGCGCCTCGACGTTGATGGTCGAATAGACCGAGAGGCCGCTCTGCGCGACGCGCGTCGTGTACTTGTCTTCGAGTTGCTGGCGAATCTCTTCAACCGGATAAGCGAAGATCGAGGAGCGCGGCTGCGAGAGTGAATAGGCCGTGTCGGCGAGCTTAATCGGCTTGGCCTGCGCGGCGTCCGCTTCCGCTTGCGTGACGAAGCCGTGCTTCGCCATCAGTTGGAGCACGAGGTCGCGGCGCTCTTTGGCCGCCTGCATGTTGACCGTCGGCGAGAGCTGGCTCGGCGCTTTGGGGATGCCCGCGAGGAGGGCCGCCTCTTCGAGCGTCATGTCTTTGGCCTGCTTGCCGAAGTAAGTCTCCGAGCCCGCCTCGAAGCCGTAAGCGCCCGCGCCGACGAAGATGTTGTTGACGTACATCTCCATGATCTGCTGCTTCGTGTAGAAGCGCTCGATCTGGACGGCGACGACCCACTCGTTGACCTTGCGCGAGTAGGTCTGTTCGGGCGTCAGGAAGAGCCGCTTGGCGATCTGCTGCGTCAGGGTCGAGCCGCCCTCGCGGCTGCCCGTCGTGACGTTCTTCCAGACCGCGCCGAAGATGCGAATCGGGTCAATGCCGACGTGGTCGAAGAAGCGCACGTCCTCGACCGCTAAGATCGAGTTGCGGACGAGCGGCGGAATCTCTTCATACTTGAGCGGGATGCGACGCTCCAGAGCGAACTCGCCGATGACCGTCTCGCCGTCGTCGGCATAGACGCGCGTCACGACGCTTGGGCGGTAAGTCGCCAGAGCCTTGACCTCTTCCGCCGCGCGCGAGTAGTTGAGCCCGTAGGCGAGCACGATTCCGGTCAGGCCGCCGGCGGCCAAGGCCAGAAGCAGCACCGCCGGGAACCAGAAGCGGCGGATAAAACTGCGGCGGCGCTTCGGCGACGGGGGCCGGTGCGCGTAAGCGCCGCCCCTCGCGGGGCGCGGGCTCGGTGTTTTTGCAGACATCAGGAAGAACCTCTCAAGGGAAAGCTCCAAAGGAGACGGCCCGTGGGCGGCCCCTTCAAAATCAACTCTCGCTTCTTCGGCGTCGCCGCGAACGGGCGACCGGCGTGCCGGATTATAACTTAACCCCGCGCCGGAGCGCGAGACACGTCCCACGCGGCCCGCGCCGCGCCGGTTCGTAAACCGCGCTCGTGCAAACGCTTAAGATGCCGCCGCGCGGCCCGCGGGTGGCCTTGCCGGGGGCGCGGAGTGCATCTATAATGCGCGCCCGTGCATCAAAATCGGTGCACGTCACAGAAGGGGGCGAAAGGTCTCGACAGGGGTCATGATCGCCGGACGGATGCATGCCGGGCTTACTCTATGCAGCTCGTTAAAAAGCAGTGAGAAAACCAACTGCCAATAACAATGAATTGGCCCTTGCTGCCTAATTAACCTTAGGTTGACGCAAGCGTTTCACCGCAAGTCGCTCAAGCGCGCGGACTGAAATGTCACACAGTTGAGCTGGTCTGCCGCCCGTGCTCAGGGGCGGCGGGCGAGAAAATTCTGGGCTAGCCTGCGGCGGGGTCTTCGACGCTTCACTGACCCGCCGGAAGCGAACGCGCCCGTGAAAGACGGGCAGCAGAGAAGCGTCTAAGCATGTAGATTCCGACGGCGTCGGCCTTTGGACCCGAGTTCGATTCTCGGCGCCTCCATCCTCGAACGAACGTAGCAGCCAGCGCGGCGGGCGGTGTGATAACATCGCCGGTCGAACCGGCTGCTACGTTCTTTTTGCGCCCGGCCCGCCTGAAGGAGTGAACAAGATGAGCACGTCAACCAAGTTGATGACCGCCGACGAACTCTTCGTGATGCCGCATGACGGCTTCCGCTACGAGTTGGTCAAAGGAGTGCTCAGGGAGATGTCACCCGCAGGCAGCGAGCACGGAGTAATTATCGGAAAGCTGACAGCACGGCTCGGCCATCACGTCAAGATTAACAACCTCGGCGTCTGCTTCGCTGCGGGGACGGGCTTCAAGATTGCCACCGACCCGGACACCGTGCGCGCGCCCGACGTGGCTTTCGTGCGGCGCGAGCGCGTGCCCGAAAGCGGCATCCCGAAGAAGTTCTGGCCGGGAGCGCCTGACCTCGCGGTCGAAGTCCTGTCGCCGGGCGACACCTTTGAAGAGGTGGACGACAAAGTTGAAGAGTGGCTCACGTCAGGCGCTTCCGCCGTGTGGGTCGTCAACTCGAAGCGGCGAAGCGTCTCGATCTACCGTTCGACAACGGACGTGAAGAGGTTGTCCGAAGCGGACGAACTCGACGGAGGGGAAGTCGTGCCCGGCTTCCGCTGCAAGGTGTCCGAGATTTTCGTCTGAAAGTTTTCGCCCGCGTCTTCTCAACTCTTGAACAGAGACCTTCCCATCGGCATCTTCGATAGTGGCGTCGGCGGGCTGACCGTCTACCGGGCGCTGCACGGGCGTCTGCCGGAGGAGCGGTTCGTCTATCTGGGCGACACGGCGCGCGTGCCTTACGGAACGAAGTCGCTGGCGACGGTCGAGCGGTACGCGATTGAGAATGCGCGTTTTCTGGAAGCGCATGGCGTCAAGCTGCTGGTGGTCGCGTGCAACACGGCGTCGGCTCTGGCGCTGCCCGCGATTCGGGAGAGCGTCGGCGTGCCTGTCGTCGGGATGATCGAGCCGGGCGCGAGCCGGGCGGTGCGCGAGTCGAAGAGCGGAAGCATCGGCGTCATCGCAACCGAATCTACGGTCAAGAGCGGCGCGTACCGCCGGGCCATCGAAGGGCTTCTGCCGGGCGCGTCGGTCACGGAGCGCGCGTGCCCGCTCTTCGTCTCTCTGGCCGAAGAGGGTTGGGCCGAGTCGGACGTGGCGCGCTCGGTCGCCGAGGAGTATCTCAAGGGCTTGCGCGGTGAGGGGATTGACGCGCTCGTTTTGGGGTGCACGCACTACCCGATCCTGCGCCGCGTGATACAGGAGGCGGTCGGCGAAGAGGTGCGGCTGATAGATTCGGGCGAGGCGGCGGCGGACGCGGTGGCCGCGCTGCTCGAAGGCGAGCGCTTGCGGCGCGGGAGCTTCGACACCGAGACGGGCCGCCTGCTCAAAGAGCGTGCGAACGCGGGCCGTTTGTGCGATGATTTGGATCACTTCTACGTGACGGACGCGGCTGAGCGTTTCGCGCGGGTCGCCGAAAGGTTTCTGGGGGCCGCGCCGAGCGTTCTGG
The DNA here is from genome assembly GCA_035761505.1 of Pyrinomonadaceae bacterium. Lineage (GTDB taxonomy): Bacteria > Acidobacteriota > Blastocatellia > Pyrinomonadales > Pyrinomonadaceae > JAIVJM01. The sequence goes on from DASTQX010000013.1 coordinate 13,898, forward strand.
AAGCCGTGGAAGTCTGGGGTCAGGATGAGCTTCACACCCGTTAGCGAAACATACACACGGACGGACGGGCGACGCGCGGACGAACTCCGAGGGGTTCGCATCACGCCGCACTTCATGCCGAACGCCGAAGGCTCGGCGCTCATCGAGATGGGCGCGACGCGCGTCATCTGCACGGCCACGATTGACGAGCGCGTGCCGCCCTTCAAGCGCAACTCCGGGCAGGGCTGGCTCACCGCCGAATACTCGATGCTCCCGCGCGCCACGCAGCAGCGCACGCAGCGCGAGACGGGGCGCGGCGGCCCTTCCGGTCGGACGCACGAGATACAGAGGCTCATCGGTCGCTCTCTGCGCGCCGTGACAGACCTCTCTCTGCTCGGCGAGCGCACCATCACGATTGACTGTGACGTGTTGCAGGCCGACGGCGGGACGCGCACGGCTTCGATCACGGGCGCATACGTCGCGCTCGCTCTGGCCGTGCGGAAGTTCGCCGGAGACCGCAGGCTCTCGCGCCTGCCCGTCGTCGGCGAGGTCGCCGCCGTGAGCGTCGGCATCGTCGGCGGGACGCCTCTTCTGGACTTGAAGTACGACGAAGACTCGCGCGCCGCCGTGGACATGAACGTCGTCTGCACGGGCGACGGGCGGTTCATCGAGTTGCAGGGGACGGCGGAGGGCGAGCCCTTCACGCGCGCCGAGACGGACGCCCTCCTCGACCTCGCGCGCGGCGGGCTCGAAACCCTCTTCGCCGCGCAGCGCGCCGCGCTCGAACAGCCCGCGCCTTTGACTTGAAACGCCGACCATTCCGCTTTGAATCAGGAGTTAAAACCCCCATGCCTTTCGTTCCATCCCCGTCCTGCAAACGAGTCTCAGTAAACTTCTTCCGCCCGGCGCTCCTCCTCTTCGTCCTGCTGCTCGCGGCGCAGGGCTCGGCCCTCGCACAGTCGCACGGCATCGGCGCGCATCGCGGCGACACCGCCGGGAGCACCGGCGGCCAGCTCGCCATTCAGGGGCGCATCATCAGCCCGACGGGCAAGCTGCCGGAGACGCGCATCCGCGTCACGCTCGAAACCACGAACGCGAGCCCGCGCGTCGCCACCGCCGACGACGACGGCGCGTTCCACTTCAGCAACCTCGAAAGCGGCAACTACCGCGTGACGATTGACGCGGGCGAGGATTACGAGGTCGTCCGCGACGCGATCTACCTCGACACGCAGCCGAACTTCACGCTCCCGGTCTATTTGAAGTTCAAGCCCGAAGCAAATCCGGCGCTCGCGGGAGTACCGCCGCCCGCGCTCGAACTCTTCAACCGTGGGCTCGAAGCGGCGCGCAAGGGCGAGACCGAGAAGGCCATCGGGCAGTTGAGCGAGGCCGTCAAACTTCACCCGCAGTTCGGCGTCGCGCACGGCGAGCTGGCGATGCTCTACCTCAAGACGAACCAGCTCGACCGCGCGCTCGAAGCCTTCCGCGCCGCGCAGAAGACTCTGCCCGAAGACCCCAACCTGCAACTCAACTACGGGATGGCGCTTTTGGAGAAGAAGGATTTCACGGAGGCCGAAAAGCAGTTGCGCCGCGCCGTCAAGAAGCTCGACAAGTCGTCGCAGGCCCACCTGTATCTCGGCGCGGCGCTCGCGCGGCAGAAGAATCTCGAAGAGGCGGAGCGCGAGTTGCAGCAGGCCGTCAAGCTCAGCAACGGTCAGGCCGCGCTCGCGCACAAGTACCTCGGCGGCATCTACTGGGCGAAGCAGGACAAGAAGCGCGCGGCGGACGAGTTGGAGAAATACGTCAAGCTCTCGCCGAAGGCCGCCGACGCCGAACAGATTCGCGGCACCATCAAGGAACTGCGCGGCAAGTCTTAGAAGAGAAGTCCGGGAAGAGGTTGACGGGAGAGCCCGTCACCCCGACCCGCGCGGCGGGCAACTTCGAGAGGCCGCGCGGGCATCTCAAGATGGAACCTGCACAAGCCGCCAAACGCCGTCCCCTCTCCGGCCAGACGGGAGGGCCACACAAAAAAGGAGTTGCTCACAAGATGCGACGCACCCAAATGTTTTTGACGGGCGCACTACTGCTGCTCACGTTCGGCGCGACCCACGCGCTCGCGCAAGGGGCGCACACGAGCGGCAACGACGAGTACGAACTCGAACTCCCCTCGCAGACTTGGAAGGCGACGCCGCGCTCGGAGAACGCGCAGCACCTTGAGTTCATCTACGGCGAGCGCAGCGACGGCTACCTCCGCGTGCGCAAGGAGGTGGTCGAAGCCAACGCCACGCTCAACGAAGTCGCGCGCCGCGAGGCGGACTTAAAGTTGCGCTACCTGCCCGGCTTCGTCGGCGGCAAGGATGAGCGTTTCGCCGGGCGGCTGAGCGGCCTCACGGTCTCCTACGAGTTCACGAGCGCGGGCAAGCCGATGGCGGGCCGCATCTACTACTTGCAGGCCGACAACCGCACCATCTACACGCTCCACTTCACGGCGCGCGCCGAGAAGCTCCAACTCATCCGCAACCAGACCGACAGCATCGCCCGCAGCTTCCGTCTCAAATAGTGCGCGGCGAGCAGTGAGCAGTAAGCAGTTCTTCCGCTTCTACTGCTCACCTCTCACCTCTTTATGAAACTCGCGCCGGGACTGGCCGTCAGAAAATCGAAGATTGACGGGAGGGGCTGCTTTGCGACCTCCCTCTTCCCGAAGGGGCGCAAGATCGCCGAGTATGAGGGCGAGAGGATTACGGCCCGCGAAGGCGAGCGCCGCCTGCGGACGCGCCGCAAGCACCGCATCTGCGCGCTCGACAACGGTTGGAGTCTCGACGGCAGCCGTGGCGGCAACGGCACGCACTACCTCAATCACTCCTGCGACCCGAACGCCTATATGCGCACCACGCGCGGCCATCTCATCTTCATGGCGCTGCGCGACATCCTCCCCGGCGAAGAGATCACCTGCGACTACATCTCCACCTATCACCCGGACGACTATCGCTGTCGCTGCAAGTCGCCCAAGTGCCGGGGAACGATAAACAGAAGGTAAATGGTCAATGGTCGATGGTGAATGGAGAAGACCTGTTCTCTCCATTCATCATTGACCATTGACCGCGTTTCACAATCTTGGAAGCGTGAAGCTGAACTTGGAGCCGCGCCCGACTTCGGATTCGAGTTCGACGGCACCGCCGTGCTGCTCGACGACCTCGCGGACGAAGGAGAGGCCGAGCCCGGTTGATTCTTCTTCCTTGACGCGCCCGTCGCGGGCGACGCGGTAGAACTTCTCCCAGACGCGCTCCACGTCTTCGGGCGGGATGCCGTAGCCCCGGTCTTCGACCGTGAAGCGCACGGCGTCGGCTTCGAGCGCGGTCGAGAGCGTGACGGTCGTGCGTTCGGGGCTGTACTTGACGGCATTGTCCAGAAGGTTCGAGACGACCTGCGTGATGAGGCTGCGGTCGGCGGCGACGGGCGGGAGTTTCGCGCCCTCCTTCTCGACGAGGCGGATGCGCTTGCGCTTGGCGACCGACTGGAAGTTGCTCACCGTGTCGCGCACCACGTCGTCGAGCATGAGAGGTGCCATCAAGACCTCTTGCCTGTCCTTCTGTTCGAGGCGCGCGACGGAGAGGAAGGTGCCGATCATGCGCGTCAGGCGCTGCGACTCGGTGTGGATGATGCCGAGGAACTCGCGCGACTCGGCGGGGAGGTTCTCGTCGGCCATCAGGAGTTCGGCGAAGCCGTTGATGCTCGTGATCGGCGTCCGCAACTCGTGCGACATCAGCGAGAGCATGTCGCTCTTGAGCTTCTCGTATTCCTTGATGCGCGTCACGTCGCGCACCGTCACGGCGAGGCAGAGCGGCAGAGCCCCCGAAGCCGCCACGCCTTCCTCCTTCCGCCCCCAGACGTTCGTCTCCTTCGTGAAGGCCACGTCCGTGACGAGCGCGATGCGGAGCGCGAGCGTCTGGCTGCGCTCGATGTAGGTCAGCTCGCGCTCGTAAGCCTGACCCGTCTGAAGCACGCGGCGGACGGCGATGGAAGGCTCGTCGAAGACGCCGGTGCGGAAGCGTTCGAGGAGCCCGAAGAGGTCGAGCGCGCGACACTCCTCGGCGCTCACGCGCGCTGCTTCGAGCGTCGCCGCGTTGACGCACGCGAGCGTGCCGTCGAGATACGCGACGGCATGCCCCTCCGAGGCTTCCGCGAGGACGTGCGCCGCGAAACTCTGCTCGGCCAAGAGGCCGCTCACGACGCCGAAAGATTCGAGCCGCTGCGCCGCCGCCGGGGCCGAGTAGAAAGTCTCGCGCGCCTTCGGCACGTCGAGCGCGCGGGCCTCGTCGCGTTGGAGGTTGCGCGCGAACTGCGCGCTCACCGTCAAGAGTAGCGGCCTGTCCGACTCGTCAAAAGCTTCGCGGAGTCTGATGAGCAACGCGCCGACCGCGTGCCCTTCGTGGCTGAGCGGCACGACGACCGTCGCGCGCTCGCCGCCTTCGCCCGGCTGAAGCAGAATCTCGCCCGACGCCACCGAGCGCTCGCACAGGCGCACGCCCTCGCGCCAGACGTTGTTGCGGTCGGAGTCCGCGCCGCCCTGCGCGCCGTTCGCCGAAGAAGCCCGCAGGCGCGCGGCGGCTTCGGGTGCGCCCGCCGCGTCGAGCCGAAAAATCACCGCCTCTTCGAGTGGCAACACCGTGTCGAGCAGCTTCAGCCCGCTCATCAGCCGCGCGTTCGCGCCGCGACCTTCGAGCACCGACGGCTTCGACGCGACGCGCTGGATGCTCCGCGCGAGCGCCGCGTCAATCGCCCACAGGCGACGCGCCTGCACCGCCACGAGCGCCGAGAGCGCGGCCAGCGCGACCGGCACGAACACCACGTCGAGTTGCAGCAGCCGCGAGGCTGCAAGGCTCGCCCCGCACCACAACGCGAGCGCCGCGCCGACGAAGAGCAGAGCGCGCCGCTCGCTGATGCGTTCGACGGCCAAGCCCGCGCCCAAACCCGCCGCCGTGACGAGCAACAGCACGACCCACGTCTGCGGCGGCACGCTCGGCGCGCTCGCTTCGCCCAGCACGAAGAGGCTTTCGAGCGAAGCCAGAAGCCCCGCGCCCCACAGCGCGAAGGCCACGGCGACGGCGGCGAGCGACAAGGCGGCGGACACAAAAAGAGAGTTGGAAGAAGAGTTGATGGAATTTTTCAAGGCTGTTCAGAGGGGCAAGACTGAGGTGGGTTGCTGACGGAAACGCCGGTCGAGAAGACCGACGCGAAACATCATACAACGAAAAACCGCGCGCGAACAAGAGGCTTGCCCGGAGCGGCTTTCAGACGACCGAGGCGAGGGCGTCGAGCAGCGCCGCTTCCTCTTCTTCGGCGACCGTGCGGAGGTCGAGCACGACGCGCTCTTCGAGGATGCGCGCGACGACGGGCGGGCTCGCCTTCCTCAAAGCCTCTTCGAGCGCGTCGGCTGAGAGATTCGCGTGCGTGAGGGCGAGGAGCGCGGTTTCCGGGTGCGTGGTCGGCGCGGAGCCGCCGCCGACCGCCGAGCGGCCACCAACGATTTCCACGCCGAGCGCGCCGTGCGGGACGCGCGTGCGGAGTCGGCGGCTGAAGGCGCGCGCGCGCTTCTCAATCTCCTCGCGCGTCGCCGAGAGCATCCGGAGCGCGGGGACTTCCCGCGAGGCCGTCCCGCGCCGGTGCGCTTCGAGCGTCGCTTCGAGCGCCGCGAGCGCCAGCTTGTCGGCCCGCAGCGCGCGGTACAAGGGCGACTTGCGAAGGCGCTCGATTAACTCGCGCCGCCCGACGACGAGCCCCGCCTGCGCCGCGCCCAAGAGCTTGTCGCCGCTGAAGGTGACGATGCCAGCGCCCGCCTCGATTGATTCGCGGACGACCGGCTCGCCCGTCAAACCGGAAGAACTGAGGTCTTCGAGCGCGCCCGAACCGGCGTCTTCGTAAAGTGGTAGTCCGTGCTCTCCGGCGAGACGCGCGAGTTCTTCGAGCGCGGGCGACGAAGTAAAACCGACGATGCGATAGTTCGACGGGTGGACGCGCATGATGAGCCGCGTCCGCTCGCCGACGGCGCGCTCGTAGTCAGAGAGCTTCGTGCGGTTGGTCGTGCCGACCTCGACGAGCGAAGCGCCGCTCTCGGCCATCACGTCGGGCACGCGGAAGTCGCCGCCGATTTCGACCAACTCGCCGCGCGAGACGACGACCTCGCCGCCTCGCGCGAGCACGGAGAGCGTGAGCAGCGCGGCGGCGGCGCAGTTGTTGACGACGAGCGCGGCCTCGGCCCCCGTCAACTCCGCCAGCAACTCTTCGACGCGCCGACCTCGCGCGCCGCGCGCGCCCGTCTCCAAGTCGTATTCAAGCGCGCAGTACCCGGCGGCCTCTTCGGAGATTGCGCGCCGCGCCGCCGCCGACAGAGGGGCGCGGCCCAGATTCGTGTGCAGGATAACGCCCGTCGCGTTGACGACGCGGCGCACGCCCGCCAGAGTGTCGCGCGCCGCCGCCGCTCGGAGCCTCCGCGCCGCCTCTTCCAGCAGCGCCTCGCGCGTGAAGTCGCCGCCCGCGCGCGCGGGCTGAGAGTCACCCGCCCGAAGCTCTTCGCGCAGCCCGTCCGTCACCGCACGCGCGAGCGACTTGAGACGCGACGCGCCGACGCGCGCGCGCAAACCGAGCGCTTCGGGCGTCCGCAGCAGCGCGTCTATCGAGGGCAGCGCGCGCAGCCGCCGCGCTTGCGTCCGGGCCTGAGTCGTTTCGGGCATCTTGGGCGGTCGAAGGTAGTCAGGAGGCGTTCGTTGATGATAACTTTTATCCGCGCCGTTTCCGGCGTCGGACATTCTACGCCGCCCGTCGCCCCGAAGAGAAACTGAAAATGGACAAAGCACTTCTGCCCACGCCGCCGACGAGCGCCGACGCGCGCGAGTGGTCGCACGCCGTCGAGTCGGGCGACGCCGCCGCCGTCGAATCGCTCGTCGCCTCCGGCGCGCGCGTGGACGCGGCCTTCGATAAAGGCGAGACGGCGCTCATGCGCGCCTCCGCGCGCGGCTACGCCGACGTGGCGCAAGTCCTCCTCGACGCGGGCGCGAACGTCAACGCGCGGCGCGAGGACGGCTTCACGCCCCTCATCCTCGCCGTCTTCTTCGGCCACGAGGATGTCGTCCGGCTGCTCCTCGACGCGGGCGCGGACGCGTCGGCCCAGACCAAACTCGGCACGACCGCCGAGAAGTGGGCCGCCTCGCGCGGCTTCAAAGAGATCGTCGAGTTGCTGAAGGAAGCCGCCGCCGCAAGCCCCCCGCGCCCGCCGGAGCCGGACAGCCCGCCGCACGTCGAGACGCAGGAAGCGACGCCCGTCAAGAACTCTTCCTTCAAACCTCAAGCCATCACGTCCGAGACGAGTAAAGCATCCGTCGAGCAGCAAGGCACGCCGTCCGAGCGCCAACCCGCGCCGGTCGAGCAACAAGAATTAAAAGCACGGATGGAAGCGCTCTTCGCCTCGTCCCCCGTCGGCGCGGCCAACACAGCCGACGGCCCAATCAGCACCTCCTTCATCAACGACGCCGCGACGAACAACGGCGCAACGTCCGAGCGCCCGCGTGCGGAAGAAATCTCCCCGGCGACGTTGGACGCGCCGGACGAGCCCGCGCCGGATTCCTCTCCGACGCGCCCGGCCCCTTCGTCCGGCTCGCGCTTCCGGAGCGTGCTCCAATCCTGGCCGGTGTCGGCGGGCGCGGTCTTGCTCATCGTCGCCTCCGGCGCGTCGGTCTTCCTGCTCCGACGCGGCGCGGAGTCTCCCAACGCGAGGCCCGTCCCGACGGCCACGGGCGCCGCGCCCCAGCCGGTCGTCCCGCAAACTCTGCCGCTGTCCACGGACGCCGCGCCGCAGCCCTCGCCGACTACGACGCCCGAAGTCGCGCCGCCCTTGACCGCTCCGCCCGGCACCTACGACTCCTTCCCGTTCACGCCGGGCCCGCAGGAAGCCGTCGTCTCCTCCGGCCCTCCTTCAACCGCCGGGAACGCGCCCTCGTCGAACGTGCCGTCGGTCGTCTCCGAGAGCGGCGGCGGCGGCGGTCGCACGTCGGAAGGTGACGCGCCGCGCGCCCGCGCGTCCGACGCGGAGTCCCGCGAGACCAATCCCAACGCCGCCCCGACGCGCGCGGCGAGGGAAGGCGAGGACGTGGACGAAGGCTCGGCCTCCGGAACTCCTGCGCGCGGTTCGCAGCCGCGCACGGGCGTCGAGACGCGGCGCGCGACGACGCCAGCCCCGCCCGCCTCGCTCGTCAACCCGCCGCCGCCCGCGCCCACGCCCGCCGAGCGGCGGAAGGTCATCCAGTGGCCTTGAGTTCGGCGCTCCGAGGATAGTTGTTGACACCCTCCGCGACGAGACCCTAGACTCGAAAGCGTGCCCCGCCCGAACGCACGGCGGCTGGCCGGAGAGAGGAAAGAGCTTGGCAATTCGCCAGAACAAATTCGCGCGCCGCGCCAAAGAGCGTGAGAAGGCGGTCGTCACGCGCGACGCGCAGCCGACCGTCGAGGAGCAGTTGGCGCGGCTCGAAGAGGACATCCGGCGTCTGAAGGTCGAGTTCGACATCTACTTCAACGGCGGAGCCAAGCGGCCTCCCTACGACACGAAGGGGCGCGTCGAGACGCTCATCAAAAGGCTCGCCGACGACCGCACGCTGACCTTCGCGCAGCGCTACCAGTACAACTCGCTCGTCGCGCGCCACACCTCTTTCCTCCAACTCTGGCGGCGCACGATGAAGGATCGGGAGGAGGGCCGAGGCACGGCTGCCGCGCGCGCCGCCGCGCGCTTCGGCGGCGGGGCCGAGAGCGAAGAAGCCGCGCCGTCGCGCACCTTCGTCTGCGCCGACGCGCGCCGCGAAGTCTCGACCATCAAGAGCCTCTACGAATCTTTCGTGGACGCCAAGCGACAGTGCGGCGAGCCGACCGACGACCTCTCGTTCGCCCGCTTCCACCGCATGATTGCCGAAAAATCCGACGCCCTCAAAGACCGCGCCGGGTGCGAGCGCGTCCACTTCTCCATCGCCGTCAAAGACGGGCGCGTGAGCTTCAAGGCCAAAGCCGACAAATAACAGTAAGCAGAAAGCGGTAAGCAGTAAGCAGTAGAAGTGATTTCAAATTTGAGATTTCAAATCTCAAATCCGAACTCTCTTGAACTGCTTACTGCTTACCGCTTTCTGCTTACTGTCTTGCGCTTACCGGCTCTTCTGGAAAACCGGAAGCGGTCTAGTGGCCTTCAAACGAAAGCGTCTGAGGTGGGGAGATTACATCTTGATCACTTTTTCGGCCTGCGGCCCCTTCGGCCCCTGCGTGACCTCGAACTCGACTTCCTGACCCTCTTCGAGTGTCTTGAAGCCGTCGCCCTGAATGGCGCTGTAGTGAACGAAGATGTCCGAAGAGCCGGGCTGCTCGATGAAGCCGTAGCCCTTCGCGTTGTTGAACCACTTGACCTTACCGGTAATTCTAGGCATAGCTAACGAATCCTCCTAACGATTCGGAAAAGGGGCGGGAAACATCTGAGGGTCTCGCTCACCCGCGTTGACTTTCACGAGCCGGTGCGCAGCCTTCCGAATGGGGCAACGCGCCAAGAACTCTGACCAAAACTTCAGACCAAAAAATAGCCCGCGACTGATGGCCTGCGGCGCATACTTCGTGCCTCCAAGACACATCATTCACGGACTGGCGGGGAACCACTCTGACTTCATTGCTGTAGTGCTTAAACCTAACAGGGGAACGAGGTTAAGTCGAGCCCCGGCTTCAAACGACGGCGCATACTAAGCGAAAGGCCGGAAAGAGTCAAGCACAAAGTTCGCGCCGCCTCCGGGCCTCGCCCGCCGAATCCTGCGCCGCGACTCCTTATAGATTACTCCGGCAGATAGTGACGCGGATTGACGGCCACGTCGTTGAAGCGCACCTCGTAGTGGAGGTGCGGCCCCGTCGAGCGCCCCGTCGAGCCGACCTCGCCGAGCAACTCGCCGCGCTTCACCTCCTGACCGAGCGTGGCCTCGATCTTCGAGAGGTGGCCGTAGCGCGTCGTCAGGCCGTTGCCGTGGTCAATGACGACGATCTGCCCGTAGCCGCTCTGATAGCTCGCCTGCGAGACGAAGCCGTCGGCGGCGGCGAGGACGGGCGTGCCGCGCGGGGCGGCGATGTCTTGACCGGAATGAAACTCGGCGGAGCCGCCGCCGAAGGGGTTCCCGCGCACGCCGTAGCCGTCGGTCACTTCGCCGCCGATGACGGGCCAGATGGAAGGTATGCGCGCCTGTTCTTCGCGCACGCGGAGGGCCGTCTCGTAAGCCTTGAGGTCAACTTCGAGGTGCGCGGCGCGCGCCTCGATGACGGCGATGGCCGCCTCGTCCAATTCCATGAGCGGGCCGCCCGCGCCGTGCAGTTCCGTGCCCTCTTCGCTTTCGGGCGCGACGCCGGACATCTCCGACAGGCGGCGCGAGGCGTCCTCGATGGCGTCCACGCGGTTCTCAAGCTGTTTGAGTTGTCGGCGCTGGCGCTCGTTCTCCATGCGGAGGCGGTTGTTTTCCTGTTCGGTACGGAGGTGCATGGCCTGCTGCGTCAGCCCATAGACGCCGTAAGAGGCGGCGCAGAGGACGACGAAGCCCGCCAGCGCCGACGCTTTGAGCCAGCTTTTGCGGACGGAAATGCGGCGGATGCGGGAACGTGAACGAGAGGTCTGGGCGACGATGAAAGCGTAAAAACGCTCGTCTCTGTTCATCGGAGTGTGCTCCTTGAGCGTCCCGTCCGCGCCGTCGTTTCTTGGGGAGAGCGGCGCGCGGATGAACGCGAAAGGCACTGTCTGCCGAAAGAAGGCGACGAGTGCGAAAACTACGATTGTCCGGGTTCTAACTTATGCGAGACCCTTCCTGAAGAGTGCGAGACGCGAGACCCATCCTTTGATGATAAAGCGGAGACGGGAACGAATAGCGCTGCACAAGGGGCTGAACCCTAGCACACGGAAACCGAGATTGCAAACGGCGAAGAGTTCGGGCGGCGGGCGAGATTAAACGGCACGCGCCCCGCGCCTCCATATCTTCCGCCCCTTGACGGCGGCTCGCGGAAACGCCCGCCGTCTGCGCTTCGGGCGGCAGACGGCGGGCGTGCTTTAAGGCATTGAATTATCGTTCGCGGGGCGTTCGCTTTAAAGCTCGACCTCTTCGCGGCG
>DASTQX010000014.1:0-8931 GCA_035761505.1 Pyrinomonadaceae bacterium
ACTATAAACAAAAACGGGCCGGGGCCGAAGCCCCAGCCCGCGTTGAAAGTGCGAAGCGGGAGTGTTTCCCGCGTCGCGGTTTAGAACTGGTAGCGGAGGGCGAACTGCATGACGCGCCCGGCCTTGTTCTCGTTGAGAGGGGTCTGGGTGGCCGTCAGTCTGCCGAAGTCCGCGCCCGGCTCCGCGCCGAGGAAGGGGTCGCGCGGGAGGCTCAGGTCGGCGTAGGAGTTGCCGTCGAAGCGCTGCGTGTTGGTGACGTTGAAGACCTCCCAGCGGAGTTGGAGCGAGTGGCCCTCCCACGGCATCCGGAACGCCTTGCTCAGTCCCGCGTCGAGCGAGATGTAGCCGGGGCCGCGCAGCGTGTTGCGGTCGCCGACCTCGCCGGGCCGCGCGTTGCGGAAGCTCTGGAAGGCGAAGAGCGGGTCGGCGAAGAGGTTCGGGTCGCCCGACCGCGTCGGCGCGGCGACGATGGGGCGCACGCGCACGCCGTTCGACTGGGCGTTCCAGTTCGTCGCCCACTGGCTGGCGTCGAACGGCCCGAAGAGCACGGGCAGCCCGGAGTTCCAGCGAAAGACGCCGGAGAGTTGCCACCCGCCGAGGAAGGCGTCGGCCACCTTGTTCATCCCGTTCCAGAACTTCTTGTCGCGGCCCAACGGAATCCCGACGAGCCAGTTGGCGTTGACGATATGGCGCACGTCGAAGTCCGAGTCGGCGTAGTTCTGTTCGGGGTCGAGCGCGTTGACGATGAAGGCCGCGCCGAAGCCCGTCGAGTTCTGAAGGCCCGAAGCGGTGTCGAGCGAGTGCGCGAACGTGTAGTTGATGTCGAAGGTGATGTCGTTGCGCAGGCGTTGGCGGAGGCTGAACTGCGCCGAGTTGTAGTTCGAGCGCGCGATGGTCGAGAAGACCGAGAGCGCGCCGTACTGCGGGTGGAAGAAGGTGTTGTTAAAGAGCGCGGGGCCGGGGCAGAAGGTCGTGGCCTGCGGCACGCAGCCGGGCGAGTCGTCCCAGCGAAGCTGAACGAAGGTGTAGTCGGTCGTGTTCAGGCCGCCGACGCCGCGTTGCGCGACGCGGCGGTAGGCCGACTGTGTGGCCGTCAGCGCGACGTTTGAGCCGAGCACGTCGAACGTCCCGGCGAGGCCGGGGAAGAAGTGCTCGAAGAACGGAATGTTCGGGATGCTCGTGATGGGCGTCAGCGCGTAGCGGTGGTCGACGAGCAGGTTAATGGCCTCGTACCAAGTCATCCCCGATTGCGGGTCGCGGATGTTGTTGAGGTGCATGATGTCGCGCGAGGCGAGGAGGTTGCGCGCGAAGCGCCCGACGTAAGAAGTCTCGAACGAGAGCCCCTTGCCGATCTCGCGCCCGTAGGAGACGTTGACGCTGTAGTTGTAGGGCGTCGTCAGAGTGTCGTCCAGCGAAGACTGGATGCGCTGGTCTTCGTCCGACGGCTCGGTCAGAGGGAAGGTGAGCGACGGCGTGATGTTGAGTCCCGGCAGGCTCGCGCGCACCTCCTGGCCGACGCCCGTGAAGAGCGGCGCGAGGCGGTCGCTGACGTTGAAGGTGTTGGCCCCGATGGTGCTCGTGGACTTGAAGCCGAGCGCGCCCGCGTTGTCGAAGGTCACGGCAAGCTGGCTGCCGATGCGGTCGTAGGTGACGCGGAAGCCGCCGCGGATGACGCTCCTGCCGTTGCGACCGACGAGCCGCCCGAACCAGTTGTCGCCGAAGTCGGGCGACCATGCGACGCCGACCGACGGCGCGAAGTTGTTCCAGTCCTGATCGTAGTAGCCGGGCCGCCCGTTCGCCTTCCCGGCCAAGTCAACCGTGATCGGGTCGTTGAAGGGGACACCGTTGAAGGCCGACTCCTGTCGCCGTCGGAAGAACTCGCCGAGGCTCTGCGTGGTCTTCACCTGAAAGCCGTTCCGCTCATAGACGGGCGTGCCCGTGAACCAGCGCACGCCGTAAGAGAGCGTGAGCGACGGGCTCCAACGCCAACTGTCCTGCACGTACAGCTCGTACTCCTCGGTGGCGAAGGAGCGGCGGATGCCCTCGCCCGGCGCGATGACGTTGCCGTCGCGGTCGTAGTTGACGTTCGCGCCGTACTGCGAGACGCGCCCGATGGCGGCGGTCAGAGCGTCGCGGAGGTCGGTGATGAAGCCGTCGTCCACGTCGTCGAAGATCGGGTCGCCGTTGTCGTCGAAGACCACCACGTCGCCGGAGGCGTCGTACCATGAAGGGTTGGTGATGCTGTTGTCGAACGAGTTGCCGAACGAAGTCCGGTTGTTGCGGATGAGGCGGACGTTGCCGCCGAACTGGATGGCGTGCGCGCCCTTAATCCACGATGCGTCCTCGACGAAGTTGTGGACGGGCGTGACGCGCGAGAGCGTCCGCGTGAAGCTGAAGGGCGAGTAGATGAAGCGGAAGTTGGTGCGGTTCTCGGTCGAGTCGCCCTGCTGCGTGAACGAGGCGCGCGTGAATCCGTAGGTGAAGCGATTGACGAAGGTGTTCGTCGCCGTCCACGTGTGGCCGAAGGCGATGCCTTTGGGCTGGCTCCAGAGCGTCAAAGGCGGCGTGTCGGGGAAGCACTGGATGCGGTCGCTGGGGTCGCTGCAATCCGAGAAGCCGTACTTGGCGAGCGTGATGAGGTCGTTCTGGTAGTTGAGCCTGACAAAAAGCGTCTGGCTCTGCGTGAGGTTGGCGTCGAAGCGCGCGATGTAGGTGTTGAGGCTCGAAGGCGTGCGCGCGTTGAAGCGGAAGCCGCCCGTGTTGAGGCCGTCGCCGACGGTCGTGTCGTTGGCCGGGTAGCGCGCCGCCGCCGACGAGAGGACGGCGAGCGCCGCCGGGTTGAAGCCCGGACTCAATCCGCCGTTGGCCCCGGCGTAGAGCGCGTTGGCCTCGGCGGCGGTCAGGCAGGCCACCCCGGCGGGCGTCCCCGACGGGCACGAAGGGTCGCTCGCGCCGCTCGCCGTGCGGTAGCGGATGATGCCCTGACCGAGCGTCGCCAAAGGCACTTCGCGCACGACGGTCGTGCCGGTCGCCTCGCGGAAGCCCTCGTAGTTGAAGAAGAAGAAGACGCGGTCTTGCTTGATGGGGCCGCCGACGGAGCCGCCGAAGATGTTGCGCAGCAGTTGCGGGCGCTCGACCCCGGCCTTGTTGTTGAACCAGTCGTTGGCGCTCGTCACCGTGTTGCGGTGGAACTCGTAGAGCGAGCCGTGATACTGGTTCGTCCCCGACTTGGTGACGAGCGAAACCTGCGCGCCGGAGGAGCGGCCCTGATCGGCGTTCGGGTTGGTCGTCGTCACGCGGAACTCTTGGAGCGAGTCGGGCGTCGAGCGCAGGACGCTGGCGAACGCCTCGTCGGTCACGATGTCGAGTCCCGACTGTTGCTCGTTCACGTCCACGCCGTCGAGGGTGATGTTGGCCTGATCGGCGCGACCGCCGTTGACGTAGCCGGAGCGCGTGACGCCCGTCTGAAGCGAGAGCAGGCCGACGACGTTGCGCGCGTTCAGGGGCAACTCCTCGATGCGCCGGTTCTCGAAGGCCGTGCCGAGCGAGGCGTCCGTCGTGTTTAAGGCGACCTCGCCCGCGCCCGAAGTGACGGTCACGGACTCGGACGAGAGCCCGACCTCCAACTGGACGCTCAACTCGACGGGCGTATCTACGAGCGCGCCGACCTCCGAGATGACGGCCTTCTTGAAGCCGCCGCTCTCGACCTCGACGCGGTACTGGTCGGGCGGGACGGCGTTGAAGACGAAGCCGCCCTCCTCGTTGGTCGTCATCGTGCGGGAGAAGTTCTTCTCCGTGTTCGTGAGCGTCACGGTCGCGCCTGCGACGACGTTGCCCTGCGGGTCTTTGACCGTCCCGCGGACGCTAGACCTGCCGGACTGCGCGAGCGCGCCGCCGCAGAGAAGCAGGTGGAGCACAAGCGCGCACGCCATCAGCTTGAGCGCGCCGGTTGACGGAATCTCTCTTTTCATCGCTCCCTCCAGTTTGTCAACGGTTGAAAGATTCATGCGGGCCGGGCAGCCGGACACGCCGGGGGCGCGCCTCCTTGCCCGGAGGCTCGTGCGAGGGAATGCGTGAGAATGGCTCAACGTTGAGCCGGGGCAAATCTATATTAAGGAGTGAATGTATGAAGGAGCGACAGACCCGCTTGTGAGCTTACGTCCCGCTTGTAAGGATTCGATAAAAGTGGACGGGCAAACGGCGTTCCGCCCGTCGAGACTACCTGAGAGGGCCGGATTCGGCCCGTCAAACGAGTGTCACAGCCCGACGGCGAGGACGCGTCGAGGTCTTGGGGCTACGAAAATTTGAAGGCACGATGAGAATTTGGATTCAGCACCGTGCGCCCCGTCCGGCGGTGAGGAAGCCTGAGGCGCGCACGCTCTCTCTCAGCCGACGCCGTCGAGGAGGTGGCCGAGCTTCTCTTTCTTCGTCCGCAGGTAATGAACGGCGGCGTCCGCGGGCTCGACTTCGAGCACGACGCGCTCGACGACGCGCAGCCCCGCCTCTTCGAGCGCGCGCAGCTTCAGAGGGTTGTTCGACATCATCCGCACCTGACACAGTCCGAGGTCGAAGAGCACCTCGGCGCACTGCCGGTACTCGCGCAGGTCAACGGCGAGGCCGAGCCGCTCGTTGGCCTCCACGGTGTCGGCTCCCTCGTCCTGCAAGGCGTAGGCGCGAATCTTATTGAGGATGCCGATGCCGCGCCCCTCTTGGAGTTGATAGACGACGGCCCCGCGCCCTTCGCTCTCGATCAACTCCATCGCGGCGCGCAGTTGCCGCCCGCAATCGCACTTCGTCGAGCCGAACACGTCGCCCGTCAAACACTGCGAATGGATGCGGACGAGCGTCGGGAGGTCGGGCCGCAACTCGCCCTTGTAGAGCACGACGAACTCCTCCTCGCTCTTGAGCGACCGGTAACCGGCGATGCGGAACTCGCCGACCTCGGTCGGCAGCCTCGCCGCCGACACGCGCTCGACCGACAGCGCCTGCTTCGGCCACTCGCAATCCAGTATGGCTTCTTCCTTCAAACTCGAAGACCCCTTTCGTCGTCCCCGGATTATAGGAGCAACCGCGCGCACCCGACAAGGAAGAACGACGGGACGGGAGTCAGGAGTCGGGAGTCAGAATCCAGAATGAAGAGAAGACGCCCTCTTTCTTCTGACTTCCGGATTCTGACTCCTGACTCCCGCCTTTCGCTCATCGCTCAGCGTCCCGACTTCATCGGTTCTTTCATTGCCGCTCCGCGCCCGCGCGCGTTAAGATGCGGCCAACACGGGAGGCTTGACCCCGCAGGTTCCGTCCCGCGCTTCCGGTAGCCCCCAGCATGAGTCGAGAGTCCGGCGAAAATCTTGAGATCACGGCCCCACGGCGCGCGGCGTCGGCGGACGGGCGCGAGCGTCACCCGGCGCTCGTCTTCCTGCGCGGCGAGTTGATTGCCGCCCCCATTCCGCTCGACCGCGACGAGGTGACTTTGGGGCGCGCGCTCGAAGCCGACGTGCGCGTCAACGACGCGCGGGCCTCGCGCATGCACGCGCGCATTGATGTCCTGCGCGACGCCGGGACGGGGCAGACGCAGTACCGCATCACCGACCTCGGCTCGACCAACGGCACGTACCTCAACGGTCGCCCCGTCGCCGAAGCCTTCCTCGAAGACGGCGACAAGCTCACCATCGGCGAACAGCTTCTCCGCTTCGCCCTCCTCGACGACATTGACCGCGAGTTCCAGAGACAGATACACCGCCTGCTCGCGCACGACGAGCTGACCGGGCTCCTGACGAGCAAGTCCTTCTTCTCCGAGCTGCGGCGCGAGGCGGCGCGGGCCGAGAGCGAAGACCGCCCCTTCTGCGTCCTGATGATGGACCTCGACCACTTCAAGGTCGTCAACGACACGCACGGCCACCTCGTCGGCAGCCAGACGCTCGAAGAGGTCGGCGCGCTCATCACGCGCGCCTTGCGCGCGGGCGACGTGGCGGCGCGCTTCGGCGGCGAGGAGTTCGCGGCCTTCCTCTTGAACGCCGACTGTGCGCAGGGGCTCGTCGCCGCCGAGCGCGTGCGCGCCGGAATCGAAGAGCACCTTTTCTCCGCCGTCCGTCGCGGCTCGACCGCCGACACGGGCGAAACCCTCCGGCTCACCATCAGCGTCGGCGTCGCCTCCTACCCGGACGACGCGCGCGACCCCATCGAGCTGATCGAGTTGGCCGACACGGCGCTCTACCGCGCGAAGAATTTGGGGCGCAACCGCGTCGTCGCCTACTGCATCGCGCCGCCGGACGCGAGGCCGAGCGAGCCGTCGCGCGGCGACGAGCGCTCCGAAGCGCCGTAGTTTATCTTGCCGTCCGCGCGAATTCTGCTATCATACCCGCACTTCGACACGACCCCTTTTAAACGTTCCCCTTCGAGTCGCGCCACCCACGCGAACCCGGCCCCAAAAGTCTTTTTTGAGAGCGTTGATTGATGCCGGGAAGACGTTCTTCAAGAAGTGCGTCCGACGAAACCGCGTCCGCGGTCGGGCTCGTCCCTGCCCGCTCGGCGGCGAAAGAAGCGGGCGTGGACAAGCCCTGCCTCTACATAAATCGTCTCATGTCTCGTTCGTTAATTATCAACATCGCCGCGTTGTCGTCTCTGGCCTTCGCCCTCTGCATCGCCGCTTCGTCTGCTCAAGCTCAGACGGCGGAGCGACCGAGCCGGACGCAGCAGCAGCCTCTCTCTTCCTCCACGGCGACGCCGCCGGGCGACGAGGCGGAAGCCGACCTTTCTATCACGGCGCGCGTCACGGCGCGCGAGCTACTGTTCCGGAAGGTTCCGAACCCGAAGGTCGAGTTCACGGGCCGCCCTCGGCGTGAGACCGTGTGGGAGGCCGAGCGCGAAAACCTCCCGGCTGAAGTTCGGCCCGGCGTGACCTACCGCGACATCGGCATCAAGCTCCGCATCACGAGCGTCTTCGCCGACATCGAGCGCATCGTCGCCGAAGCCCTCGGCGAAGTCCCCGTCACCGACGACGCGCCGCCCGCGCAGCCGGACGCGCCGCCGCCGCCAACGCCACAGCCGTCCCAGCCGTCCGCTTCGACATCTCCTTCCTCCACGCACGCCCCTGTCAGGAACAGCACGACACAACCGCGCCGCACCGGACAGCCGCGCGCGGGGAGAGGCCAGTGAAGCACACAACGTTTCGCGTCCCGGTCTTGATGCTCATCACCGTCCTTTATCCTGCGCTCGCGTCGGCGCAGGCGAACGCGCCCGCGCCGGTCGCGCCGCAGACGGACACGACGACGGCCAGCGAAGACTTCAACCTCAACATCGCCGAGCGGCGCATCACGGAGCGCGACTTCGAGGCTTCGACCGAGGTCGCTTCGGGCGGCGCAGGCGCGGGGCGCAGATTCGATTTGCGCGTGGGCGCGTTGGTGCGCGCCGACAGTATTGACGTGCTGCTGCGCAACGTGCAGGGGCGCGTGCGCTTCCGCGCCAGTCTCGAACCCGTCCTGCGCCTCTTGAATCAGCGCCGCGCCGAACCCTCTAACACCCCCGCGCCTCCCGCGCCGCCACCGAACCCCTCCCCCTGAAGTTCGACGGAGACCGGTCGCGCAAAAACCCCCGCCCGCGCGCGAGCCCTTGCACGAAGTTCTCAGCAAAACTCTTTCGGAGGAGACAACCCAGTGAAGAAGCTCTTACTGTTCGGAGCAGTTCTGATCCTCGCCTCAAGTCCCAAACACGCTTCGGCGCAGACGACGACGGGCACGAATCAGGGCGACGACAACGCCTCGATCTCCGCCACCTCGACGACCGCCGCGCGCCAGCAGCCGACGCCGCGCCCGACGCCCACGCCCGCGACGCCGGTGCGCCCGCTCTCGCAGGAAGACCAAAGGCGGCAGCAGGAGGCCAGCGAGCGCCGACGACGCGAGGCCGCTACGGGCGACCCGGACGTTCTGCTCGACGTGCCGAACCTCTCGGTCGAGGAGATCACCTTGAAGGTCAAGAACCTGCGCGCGCGCGTCTCGCTCGACGCGCGTCTCGCCAACCTTCTGGCGCTGACCGCCGGGGCCGACGTGGGCATTGACGAAGTTGACCTCACCATCAAGGGCGTGCGCGCCGAAGTGCTCTTGAAGGTGCGGCTCGACAACGTCTCCGCCATCATTGACCGCACGCTCACGACCATTGACCGCAACCCGCAGATACTCGAACGCCTCTTACAGAGCGTGGACAACACGGTCGGGACGGTCGGCGGCGTCGCCAACACCGCCTTGCAGCCGGGCGGGGTGGTTGACCGCACGGTCGGGACGGTCGGGCAGACCTTGAATAACGTCACGCAGCCGGGCGGCCTGCTCAGTCAGGTGACGAACACGGCGGGCAACCTCGTGCAGCGAGTGGTTGACCGCTCCGGCAACATCGTCGAGCGCACGCTCGACGGCGGCGGCACGATTCTCAACCAGCGGACGGTCGGCAACGTCTCCACGCTCAGCGTGCAGGGCGAGACGACCAACGCGGCGGGCCAAGTCCTCCGCCGCGTCCTCGACACCTCCGGCGCGGTCATCGAACTCACGCTCGACGCCGCAGGCAAAGTCATCAACTCGCGCGTCGTCAGCCAAGCGACCGGCAGACCCTAGAGACGAAGGGGAAGAGGGGAAAAGGGGAAAAGGGGAAAAGGGGAAAGGGGAAGGAAAGAGCAGAAAGCACGCGGCAACGGCGCTCGCTCTTTCTCCCTTTCCCCCTTTCCCCTTTTCCCCTTTTCCCCCTTCCTCCCTGCACGGTCGGGCTGGCGTATTTTCTGCAACCGGGGCGCGTCCGGCGCGTGTAATGGGGCGGACTGAGGGCGGGCGTTGCGGCGTGGTCGGGCGCGGAGTGGAGGGGCCGCTTTACTTTTACCTTTTGCCCTTTACCTTTTGCCTTTCGCCCGGTTGCGCGCCTCGCGCCGCGCGCGTTATGCTTCTCAGGCTT
>DASTQX010000015.1:0-12785 GCA_035761505.1 Pyrinomonadaceae bacterium
CATGGCTCAGGATGCTCACGAAAAAATACAAAGGCTCAGCACAAATTGCTAAGACGGCGCCGGCTAGTTTTGATGTATTTCTTTGCCACAATAGCTCCGACAAGCCAATAGTGAAACAGATCGGAGAGCAGTTAATAAAACATGGAATTCAACCTTGGCTCGATGAATGGAACCTCATCCCCGGGCGCCCTTGGCAGCGCGCCTTGGAAGAGCAAATAAATAATATTAAATCGGTGGCCGTGTTTGTGGGTGACAGCGGGTTGGGTCCTTGGACTAGCATGGAGTTAGAGGCATTCTTACGAGAATTCGTAAAAAGGGGATGTCCTGTTATTCCCGTAATTTTGCCGAATGTTAAAAAGACGCCAGAGCTACCCGTGTTCTTGAATGCAATGCACTGGGTAGATTTCCGCCTGAATGATCCAGACCCTCTCGACCAATTAATTTGGGGAATCACAGGTGAGGCTATTCCGAAAGCGGCTAAAAAATCTCGAAGGAAATAGTACTTGGTGAGTTCTTAAAGCACATCCCGGAACAGCTGCCTCTTTGGGGCCACGACGGTCTATGTACTGATTGCCAGTAATTGGTTTAATTCTGTACTTTCTGCCAGTAATTGCGTTAAGGCGGCTTTAGGGCTATATCGATTTTCCTGAACACTTCAGGATGACTCCTGCCACTTTTTAGCTTAACCCCTGCCAATAATCAATTAAAGTCTCACGTCGCCTGCGAGTTGACTGAGTGGCGCGTTCGTTCTGCGTGCGGCCTTAAAAGGCTTTGCGGCCTTTGCGTCTTGGCGAGGGGTTTCATTTCTCGCCGAGGCGCAAAGGCCGCAGAGGGAAGACGTTGCCGTCGGGTGTCTTAACGAATCGCCGAGGCGAGGGTGCGACCGTTGACGAAGACGCGGACTCGGCGCACGTTGGGGAATTGTTTGGCGGTCTCTTCGATTTGCGACTCGATGCGGGGCTGGTCGCAGACGCCCGCCACTTGCGGCCCCGCGCCCGCGATGTGGATGGTGGCGACCCCGGCCCGGTTGACCGAGACGCTGCGGACGCGCAGGTTCCGCCCGCGCCAGAAGTTCTTGAGGCGCGCGTCGTATTCGTGCGGGATGAGGAGTAGCTCCTGAATGGCGATTCTCAGAGTCGGGCGGCGCGCGCCGATTCGGCGCGTCACGGGCACGAGGCTGTCGCCGCAACCGATCTTCTGTCCCGAACGCCCGTCGTCGTCGAGGGCCACGAGATAGACCTTGACCTCGCGGCGTTGCGGGGCCGTGCCGGCGAAGGTCGCCCGCGGAAAGATGAACGCCGCCAGAATCAACAGGACAAGAACGGGCCGGGCGGATTTACTCGACATCATGGGAGCCTCCGAAGGTCACGTTTGATTGATAGAGCATGAATCAGCGTTTGCTTTATAGAGCACGCGCGGGCCTCGCGTCCACGTCGCGCCGGGCTCCGAGGTCTTCAGCGAAGTCGGAGGGGGCGGCCTTGTGCGTCGCGGAGCGAGAGGCCGAGGGCGCGGGCGATGGTCGGGCCGATGTCGGTCATGCGAATCGTGCCGAGGTCGCCGCGCCGCCCGACGCCCGCGCCCGAAGCGATGAACGAAGCGCGGTATTCATCTATCGTCGGCAGATAGCCGTGCGCGCCGCGCTGGTCTGAGTCAGTCACCGGCTCGCCCGTCAGGTTGCCGCCGAAGCTGTAGCCTTCCGCCGCTTCGAGCATCAACGCGGCGCGCGCGTCGGAGCCGAGTCGCGCCAGTTGATTCGCGGACAAGATTTTGAACAACGCGCCTTCGCCTTGCGCACGGTCGCCGCCACGCGCGAACTCCGCGAGGGCGGCGCGCGCGCGGGAGAGGGCTTCGCGGTCGCGCGGGTCGCGCAGCATCAACGCGCACGAGCCGTTGGTGTGGTAAGGCCACACGCGCCAGCCGGTGACGACGGCGCGCGTCTCGCCCTTCGCGTCCGTCACGTCTTTGGTCTCGATGAGGCCCGCGCGCGCGAGGATGACGCCGGGATGAATCATCCTGCGGATGGGGCGGAAGCCGTGGTCGCTGACGACGAAGACCGTCGTCTCTCGGAGCGTGCCCACGCGCTCGGCGGCCCGGAGGATGCGCGCGACGTAGCCGTCGGTCTTTTCGAGGACGGCGAAAGCCTCTTTCGAGAAGGGGCCGTAGTCGTGCTGGAAGTGGTCGAGGTCGAAGAGGTGGACGAGCATCAGGCGGGGCCGCTTCTCGGCGATGATGTGCTCGGCGAAGCGCGTCCGCATGTCGTCCTGCTCGTCCGCCGTGGCTTGCGCGTACAGTCTTGGGTCGCGCGCGGCGATCTCGGCGGGCAACTCGCGCGGGCGCGCGTTCGCGTGGATGTCGGCGAGCGACTCTTCCTGCGTCCCGCCCGGCCTCCAAATCTCCGGCATGTTCCAGTCGCCCGCGCCGCCCGCCACCGGCCAGGAGACGAGGCCGACGCTCAGGCGCGCGCGCGTCGCCGCGTCCCAGAGAGTTTCGGCGCGGATGGCGCGCGCGAACCAGAGTCCCTGGCGCGATTGCGGGTCGGCGGGGTCGAAGACCTGATTGCCGTAGATGCGGTGGCGGCGGGGCGTCGCGCCCGTCACGATGGTCGTGTGCGCCGGGTAGGTGATCGAAGGATAGACCGCGACGACCCCGGCGCGCGCCGAGACTCCTTCCTTCAACAGACGCCGCAGCGTCGGAATCTTGAGCCCGAACTCGTCGGCACGGCGCAGGTAACGCGCGTCGAGCCCGTCGAGTGAGATGAGGATGACGCGCCGCGCCTGCGCCGCTCCGGCGCTCTCTCGCTGCCGTGGGCCGGAGCCGGAGGCGTTCGTGAAGAGGCAGAGAATCGAGACGGCGAGGAGGAGGAGGAGTCTTGCGCTTCGGTGCTTCATAAATATTTTACGTCCGCGTCGCGGTCGCGGATTCGACGGGGCGAGTGCAAAAAAAATAAGGCGGAGCGTTGAAGGAAAAATCCTGACTCTCCTTCGACGCTCCGCGTTTATCGTTCATCGCTTCTTCCTCAACGCACGACGATGTTGACGAGGCGCTGCGGGATGACGATGACTTTGACGAGTTGCTTGCCTTCCATCCACGAGCGCACCTTCTCGTCCGAGAGCGCGGCCTCGCGCATCTGCTCCTCGGTTGCGGCGGCGCTCAACAGGATGCGACCGCGCAGCTTGCCGTTGACCTGCACGGGGATTTCCAGTTCCTCTTTGCGCGCCAGACGCTCGTCCGCGCGCGGCCACGAAGCGCCGCTGCGCAGGATGCCGCCTTCTCGGCCCAAGCCCTCCCACATCTCTTCCGCCGCGTGCGGCGTGAAGGGCGCGAGCATCAGGATGAGGGCTTCCAGCGCCTCGCGGACGGCGAAGAGCTTCGAGGCTTCCGCGCCTTCGGGCGTCCCGGCGAAGTCGGCGAGCGCGTTCGACAACTCCATCAGCGCCGCCACGCTCGTGTTCAGATGCACGCGCTCGAAGTCGTCGGTGACGCGCGTGATGGCGCGGTGCGTCTCGTGCCGCAACTGCCGCGCGCCCTCGGAGAACTCCGAGGCGTCGGGCGCTTCGCGCGGCGCGTCTCGCAGCGCGTCGCGCCAGCGATAGACGAAGCCGAAGACGCGGCGCAGGAAGCGCACCGCGCCGTCAATGCCGCTCTCAGACCAGCGCAGCTCGTTTTCGGGCGGCGGGGCGAAGAGGACGAAGAGCCGCACGGCGTCCGCGCCGTAAACCTCGATCATCTGGTCGGGGTCGACGCCGTTGCCCAGAGACTTCGACATCGCCTTCCACTCGCCCGTCGCCTCGACGACGTTCGTCACCATGCCTTGCGTCAGAAGGTTCTTCACCGGCTCGTTGAAAGAGATCAAGCCGATGTCGCGCATCATCTTCGTCCAGAAGCGCGTGTAGAGCAGGTGCATGACGGCGTGCTCGATGCCGCCGATGTAGTGGTCAACCGGAACCCAGTAGGCGACCTTCGACGGGTCGAAAGGCGCGTCCGCGTTCTGCGGGTCGCAGTAGCGGAAGAAGTACCACGAAGAGTCCACGAAGGTGTCCATCGTGTCGGTCTCGCGGCGGGCCGCGCCTTCGCACTTCGGGCAGCTCGTATTGACGAACTCCGCGACGCCCGCCAGAGGCGACTGGCCCGTGCCCGTCAGGTCTGCGCGTTCGGGCAGGACGACGGGCAGGTCTTCGTCGGGGACGGGGACGATGCCGCACGCGTCGCAATAGACGACCGGGATGGGCGCGCCCCAGAAGCGCTGGCGCGAGATGCCCCAGTCGCGCAGGCGGTAAGTGACCGCCGGTTCGCCGAAGCCCTTCGCCTGCGCGTGGGCGGCCATCTCGCGCTTCGCGTCCGCGGAGAGCTTGCCGCCCCACTCGCCGGAGTTGACGACGATGCCGTAGTCGGTGAAGGCGTGCGGCATTGCGACCGACTGGTCTTCGGCCTCCGGGTCGTGCGGGACGGGCTCCTGAGCGTGCGAGATGCGCTCGATGACGCGGCGGACGGGCAGGGAGTATTTCTGCGCGAACTCGAAGTCGCGCTCGTCGTGCGCCGGGACGCTCATCACCGCGCCCGTGCCGTAGTCCATCAAAACGTAGTTGGCGGCCCACACCGGAATCTGCTCGCCGCTGAAAGGGTTCAGCGCGAAGAGCCCGGTGTTGATGCCTTCCTTCTCCTCCTCCTCGCCCGGCGCGCGCGCCGCCCCCGCGCGAGCGACGCGGACGCGCTCGGCGAAGCGCTCGACATCGGCCCGCAAAGGCGCGTGCGCGACCAGAGGGTGTTCGGGCGAGAGGACGATGGCGGTCGCGCCGTAGATGGTGTCAATGCGCGTGGTGAAGACGCGGACGCGCTCGTCCGTCTCCTTAATCGGGAACTCGACGTAGGCTCCCTCGCTGCGACCGATCCAGTTGCGCTGCATCGTCAGCACGCGTTCGGGCCAGCCGCGTTCGATCTCCTTCATGTCTTCGAGCAACTGCTCGGCGTAGCGCGTCGTGCGCGCGAACCACTGCTCGATCTCGCGCTTCTCGACCGCCGTCCCGCAGCGCCAGCAGACGCCGCCCGAAGACTGTTCGTTCGAGAGTACCGTCTCTTCCTTCGGGCACCAGTTGACGGGCGACATCTTCCGGTAGATGAGTCCGTGCTCCATCATCCGCAGGAAGAACCACTGATCCCACTTGTAATAGTCGGGGCGGTGCGCGGCGATCTCGCGCCGCCAGTCGTAGCTGATGCCCATGCGCTTCATCTGCCCGCGCATGTGCTCGATGTTGGCCTCCGTCCAGTCCAGAGGCATCACGCCGCGCTTGATGGCGGCCTGCTCGGCGGGCTGGCCGAAGCTGTCCCAGCCGATGGGGTGGAGCACGTTGTAGCCGCGCAGGCGCTTGTACCATGCCAGCGCGTCGCCGATGGAGTAGTTGCGGACGTGCCCCATGTGCAGGAAGCCGGAAGGGTAGGGGAGCATCTCCAAGCAGTAGAAATGCTTCTCGCGCGCCGGGTCGGGCTCGGCCTCGAAGACGCGCGCAGACTCCCAGCGGCCCTGCCACTTCTCCTCGATCTTTTCGGGATAATATTTTTCGTCCATGATACGTGAACTGCCTCTCCTGACCTGAAGACGGTCAACACTACCAGCCCGCTCGCGGCCTGCTCAAGCCGCGCCGCCGGTCGCCTCTCAAAACTTCTGAGTCGGATTGTTTCTGACGGGAAGTGTCGCCGCACCACGCGGGCCGGACGCGCGCCCTCAGGCGCGGTCGCCACGGGGCGGCACCGTAAGGAGGAGCTTGAAGGGATGCTGAAAACGTGTCGTCATCTCGGAACCTCGAACGCCCCCGCTCTCGTGAAGGTTCCCCGATGTTAACCGAGGCGGGCGCATCTGTCCACAGTCTCGTCGCGGCGGCGTCAGCGCGCAACCATCGCCGCCCGCAGCCTTACTGATTGGCCCTCCTTGTCTCCGGGAGGTCGCGGCTGTCGGGGGCGACAAGTTTGACCTTCAGAGACTTAATCTCGGCGGCGTTCTCCTCCATCCTCTTCGAGACGATGGTGAACGTCCGGTCGAGCTTCTGTTCGAGTTCGTTGAGCCGGCCCTGTAGTTGTCTGTACTGGGTCGCCTGAATCTCGCGCACGCTGCTGCCCTGCGCTTCGAGTTGCGAGCGGATTTCCGGCAGCGCCGCCTTCACCTCCTGCAACTGCGAGAGGTCGCTTCTCATCTGCTCGACGTTCTCGCCCAACTCCCTGACTCGCGCGGGGCTCGCGCCCTGAATCTTGTCGCCGAGGCGCTGCTCGATGACGGCGTCTATCTGGCCGCCGAACTTCTGCTCGACGACGGGCCGCATCTGCTCGTCAACCTTGTGCTCGACAATCGGCGTCACCTGTCGGCGGAGCGCCTCTTCGGAGACGGGCTTGTCCCCGCGCGCGAGCAGGAGCCCGGCGGCGGCGAGCGCCACGGGCACGACGAGGAGCGCGAGATAAAAGCGGAGCGTCGAGCGCCGACGACGACGCTCGGCCTCGACGAACTGCGCGAGCTGGCGCGCGCGCCGCTCGGCCTCCGAGCTTTCGGGCTCGCCGGAGGGCGCGGCTTCGGCGGAAGGTTCGTAAGTGGCGTCGGACATGGTTTCGGCTCTCCTTCGGAAGTCAGTAAGCGAGGACGAGGACGACGGCGAGGACGAGGACACATTCGAGAGCACAGAGGCCGACGAGCACGCCCGCCGGGACGGCGAAGACGCCCGCGTAGTGGAGCGCGAAGAGCAAGAGCAGCGCGACGATTGAGGCGACGGCGACGGGCCTGAGCACGCGACGGAGGCGGCGCTTGAAGCCCTGCTCCTCCTCGATGCTGGCCTGCGCGACCTCGCCCGTCCAACGGACGAGCGACTTTAAGACCTCCTCGCCGAGGTCGTCGGGCGTGCTGTACTCCTTGCACCAGACGCCTCGGAAGTCGCGGACGCGCTCGATGAATTTCAACTGCGGCGGCTCGACCTGCGCCGGGGGAATCCGCTTAATCATGACCGCGATCAGGCCGAGGTCTTCGCGGCTGTGCGCCGTGTCGAACTCCCACTCGACGATGGAGCCACTGTCGCCGGGCGGCGGGTACGGCGTCCCGTACCTGCCGCCGAGAAGCCCGACGAAGGCGCTTGAGCGCTGCACCATCTCGCGGCAGCGTTCTTCGGGACTGTCCCTGCGCGCGGGCTCGTCCTCGTAGAGGTACGGCTCGTAGATGCCGAACTTGCCGAGCAACTGTTTGAGAGCCTGCCGCTCGTCCCGCAGGTCTGAGGTCGAGCTGATGAAGACCAGAAACTTAGAGATCATCGCCTTAACACTCCCCGCCCGCGAGCGCGTGAGGCGCGCGCGTCCGGCGCGCACATTATACGCGCGCACCGGACGCGCGCGGCAAGATTTCGCCGGACGAGGTTTTGCGGGACAGGAGGGAGGAAGAAACGATGAACGCGGAACGATGAACGATGAACTGCCGGAAGTTTTCAGCAGACGATTTTCAGTTCTCAGTTCCGGAATCTCAAATCTGAAATCCGACGCGTGAGAGGTCAGTCAGCGGCACCTTCATCATTTATTTGACGGTGTAGGTGACTTTCTCTTTGCCGAGGAAGTCTTTGCTGATGGCCTTCGACACGAGGCCGTAGTGTTCCAGCTCGAAGTAGGCGCGCTGGACTTCGCCGCGGTCGACGGAGAGTTGCTGCGCGAGCGCGGCGGGCGAGGGAAGCGCTTCGCCGGAGCGGAGCCTTTGGGCGCGGATGCGCTCCTCGATCTGCTGGCGGAGTTGGAGGTAGATGGGGCCTTCTGCGGCGGAGTCTTTCAACAGGATGTCGAGCATGCTTCTTCTTCTCCGTGTGCGGCGCGGCGCGAGACGTAGGAGCGGAGCGCGGCGAGGTTGCGCTCGTCGTCGCCGGTTTCGTCCTGCGGCGTTTCGAGCAGGAAGGCGGCGTGCGAGAGCGCGGGGTGGCGGGCGACGCGGGCGAGCGCCTCCGCGCCGATGTGGCCGAGGCCGAGGTGCCAGTGGCGGTCAACGCGCGAGTTGTACTCGGCCTTCGAGTCGTTGAAATGAACGGCGCGGACGTTCGGGAGGCCGACGTTCGCCGCGAGCGAATCAATCGTCGCCGCGAAGCCGTCCTCGCTCCGCAAATCATAACCGGCGGTGAAGGCGTGGGCCGTGTCGAGGCAGACGCCCAAGTTCAGCGCGGGGCACTCCGAGACGATTTCGCGCAGGTGCTCGAAGCGGTGGCCGATGCACTCGCCCTGCCCGGCGGTGTTCTCAATCAGGATGCGAAAGCCGCCGAGGTCTAAGCCTTCGCACGCCGCCTTCAGGCTCTCCGCGCACGTGCGGATGCCGTCCGCCTCGCACGAGCCGCGCGCGCTGCCCGGATGGACGACGAGGTAATCCGCGCCGAGTTGCATCCCGCGCTCGACCTCTTCGCGGAAGGAGGCGACCGACTTCTCGCGGATACCTTCATCAGCCGCCGCGAGGTTGATGAGGTAGTTGGCGTGGATGACGACGGGCGAGATGGCCGTCTCCGCGCGGACGCGCTTGAAGGTTTCGACCTCTTCGGCGGCGAGCGGGCGGGCCTTCCAGCCGCGCGGGTTGCGCGAAAAGATTTGCACCGTCTCGCAGCCGCGCTCGCGCGCCTTCAGCAGCGCGTTCTGCAAGCCGCCCGCGATGGGCGCGTGGAAGCCGATGCGCGGTCTCTCCGCTATTCGCTCCGGCGCGCTCATCCTTCGTCCCTGAGGCGTTCGCGGACGAGCGCGTGGTCGTAGGTCGTCAGCTCGTAAGGATTGCCGTCCGGGTCTTTGAAATAGACGGAGAGCGAGTGCTCGTGATCCACCACGTCGGCGCGCGCGAGCGGGCGACCGTCGCCGCCGTCCACCTCGACGGCCTCAAGGCGGTCGAGGAAGTCGAGGAACGCGCCGCCTTTGACGCGGAAGGCGACGGTCGAGCGGCGCGGCCCGTCGAAGCCGCGCGCGCCCGCGTTGAAGAGCGCGAGGCTCGTCGAGCCGCCGTCGCTCGAAATCGTCAGCGGGCCGTCGGTCGCCCAGTCTTCGACCTCTTCGACAATCTCCAACCCTAAAATTTTCTGATACCACTCGGCGGCCACGTACTGGTCGGCGACGTAGATGTGCACGTGGTCGAGTTGCTCGACTTTAAATCCGCTCATCTCTCAAACTCCTCCCTTCCGCCGGAGCCTCACTTCGCCTCGACCTCTTCCATAACGCGCAGAATGTTGCCGCCGAGAATCAGCTTCACGTCTTCGGCGCTGTAGCCGCGCCTGACGAGTTCCGCCGTGAGGTTCGGCAGGTCGGCGACCGAAGAGAGGTCGGGCGGCACGGCCTGTATGCCGTCGAAGTCGGAGCCGAGCCCGACGTGACGGACGCCGACGAGGCGGACGATGTGGTCAATGTGGTCAACGAGGCGCGCGAGCGGGACGGGCGGCAGGCGCTTCCGGTATTCGCGCTCGCGCACGCGGTCGCGCGCGAGGCGACGGAACGAGCCGCGCCCCACGGCGCTGCGGCCCGCCTCGCGGACGAGCGGCGCGATCTCCGAGTCCACGCGCTCTTTGTGCGCGCGCCAGCCGCCGTCGACGAAGGCCGGGTAGAAGACGACGCAGACGACGCCGCCCTTTCGGGCGAGCGCGCGAATCATCTCGTCGGTAAGGTTGCGGTGCGCGTCGGCGACGGCGCGCGCGTTGGAGTGCGAGGCGATGACCGGCTTCGTCGAAGTCTCCACGATGTCCCGGAAGGTCTTGTCCGAGACGTGCGACACGTCAACCATCATGCCGAGCCGGTTCATCTCGCGGATGACCTCGCGCCCGAACTCGTTCAAGCCGCGCGCCTGCCCGGCGGCGTCGCCCGAAGAGCCCGCCCAACTCGTGCTCGCCGTCCACGTCGGCGTCATGTAGCGCACGCCCATTCGGTAATAGCGCTCGACGTTCTCGATCTTCTCGTCAATCGCGTAGCCGCCCTCAAGCCCGATAAGCGCCGAGAGCTTGCCCTCCTTCTTCGCGCGACGGATGTCGGCAGCCGTCGTGGCGAGCACCCACGTTTCCGGGTTGCGCTCGGCGAGAGCGCGGACGGCGGCGATTTGTTCGTCGGCGCGCTCGACCGCCCGCGCGCCTTTGAGGCCGTAGGCTTCGGGCTCGACCCAGATGGAGAAGAACTGCGCGTCGAGCCCGCCCTGCTTCATCCGCACGGCGTCGAGGTGCGTCGTCGAGAGCCGCCCGTTGATGTCCGCGCCCTCGTCAACCATGTACTGCACGGTGTCGGCGTGGAGGTCAATGACGACGGCCTCGCGGTGGACGGCTTCGGCGTCCGCGCCGCGCGGCTCGACCGCCTCGCTCGTGCCCGGACTCGCTTCGGGCGTGGGAGTTTCGCGGACGTTTTCTGACATGCGACAACCTTCAAAGGGCAGCCCGAAGGCGAGCGCGACCGCCGCCGCGAAGGCCGCCAACGTGACCTTTGCCGAGCGCTTCATGGAAGGGAAAAACCTGTGGGCCGCGACCGCCGAATCAAGATAAAAGCAAGGCGGATGGTACTTTGCGCCGGAGCGAAGAAGCAAGCCCGGACGCCCTTCGTCGCGCGCCGAAACGAGCGCGCCGCGCGGCTCCGCAGGCGTCGCGCAGGCCGCCTTGCCAAGCGCCTTGAGTTTAAGGTATCGTGATTTACCTAAGTATATCGTGAGCGATAATCCGGGGCAAAAGTAAACTTTTGCCGGCCTATACTCCCGTACCTTGCAGCCTGCGACAGACGCAAGTCAGCCCCTCTTCAAAGCGTTTCGGAAGCGGTGCGCATGAGACTAATCTTTTTTGAAGGAGCCGCCAGAGATGTTTGCAGACGACTCGAAGAAGAAGGGCGCGAAGACGCCGACCATCGCCAGTGAGGTCTGGCACGACGGAGAGTTCATCAAGTGGGAGGACGCGCGCGTCCACGTCATGTCGCACGTCCTGCACTACGGTTCGAGCGTCTTCGAGGGCGTCCGTTGTTACAAGACCGAACGCGGCCCCGCCGTCTTCCGCCTCCGCGAGCACATGCAGCGCCTCCTCAACTCGGCGAAGGTCTATCGCATGGAGCACACGCGCCAGCTCGACGAGTTGTGCGCGGCTGCCGTCGAGCTGGTGCGGCGGAGCGGCCTTCAGCAGTGTTACCTCCGGCCCATCATGTTCCGCAGCCTCGACGAAGCGCACCCGGCCTTCGGCGTCAACCCCTTCCCGAACCCGATGACCTGCTACATCGGCGCGTGGGACTGGGGCAAGTATCTCGGCGACGAGGCCATCGAGCAGGGCGTGGACGTGTGCGTCTCCTCTTGGCAACGGCTGACGCCGAACTCGATGCCCGCGATGGCGAAGGCCGGGGCGAACTACATGAACTCGCAACTCATCAAGATGGAGGCCATCGTCAACGGCTTCGCCGAAGGCATCGCGCTCGACGACCGCGGCTACGTCTCGGAAGGCTCCGGCGAGAACATCTTCCTCGTCCACGACGGCAAGGTCGTCACGCCGCCGCTCGCCTCTTCGATCCTGCCGGGCATCACGCGCGACAGCATCATCCGGATTTGCCGCGAGCTGGAAATCCCGCTCGTCGAGTCGGCCATCCAACGTGCCGCGCTCTACTTAGCGGACGAGCTGTTCTTCACCGGCACGGCAGCCGAAGTGACGCCCATCCGCTCGGTTGACCGCATCAAGATCGGCGAGGGCAAGCGCGGCCCCATCACCGAGCGTATTCAGGAAGTCTTCTTCGGCATCACCTCCGGCGAGCGCCCCGCGCCCGGCCCGTGGCTCACCTACGTCAACGAGTCGAAAACGTCCGCGACGCAATCGCACGACAACGGCTTCCACGCCGCCGCCGCGCCGCCCCGCGAAGTCGGCAAGGCCGCTTCCTCGACCGCTTCCAGCGAGACGCGCGACTCCATCCACGTCACGCTGACGGAATAGAAGCCGCCGAAAATTCCCTTGAGAATACGGACGAGGGCCGAGGGCGGGCAGATTTTCTCTGCCCGCCCTCGGCCCTTTTTCGCGCCGTTTCAGTGCGTCCCGTCGTCCCTGTCGCTCCGGCGGCGCGTAATGAATTGTTGACCGGAAAGAAGACGGCGGGCTAGAATGATTGTGGTGTCCGCCGGGCTCTAATCTTTCCGGCGACGCCCCCGCAAAAAGACCGCCCCGTATTCCTCAGAAAGTAGCTCCTCGAACAACAGAGCCGAACCGCACGCGGAAGAATTTCGGCCCCGACCCTCGTCCTCCGTCCGAGACCCTTTGGGAAAAAGGTTTAAAGCTTAAGCATGCCAGTCAGAATTGACGACCTCCTCCGCACCGCGACCCAGTTCGGCGCGTCCGACCTTCACGTCAAGGCCGGTTCGCAGCCCTTCATGCGCCTCGGCGGCGAGTTGCGGCCCATCGTGGACGCCCCGCGACTGACGCAGGAAGACACGCTCGACATGGCGTTTTCGATGATGTCGAACCGCCAGAAGCAGCGCTTCAAGGAGGTCTCCGAGGCCGACATCGCCTACGGCGTTTCGGGCTTGGGCCGCTTCCGCGCCAACATCTTCCAGCAGCGCGGCACGGTCGGGATGGTCTTGCGCGTCATCCCCGACAAGGTGCGCGCGATGACCGACCTCGGCCTCCCGCCCGTGATGGAAAAAATCGCCGAGGAGCAGCGCGGCCTCATCCTCGTCACCGGCACGACCGGCTCCGGCAAGTCCACGACGCTCGCCTCCGTGATTGATTACATCAACTCGACGCGCGGCGGCCACATCATCACCATCGAAGACCCCATCGAGTTCCTCCACCGCGACAAGAAATCCTTCGTCACCCAAC
>DASTQX010000016.1:0-4456 GCA_035761505.1 Pyrinomonadaceae bacterium
CTCGACACCGGCTTTATCGCGCGCTTCAACGAGCGGCAAGCTCAGGCGGCGGAAGCGGCGACCGAAACGGACGAAGAAGAGACCGCGCGGCGCGACGTGGCCATCATCGCCGCCGCCCTCGCATACGAACGCGAACTCAAAAACTCTTCGCCGCTGCAACAGGCGGAGCAGCCTTCGAGTCGTTGGAAGTTGGCCGGTCGCGTGGCGCTGCATCAGTCGAGGACTTCATGAAACTCAACGCGGAGATTGAAGGCGAGGAGTTCGCCCTCAAACTGAGGCGCGAAGGTGCGGCGGCATCCGCTTCGGTCGGCGGGCGGCGCTACGAGTTGGAAGTGCGCGAGCCGGAGCCGGGCGTCTATCTGCTCTTGCATGAGGGGCGCGTCTATGAGTGCCGCGTGAGCGGCGAGGGCGCGTCGGCCCCCGGCGCGGAGGTGCGCGTTGGTCACCGCTCGTATCAAGTTCATCTCTCCGACCCGAAACGTTTGCGCGCGGCGGGCGCGGCGGCGGGACACGGCGAGGGCCGCGCGCAGGTGCTCGCGCCGATGCCGGGCAAGGTCGTGCGCGTGCTCGTCGAGCAGGGCCAAGAGGTCGAGGCGGGCGCGGGCCTCGTCGTCGTCGAGGCGATGAAGATGCAGAACGAACTCAAGTCGCCGAAGGCGGGCACGGTCGCCGAACTCCACGCGCGCGCGGGCGCGACCGTCAACGCGGGCGAAGTGCTCGTCGTGGTGGAATAACAAGGAGTCAGGAGTCAGGAGCCGGAAGTCAGGAGAAATCTTCTCCGGCGATTGGCTAAAGTGAAAGCATCAATCCGCTTGACGCGGGGACTTCTGACTTCCGGCTCCTGACTTCTGACTTCTTTCTTATGTCGGACTTGCGCGTTCTGCTGTGGGACATTGACGGGACTTTGGTGCGGTCGGCGCGGGCGGGCGCGTTCAAGGACTATACGATTCCGGTGTTGGAGAGCGTCTTCGGGACGGCGGGCCGCCTGCGCGAGATGACCGTCTCCGGCATGACCGACTGGCAGATCGTGCTTGAGGCTTTAAGCCCCGAAGGGTTCACGCGCGAGCAGGTGCGCGAGCGCGTGCGGGAGTTGCGCGCGCGGTACGTGGCCGAGCTTGAGCGCGTCAGCTCTCTCGAACACGAAGAGCCCCTGTTCCAACTCCTGCCCGGCGTGCGCGAAGTTTTAGAAGCGACGCGGGCTCACCCGCGCTACGTGTCGGCGCTCTTGACGGGCAACGTCAAAAGCGCGGCGCGCCTCAAGATGCGACTCGTCGGGCTCTCGGAGTTCTTCACGCTCCCCGGCGCGTTCGGCGACGACTCGCATGACCGCCGAGACTTGCCCGCCATCGCGCTCCGGCGCATCAGCCGACGCCTCGGCGTCAAACTCGTTCCCGCACAACTCGTCGTCATCGGCGACACGCCCAACGACATCGCCTGCGCCCGGCACTTCGGCGCGCGCGCGGTCGGCGTCGGCACGGGCCGCCTCAACAGCGTCGAGACGCTCCGCCCACACAACCCCGACCTGCTCCTCTCAGACCTCTCCGACACCGAGGCCGTGATGCGCGCCTTCGATTCATTGTAAGAGAGATGCTTGAAACTTGAGGCTTGCGACTTGTCAGAAGCCGTTTTGTCTTCAACAAGTCTCTAGCCTTTCGGCTCCGCTTTACCTGTTGAAGCTGCGCTCGATGTCTCTTTTCGCGAGGCGGAGGATGATGGGGCGACCGTGGGGGCTGGTGGTAGGCGAGGAGGTTCGGAGGAGGCGCTCGATGAGCCAGTTCATCTTCTCGCGCGTGAGCGGCGTCCTGGTTTTGACGGCGGCGCTGGAGGCGAGCGAGGCGGCGATGCGCTCGCGGAGGGTTTCGCGCGCGCGCCCGCGCCGCTCGGCATCCACGGAGTCGAGGATTTCGGCGAGGAGGTTGCGCGCTTCGCTCGCGGGGAGGTCTGCGGGCACGGCGCGGACGGCGACGGTGCGGCCTGAGAGGCGCATCAGGCCGAAGCCGTAGCGTTCGAGTTCGGGGGAAACGTCGTCGAAGGCGGCGGCCTGCGCCGGTGTGAGGTCGAAGGTTTCGGGGACGAGGAGGTGTTGCGATTCGGCGGCGCGCGTCTCTTCGAGCGCTAGGTACTTGTCGAAGAGGATGCGCTCGTGCGCGGCGTGCTGGTCAATGAGGAGCAGACCGGCGGCGTCGGTGGCGACGATGTAGCTCTCGTCGAGTTGTCCGAGCGGTCGGATGTTGGCCGAGAGCGAGTCGGCGGGGACTTCTCGGACGAGGGCGGCGACGGAACCGACGGGCGGGAGCGCCGAGACGTGCGCGCCTTCACTCGTCTTCGGAGGCGGCGCGGCGGTGGTTGATGAAGGTAGTGCTGTCTGCCCATCAAAGGGCTCGGCGGTGGAAGGCTCGCTCGTGCCGGTCGCTTTCGCTCGTCGGAGTTCTTCCGCGCGCGTGTCGTCCGCGCGCGCCGGTGTTCTTTGCGCGCTCCGCGCGACGGCTTCGAGGGCTGACGGAGAAGGCGGCTCGGAAGAGTCCGCGCGTTGTTCGCTCATCGGCAAAACCTCGTCCGTGACGGACGAGGTTTTGCCGAACTCAATCTCTTCCTGCTTCGCCGAATCCTGCTCGACGGTTTCGGCGCGCGGGTGCAAAGGCGCGGGCGAGTCTTCGCCGGTGAAGGCTCGGCGCGTGTCGCCGGGCGCTGTCTCCTGCTCGTACTCCGCCGGGCTTTCGGCGGCGAGGCGGAGGAAGCCGCTGGTGGCGAGGGCGGCGCGCACGGCGTCACGGACGGCGTCCGAGACGGCGGCGGCGCGGCGGAAGCGCACTTCAGTCTTGGCCGGGTGGACGTTTACGTCCACGTCGGCGAGAGGGACTTCGAGGAACAGAAGCGCCGCCGGGAAAGCGCCCTGTGGGAGGACGGTGCGGAAGCCTTCGGAGAGGGCGCGCGTCACCAAGCGGTCGCGGACGAAGCGACCGTTGACGAAGAGGTATTGCGCGTCGCGCGTCGAGCGGCGCTCGCGCGGGGCCGAGACGTAGCCGCCGACGCGCGCGGCCTCCGCGTGGCCGCCGCTGACCTCCAAAAGATTTTCCAGAAACTCCGCGCCGAAGATTTGGTACGCGCGCTCGCGCAGCGAAGCGGCGGGCGCGGCGCGCAGGACTTCGCGCCCGTTGTTGGTGAGGGCGAACTCGATTTCGGGGTGCGCGAGCGCGTAATGCGTGATGAGGTTGGTAAGGTGGAAGCTCTCGGTCGCTTCGGAGCGGAGGAATTTTCTCCGCGCCGGGACGTTGAAGAAGAGGTCGCGCACGGTGATGGTCGTCCCGCGCGGGCGGGCCGCCGGGGACACGTCGCGCATCCTTCCGCCTTCGATGACGACGCGCGTCCCTTCCGTCTCGCCCTCGACCTGCGTGACGAGTTCGACGCGCGCGACCGAAGCGATGGAGGCCAGAGCCTCGCCACGGAAGCCGAGCGTCCGGATGCGCGTGAGGTCTTCGGCGGTCTCGATCTTGGAGGTGGCGTGGCGCTCGAAGGAGAGCACCGCGTCGTCGCGGGTCATCCCG
Source organism: Pyrinomonadaceae bacterium (assembly GCA_035761505.1). GTDB lineage: Bacteria > Acidobacteriota > Blastocatellia > Pyrinomonadales > Pyrinomonadaceae > JAIVJM01. The sequence continues at coordinate 3,546 of DASTQX010000016.1, forward strand.
GAGCCGTCGTCGGAGACGCGCAGGAGCCTCCGGCCTCCGGCCTCCACGTCCACCTCGACGCGCCGCGCGCCTGCGTCAATCGAGTTCTCGACCAACTCCTTCGCCACCGACGCCGGGCGCTCGACCACTTCGCCGGCGGCGATTTGGTTGGCGAGGTGGTCGGAGAGGACTCGAATCTTAGACATTTTAGATTTTGGATTTTAGATTCGGCGTGGTTTCGGAGGGCGAGTGGTTTGTCTCTGCAAGCCAAACTCCAAAATCCGAAATCACAGGTAGATGATCTGGTGTTCGACCGTGCCGATGTCAATCGCGTCGTGGAGCCACTCGATGGTGTAGCGACCGTGGCGAGCGATGAGCGAAGTGATGTTGAGGTGACGCTCCTGAAGCGCCTTCTCCGGGTAGAGCGCGGTGGCGGCGCGTTCGAGCTGGCGGAAGACGGCGCGGTCGCGCGCCATCTGCGCGCGGTGGAAGCGCGCGCGCAAGCCTTCGAGCTGGTACTCGATCTTGCGCCTGCCGGTGGAGAGCGCGTCGCCGAGCGTCGGGTCGAAGGCGGCGAGTTCGTCGCTCAGTTGGTCGAGCGCGCGGGCGACCGTGGAGTCCGTCTCGTCGAGACGGCGGGCCACGTCCGCGCCGAGGTGCTCTTCGACGACGCGGGCGATGACCGGATCGAGCCCCGCGAAGAAGTCTTCGAGCTTGAGGCCGAAGCGTTCGAGCGTGCGGCCCGTGCGGCGCTCGACGACGGTCAGGCTCGCGCGATGGAGGATAGGCGTCGCGGGCCTTGAGAGGAGGCGATAGACTTCGGCGGTCTGCGCGAAGTAGGCGACCTCCGCCGCGCCGCCGTAGTAGGCGATGGTCGGGAGCAGGTAGTCCTGCACGGCGGCGCGCAGCGTGACGTTCGGGCTGAAGCGTTC
>DASTQX010000017.1:0-1380 GCA_035761505.1 Pyrinomonadaceae bacterium
GGGCCGGTCGGGCGCTCGCTCGGCGCGGGAACCAACCCGACGCTCGACGCGGGCATCCTCTCTTACGCGCGCAGCAAGGGGGCGTTCATCGGCGCGGCGCTCAAAGGGGTCGCCATCACCCCGGACAACGACCTCAACGAAGCCTTCTACGGCAAAAAGGCCGCCGAGCTTCTCGCGGCCCGCGCCGACGCGCCCACGCCCACGGCGGTGCGCGCCTTCCCCTTGCAAATCAACCGCTACTCGGTGCGTCTCCCGAATCAATAGTTGGAAGAGACTTGAGGCTAGAGACTAGAGACTCGCTTTCGATTTCAAATTTGAAAACTCGAATGGTCGGATTCGTCTTTCACAAGTCCCCGGCCTCAAGTCTCTAGCCCCTAACCGGAGGAGATTGAATGAAGCGTAATTTTCATCAACTGATTCTCAAGGCGTGCGCCTTCGCCGCCGTCGCCCTTTTGGTCGCGTCCCCCGCGCAGGCGCAGAACGAGCGCGAGCGGCGCGCGACGAAGCCGGAGCCGACGGCCACCGCCAAGCAGCAGAAGGAGGCAGGGAAGAAGTCGGCGGACGCCGCCCGCGTCTTCGACCAGATCATGGGCGCGCCCGACCGTGGCATCCCGCGCGAGTTGCTCGACCGTGCCGAGGCCGTCGCCGTCTTCCCCGGCGTCTTGAAGGCCGGATTCGTCGTCGGCGGGCGCGGCGGCAGCGGCCTCATCAGCCGCCGCGTGACGGGCGGTTGGAGCGCCCCCGCCTTCTTCAAACTCGGTGGCGCGAGCGTCGGTCTCCAAATCGGCGCGTCGAAGACCGACTTCGTTCTGCTCTTCATGAACGAAGACGCCTTGAAAGGTCTGCTCGAAGACAAGTTCGAGCTGGGCGGCGAGGCAAGCGCCGCCGCCGGGCCTGTGGGCCGCGCCGCGAGCGCCACCACCAATCTTACCTTCGACGCCGGAATCCTCTCCTACTCGCGCAGCAAAGGGCTCTTCGCCGGGCTCGAACTCAAAGGCGCGGTCATCAACCCCGACAACAACCTCAACGAATCGCTCTACGGCTTCAAGGCCCGCGACATCCTCACCGGCGCGAACAAAGTCAACATGGCCGACGTGCTCCCCTCCATCATCCTCTTCCCCAACACGCTCGCCCGCTACTCGGTGAAGTAAAGCGGCGTGAGATGAAAGTGAACCGCCCGGAAGCGAAAGCAAACTTCCGGGCGGTCTTCAGGTCGGATTCGACGTGGAAAGCTATTGCGTGACAAGGAACACATCCCACGCCCAGCGCCCCGCCTTCGCCTTCTTTCCATCGTCAACCTTCGCCCGGTAGCGGAACTGGTTGCCGTGCTCGTCCGCCCGCTTCGACTCCTTGTAATCCAAGTGCAGCCGCGCGACATCC
>DASTQX010000018.1:0-20817 GCA_035761505.1 Pyrinomonadaceae bacterium
CCGGCGGCGGGCGCGGGCGCGCTCATCGGCATCCTCCGCACGCCGGGCGGCCAACAGTCGCAGCCCTTCCTCGTCGGCTCGCAAGTCACCTTCAACGCGCCCGCCGACGGTCGCCTCTTCCTGCTCATCAACGACGACAACTACAGCGACAACAGCGGCAGCTTCAGCGTTAGGATACAGGTCAACTGAGAGGCTAGAGGTTGGAGGCTGGAGAATTGTCAGAAGCAGTGTGAGAAGTAATCCGTGAGCCCCTGTTAAGGGGCGGCAGAAAGTAGCCCACGGCATCAGCCGTGGGACATGCGTAGTCATAAGTTTGAGAGCCCCTGAAAGGGGGGAAGACCTTCCACGTCGAATGTCTTTCTCCCCTTTCGGGGGCTCTCAATCTTTTTGTTATCGTGCTTCCCACGGCTTGCGCTGTGGGCTACTTTCTTCCGCCCCCTTCGGGGGCTTGCAAACTGCTTCCGGTAAATCTCCGGCCTCTAGCCTCTCTTTCTTGCCTTGTACGCGGCGCGCAGGATCGGGTCAATGGTGGGAGCGAAGGGCGGGGCGTAGGCGAGGTCGAGGCGTTCGAGGTCGTCGGTGCGGAGCGAGGCATGGAGGGCGGCGGCGTAAACGTCTATGCGTTGGGCGACGCCTTCGCGCCCGGCCATCTGCGCGCCGAGGAGTCGGCCCCGGCGGTCTGTGACGAGCGCCGTGAAAATCTTCGAGCCGCCGGGGTAGTAGCCCGCGCGCGAGGCCGTCTCGTCCGCCGTCTCTTCGGCGTCGAAGCCCGCGTCCCGCGCCTCCGCGAGCGAAAGCCCGGTGCGCGCGAGTTCGAGGCCGAAGACCTTGACGACGTTCGTGCCGACGACCCCCGCGTAGCGCGCCTCCGCCGCGCCGACTCCCAAACCTTCGGTGGCGGCGTTCGCCCCGGCCACCCATCCCTGACGGACGGCGGGCTGTCCGAGCGGGTTCCAGACGCGGCGGCCCGACACGCGGTTGAGCACCTCGCAGCAATCGCCCGCCGCGTAGATGCCCGCCGCGCTCGTCCGCTGCCGCTCGTCAGTCGAGACCGCGCCGCTCTCGCCGATCTCCAAGCCCGCCGTGCGCGCCAACTCGACTTCGGGCCGCACCCCGACGCCGATGGAAACGACCTCGGCCTCGAAGGCACGGCCCGACTCGGTCAGGACGCGCCCGACGCGCCCGCGCGTGCCCTCCTCGAAGGCGACGGCCCGCTCGCCGAAAATTATCTCCACGCCGTTCGCGCGCAACTCTTCCGCCGCGAGGTCGCAGCCCCGGCCTCCGAGCGCGCTCATCACGCGCTCGGAGGCTTCGAGGACGACCGTGCGTATCCCGCGCGCCTGAAACGCCTCGGCCATTTCGAGGCCGATATAACCCGCGCCGACGACGACCGCCGTGCGCGGTCGCGCCTCTTCCAGAAAGCGCTGCATCCGCAGCCCGTCGCGCATGTGCCGAAGCACGAAGACGCCTTCCAACTCGCGCCCCGCGAGAGGCGGGCAGATGGCCGCCGCGCCCGTCGCCAGCACGACGGAGGTATAGCCGAACTCTCTCTCTTCGCCTTCGACGAGTGCCCGGACGAGCGACTTGGCGGGCGAGATTTCCAGCGCCTCGGCTTGCAGCCGGAGGTCTATCGAGTGTTGCTCGCGGAAGTATTCGGGCGGGTGCGCGAAGAGGCTCTGGAAAGAGGCGATGCGGCCCGCGATGACGTAAGGCAACCCGCACGCGCCGTAGGAAGCGTCGCCCGTCTTCTCAAGCACGGTGATGCTCAAGCCGGGCGACGCTCGCCGCGCCTCCATCGCCGCCGCGAGCCCCGCCGCGACCCCGCCGATGATGACCAGATGTTCTCTGCTCAAAGTCTCGCGCGCCCCGTCCGTCGTCTGAAGAGTCGGCCAAGCTTAAACAGTCGGCGCGGGGAAGGCAAAGCGCGGGCGGCGGGGAACGGGCCGTCAGCCTCAGCGACGAGTCGGCCCGGCGTTGAAATCGGGAGCGCATTGCGTGTTTAGAAAGCGGTGTGATACGCTCAACTCATCCCTCAAGCATAGCGAAGGCGAGGCAAAAAACCGGCAGATGAAAAAATGTCCGACATGCGGTAAGGAGTACGAGGACACAAACACGCTCTGTCCGTCGGACGGCACGGTCTTGAAGAAGACCGGCGATGACGCGCTCATCGGCCAACTGCTCGCCGGGAAGTACCGCATCGAGGAGAAGATTGACGAGGGCGGGATGGGCTGCGTCTATCGCGCCACGCACGTCCTGATGGAGAAGCGGCTCGCCATCAAGGTGCTGCACCCGGCGCTCGCCGCCGACGACAAGATCGTCGCCCGCTTCACGCGCGAAGCCAAAGCCGCCTCGCGCATCTCGCACCCGCACGCGCTGACCGTCACCGACTTCGGCGAGTCCGAGCAGGGCGTCGTCTTCCTCGTCATGGAGTATCTGAACGGGCGCACGCTCAAGGACGTGATTCGCCACGACGGGCAGATGCCGCTCTCGCGCGTCGCCGAGATCGTCCGGCAGGTCAGCGGCGCGCTCGAAGCCGCGCACGAGCAGGGCGTCGTCCACCGCGACTTGAAGAGCGACAACATCATGCTCGAAGAGACTTCGGGCGGCGACTGGGCGAAGGTGCTCGACTTCGGCATCGCCAAGATTCAGGAGGCGGCGGACAAGCCCGACCCCGGTCTGACGGCCCCGAACCTCATCATCGGCACGCCGCAGTACATGTCGCCAGAGCAGTGCTCGCAGGCTTCCGACATTGACACGCGCTCGGACATCTACTCTCTCGGCATCATCGTGTACGAGATGCTCGCCGGTCACGTCCCCTTTACGGGCGACTCGCCGACGGCCATCATGATGAAGCACATTCAGGAGCCGCCGCCCTCGATCCTCGAAGAGCGCCCGGAGCTTCCCGCCGAGGTCGGACGCGTCGTCGCGCGCGCCCTCGCCAAGAACCCCGTCGAGCGTTTCCAGAAGGCGGGCGAACTCTCGGACGCGCTCGCCGTCGCCGCGACGGGCGTCTCTTCAGCCGTGACGAACGCGGTCACGGCGGCGGGCAGCGAGACCGACCGCATCTCCGCCACCACCGCGCCGAACGAAGTCCGCCGCACGACCGCGAGCGCCGACGCCGAAGAGGTGACGGTCGTGAGCGGCGCTTCACGCTTCGACCGTGGGACTTCGGAAGAGGAACTGCCGCCCATCGTCGCGCCGCTCCCCGCCGAGAGCTTCAACCCTTGGCGCATCGCGCTCCCGGCCATCGCCGCGCTCGCCGTCGTCTTCGCCGTCGTCTTCGCCTTCCAGCGCAGCCGCTCCGCCGAAGGCGAGACGCCCGCGCTCAACAGCGACCCCAACAGCCAGCCCGTCCAGTCCATCACGCCGCCCACCGGGCAGGCCGAGAGCAACCTCGCGCCCGTCGGGACGCAGCCCTCCCCGACCACTTCGGTCGAGGGCGGCACGCAGCCCGCGTCCGGCGGCGAGAACACGAACGCCGGAGCATCGGCCTCGCCCGCGCCCGCCGAAGGGGCCGGGCAGAACACGAATCAGGCCGCCGAAGAGGGCGAAGAGGAGGAAGAACCGACCCCGCCGCCCGCCAACCGCAACACCAACCGGCGCAACCCGACGCTCAACACCAACATCGGCGACGACCCGCCGCCGCCGCCCGCGCCCACGCCCGCGAAGAAGAACCCGCCCGCGCCCGAAGTCCCGCCCGACGCCGCCCCGCAGACGGGCGACGCCCCTCTGCCCGCGCTCTCGCAACCTTAATTAAGCTCAACCGCGTTGCGCGACCGCCTCGTCGAGCAGCTTCAACAAAGCACTCTCGTCGTCGAACTCCAGACCGATCTCCAACACGTAGAAGGGGAGAGCGAACTCGCGCGGCTCGATCTTTACCGCGTCCTTCGCCGTCAGCAGCACCGCGCTCGCCCCGCGCTTCGCCGACTCGCGCGCGACCGCTTCCAACTCTTCCGTCGTGAAGACGTGATGATCCGGGAAGGCGCGCGCGTAGCAGACCTCTCGACCGTCCCGCCGCACGTGCGCGAAGAAAGCCTCCGGGTTGCCGACGCCGCAGAAAGCCCCGACGCGTTGACTCCCGCCAGCAGCCCCTTCATCTTCCCTCGCCTGCGACTCGCCGCCGAGTGGCCGCAGCCTGAGCGTCCGCGCCCACGACGCGAGCACGACCGCCCGGCCTTCGCTCAGCCTCAACACTTCGGCGCGCAAGGCTTCGAGGTCGTCCGCGAGGTCTGCGCGTGTGATGACGACGCAACCGGCCCGCGCGAGCGCGCGCCTCGGCTCGCGCAGCCGACCGCGCGGCAAAAGGTGGCCGCCGCCCCACGGGTTCGTCGCATCCACCGTCACGATGTCGAGTTCGCGCGCGAGCCGCAAATGCTGGAAGCCGTCGTCCAGCACGAACACTTCCGCGCCCAAGTTCTCCGCAGCCCAACACGCCCCGGCCACGCGGTCGGCGTCGCTCAAGACCGCCGCGACTCCCAAAAGTGATTCGGCCAAAAGCCTCGGCTCGTCGCCGCCCTCGCGCGCTCCGGCCAGAACCTTCTCGCCGTCCGAGACGACGACGCGCCGCCGCTCGTCCTCTCGACCGTAACCGCGCGTGAGCACGCAGACGCGCTTGCCGCTCCCGCGCGCCAGCGCCCGCGCCGCCCACTCGACGAGCGGCGTCTTGCCCGTCCCGCCCGTCGTGATGTTGCCGACGCTGACGACGGGCGCTCCAACCCTCTCGACGGCGAGCGCCCCCGAACGATAGAGCGCCGCCCGCGCGCGCACCGTCGCGCCGTAGAGGAGACTGAACGGGGCGAGCGCAAACGTCATAAAGAAGATGTCGGATGTTGGATGTTAGAAGTCAGAGGGCCGAGGCTAAAGATTGGAAGTCAGTATCTCGTCTTTGACTGAGCTTTGGCCCCTGACCTCCGGCCTCCGGCTGAGAATCGGCGCGAGCATGCGGACGGTGCGCGCGGTCGCGCCGCGATTCATTTCGAGCGCGGCGCGCGCACGCTCGCCGATGGCCCGTCGCTTCGCGTCGTCCGCGAGCAGTTCCGCCAAGACGCGCGCCAGAGCCGAGGGCGCTTCCGCCTCTCCGAGCGGCGGGAGTTGGACGAGAGCTTCGTGTTCGAGGAAGGAGCGGACGACGGCCTTGAAGTTGAAAGTGTGCGCGCCGGTGACGACGCAGCGGGCGGCGAGCGCGGGCTCAAGGACGTTGTGCCCGCCCGTCCGCGCGATGCTGCCGCCGACGAAGACCAACTCCGCGAGCGGGTAGGCGGCGCGCAACTCGCCGATGGTGTCGAGCAGTATCACGTCGCAACTCGCGTCCGAGTCGCGCCCCGCGTCCGAGCGCCGCGCCCAACTGAGGCCCGAAGCTTCGAGCAGCGCCGCGACCTCCGCGAAGCGTTCCGGGTGGCGCGGGGCGACGAGCAGGCGCGGTCGTTTGAATGTTGACGAAGGCTCGGCTGACAGGAGCCTGTAGGCTTCGACGACGACGCGCTCTTCGGGCGCGTGCGTGCTGGCGGCGACGACGAGCGGGCGCGCGCCGTCGAGCCCGAACCTCTCGCGCAACTCGCCGGTCAAAGCCCTCGCGCCTTCGGCCTCTTCGGAGTCGAACTTGATGTTGCCGGAGACGCGGACGCGCTCTTCGGCGAGTCCGAGCGCGCGGATGCGTGCGGCATCCTCTTCGGTCTGCATGCAGGCCAGAGAGATGTCTCGGACGACGCGGCGGATGAAAGACTTGATGAGGCGGTAGCGGCGGAAAGACTTTTCGGAGATACGACCGTTGACGAGCGCGACGGGAATCCTCCGCCCCCGGCACTCGCGGAAGAAGCGCGGCCACATCTCGGTCTCCATCACCAGCACCGCCGAAGGGTTGACGGCGTCGAGCGCACGCCGCACGCTCCAAGCCCAGTCGAAGGGGAAGTAGAAGACGAGCGCGGCGTCAGCGCCGAACGCCTCGCGCGCGACGAGCTGCCCGGTCTGCGTCGTCGTCGAGACGACGAGCGCGTGCGAAGGGTAGGCTTCGAGTATCGCCCGCGCCAAAGGTCTCGCCGCCTGCGTCTCGCCGACCGAGACGCAGTGGAGCCAGACGACGGGACGGCCCCCCGCGTCGAACGGCGGCAGCCGCCCCGCGCGCTCGCCGAACCCCGCCGCATACTTCCCGTGCCGTGCCGCGTCGAAAAGAAAACGCGGCAGCAGCGCCGCGACGCCGATGCCGAGAAGGATGCCGTAGAGAAAATACATAGTGATGAGTGACGAGCGATAAGTGACGAGTGAAAGTCAAATGCTTTATCTCATCACTCATCACTCGTCACTTCGCTTTTATTTGGCCCGCTCGATGTAGCGACCTTCGGCGGGGTCAACGCGGATGCGGTCGCCGGCGTTGACGAAGGGCGGGACGGTGATGGTGACGCCGTTTTCGAGCGTCGCGGGCTTGTTGACGTTCGAGACGGTCGCGCCCTTCATCGTCGGCTCGGTGCTCGTGACCGTCAGTTCGAGCGAGGGCGGAAGGTCAATGCCGATGGGCGAGCCCTCGTAGAACTCGGCCTGAATACGCAGGCCCGGCGTGAGCCACTGCGCCATGTCGCCGAGGTCTTCCTCGCTGAGCTGCGTCTGCTCGTAGTTCTCCGTGTTCATGAAGTGATGCCCGGAGCCGTCGGAGTAGAGGTACTCCATCTCGTGCTGTTCGAGCGACGCGCGCTCGACCGTGTCGGCGGAGCGGAAGCGATGCTCGAAGGACGAGCCCGTGCGGAGGTCGCGCAGCTTGGTCTGCACCATCGCGCGGAGGTTGCCCGGCGTGTGGTGGCGGAATTCGATGACCTTGCACAGCTTGCCCTCAAAGAGGATGACCATGCCGCGCCGGATTTGCGTTGCGGGGATTGCCATAAAATAGTTCTCGCTCCGTTGATGAAGTGTGGGTTCTCGAAGGCCGCCGCGCACAGAGAGCGCCCGCAAGCCCTTCGCAAACCCCGTAGTCTAGCGAGCCCCGCGCGCCTTTGTCCAGCAGCGAAAACCTTGAGCCGGAGAACTCACGCCGCCGCAAAGAAAGGGCTCGGCGAGGGCGCGGCGCTCGTCGTTCGTCAGACGAAGGACGAGTCTTCGGACTTCTTGCCGCCGCCTTCGGAGTCCACGAGCTTGAAGAAGACGCGCAGCGTGACTTGATATTCGAGCCGCCCCTGTTGCAGCCCGCCGCGCATCTCTTCGACGACGAACCAAGAAAGCTCACGCAAAGTCTGGCGCGCGCGCGTGACCGCGACTTCGATGGCGTGGCTGAAACTCTGGTCGGACGTGCCGACGATCTCGACCCCTTTGAAAACGTTTTCGCTCATTCGTTACTCCCTCTTGAGGAATCGGCGTCCCGCGTCTCGAATCACGGACAACGTCCGAGACGCGGGATTCGGGCCGACCTGTTCAAATCAATTTTCGTTTGAAAGACGGGCGGAAGCTAACACGCGTTTGAGGGCGAGTCAAGAAGGTCGCTGGCGGGCGGAAGTTCGGCGGGAGAAGATGTGTCCTCGGAAACAAGAACGGGCGGGCATCGGAGAAGCATCGGAGGGAGTGATGCTTTTCTTTCTGCCCGCCCGCTCTTTAGGAGGAGCCCACCTTCCTGAGCGTTTAAACGACAAGAGGGCCGCGAAGTTTCGTAAATAATTCGCGCGCGACAAAAAAATCTTCGCGCGGGCGCATAAATATAGTTCGTTGGACGGAAAAACGAATCGTTGGTCGCGGGACGAAGAATCGAGGCTTTCAGGCGGCTCGCGCACGCGGCGCGCGGCGCTGTCGGGCGACGCGGTCGAGCCACTCCTGCGCCTCGGCGTAGTGCGGGAAGCGCTGCTCCTCGGAGCGGAAGGCTTTGGTGTGATAGTAGCGCCTGCCGTTGATGAGTCGCGCCGGGTGTTTGATGTGCAGCATCTCGTGATAGAGGATGTACTCGACGAACCATTCGGGCACCTCGTCGGAGTCCAGCGTCTTGCTGATGACGATGGTGTCGTGGACGCCGTCGTGGTGGCCGAGGATGGTGCGCGTGCGTCGCTGCGACCAGGTGAGCGTCGGCTGCTCGATCTCGTTGTCGAAGAAGCGACGGTTGAGGCGCGCGAACATCCGCGCGAGGTCGTAGTAGCGCCCCTGCGCGCCGGAGACCATCTTCCGCCCACGGTTGCGGCGCGCGAGGTCGGAGGCGCGCAGTGCTTCGGGCGTGAAGGAGTAGTCGCGGTAAACTTTCTCGTAGAAGACGGGCGCGCGGCGGCGCAGGAGCTTGGCGACGAGGATGAAGGCGAGCGCCTTGTGGACGTTGAGCGGGGCGCTCTTGAAGATGTCGGAGAGGCGGACGTAAACGCGGCCCGAACGGAGACGAATCGTGTGGTTGAGTCCGGCGTAAGGGTAGTAGCGCACGTCCACCTCCGGCACGGCGCGCTTGGGCGAGAGTTGCCGGAATGCCTCCACGAAGAGAGTGCCGAGCAGAGACGATGTGTCGGGCATAAATCTCAACCCCTGTCGGGAGTTCGACTCAGAATGTCGCCGGAGAAAGGGCCGTTCGGCGTCCGGTTTCGGGCCGGTTCGGGTCAACTGCGTAAGCCTGATATTAAGGGGCGCGGGGCAGGGCGTCAAACAGGACTTTCGGGCGGGCCGCTAAGCCTTTTGCTTCCCGACAAATGAGCCTCCGGCGGTTGAAGTCCGGGCGGCCCCGCGTCTCCCGGCGAGCCGGAAAGTTCTTTGACCTCAGTATTTTAACTTTCCGGCGGCGGGCGGTGGCCGGTCGGCGCGGGTAAGTTTAAGCGGCTCTTTGAATTAGCCGGACAGAAGGGCGCGGGCTCGGCTTCATGGCGGGGCGCGGGCGGCGGTTTGCGCGGGTTTTCATTCATCCGCTATACTCAGTGCGCGCGCGGCCCGGAAGCGCCTTCGGAGACGGGCCGAGCGGCGGGAATTTATTCCTTGACAGGGCGTGTTGGCGGCTGTAAACACTCTTCGGGCTGGCGGGCGCGAGCGCTTCCTCTGTTTACCGCGCGCCCGCCACGTCAGAGACCCCTTGTCAGCCCCGCACGCCGCGCCTTTTCACCATGGCATTTCGTAGCTCGACATCAGTGACGCAGGCCGACCGGCTACCCGACGCGCGCGGGCAGGCCGTGCTGGCGGCAATCATCAAAGAGCACCTGCGGACGGGCGAGCCCGTCGGGTCGAAGATCATCTCCGAGCGCTTCGCGGGCGGCGCGGGATGGAGTTCGGCCACCATCCGTAACGTCATGGGCGAGTTGGAGGAGGCGGGGCTCGTCGAGCAGCCGCACACCTCCGCCGGGCGCGTTCCGACCGACAAGGGATACAGGTTCTACGTTGACCACTTGGTCGGCGACACGCGTCTTTCGAGGGCCGACCTCTCGGCCATTGACCGCACGCTGGGGCTCGCGGGCACGGAGGCCAACGCCCAGCCGAACCGCTTGATGGAGCGCGTCTCGCATCTCCTTTCGGAGTTGTCGGAGAACGTCGGCATCGTCGTCTCGCCGCCGATGTCGGACAACCGGCTCGAACACATCGAGTTTCTGCCGCTCACGGACGGGCGCGTCCTCGCCGTGCTGGTCTTCGCCTCGAACGTCGTCCAGAACAAGATCATCCGCATTGACGAGCCGCTTGGACAGGAAGAGCTTGAGCGCGCGGCGCGCTATCTCAACGCGGAGTTCAGTGGCAAGAGCTTGCAGGCCATCCGCGCCGAAATCCTCTCGATGATGCGCGAGGAGAAGGCGCTCTACGACCGGCTGCTGCGCCACGCCGTGCTGCTCTTCGAGCGGAGCCTCGACGGCGACGAGGAGGAGACAGGCGACGTGTACGTGGACGGCGCGTCGAACATCCTTGCGAAGCCCGACTTCTCCGACGTGGAACGCTTGCGCGAGCTGTTCCGCACCTTCGAGGCCAAGTCGCGGCTCGTTAAGATTCTCGGCGAGTGCATCGCGCGCGAGCCGGTCTTCGGCGACGTGCACGTCGTCATCGGGCGCGAGCACACCGCGCCCTCTCTGCAATCCTGCGCGCTCATCACGACCCCTTACCGCCTCGGCAAAGGGCAGAGCTTCGGGACGCTGGGCGTGGTCGGCCCGATGCGCATCGAGTACGCGCGGACGATGGCGATGGTCAACTACATCGCGCGGCTCGTCGAGCGCGTGCTGCGCGAGGAGGATGTGCGCATCTGAACTTTCACCTCCCCGGCTGAACCAACGCGCCGTGGGAGCCGAACGAGACAGGGCAGCCCGACATGAATCAATCCAACATGCCAGACAAAGAGAGGCGAGGGCCGAACCGCATCCCCGTGCGCTTCGTTGACGGCGAGAGCGGGGACGAGGAAGTGAGCGGCGGCGGCGAGCAGAACCCCGGCGAGGAGAACGACAGCAGACTGACGCCCGAAGAGCTGGGCCGCGCCTCCTCTTACGAGGACGAGACCGAGATGGGCCGTCGCATCAACCGTGGCGACGAGAGCGACGAAGAGGGCGGGCGCGAGCGCGCCGACGACGAAGACGTGGCGGGCTCGCTCGACCACTCGGAGTTGCCGCGCAGCCGCAACGACCTCGACACGACCGTCGCGCACGAAGACGACGCGGAGAAGCAGGACGAAGGCGAGGCCGGGCGCGCCCCGCGCCACGCCGCCGGAGCGTCCTCCGGCCCGGCGGTCGCCGAGTTGGTGGCGACGCGCGCCGAGCTGAGACGCGTCGAGGCCGAGTTGAAGAAGTACGAGGACGAGCGTCAGGACTTCCTCGACAAGTTCGCGCGGCGGCAGGCGGATTTCGAGAACTACCGCAAGCGCGTCGAGCGCGAGCGCGGCGAGACCTACCAGCGCTCCGTCGGCGAGGTGGTCAGCCGCCTCTTCCCCGTCCTCGACAATCTGCGGCGCGCGCTCGACGCCGAGTCCTCGTTTCAGGCCGGAGAGTCCGAAGAGTTTCGACACTTCCTGCACGGCATCGAGCTGATCGCAAAGCAGCTTAACGGCGTGCTCGAAGGTCTGGGCGTCGAGGTCATCCCGACCGTCGGGAAACCCTTCGACCCGCACGTCCACGAGGCCGTCGCCACCGAGGAGACGGACGAGTTTGAACCCGACACAGTGATGCAGGAGATGCAACGCGGTTACCGCCTCGGCGACAAGCTCCTGCGGCCCGCAATGGTCAAAGTTGCTACAAGATAGTGATAAGTAATAAGTGATGAGTGATAAGAAAAGAATCTGCCGTCTTTCTTATCACTCATCACTCATCACTCATCACTTGAGCTAAATCTATGGGCAAAGTTGTCGGAATTGATTTAGGAACCACGAACTGTTGCGTGGCGGTGCTCGAAGGCGGCGCGGTGCAGATCGTCCCGAACAAGGAGGGCGGGCGCACGACGCCGACCGTCGTCGGCTTCACCGACAAGGGCGAGCGGCTCGTCGGCCAGATCGCCAAGCGACAGGCGGTGACGAACGCCGTCAACACGGTCTATGCCGTCAAGCGGCTCATCGGTCGCAAGGCCAACGAGCCCGAAGTCGAGCGCGCGCGCGAAACCTCGCCCTTCGAGATCATCGAGGCCGCCAACGGCGACGCGCGCATACAGGTGCAGGGTCGCGTCTATAGCCCGCAGGAGATTTCGGGCATCGTCTTGCAGCGCCTCAAGGCGGCGGCGGAAGACTTTCTCGGCGAGGCCGTCACCGAGGCCATCATCACCGTCCCCGCCTACTTCGACGATACGCAGCGGCAGGCGACCAAAGACGCGGGCCGCATCGCGGGCCTCCGCGTCGAGCGCATCATCAACGAGCCGACCGCCGCCGCCTTAGCCTACGGCCTGGGGCGCACCGAGTCCGAGCGCATCGCCGTTTACGACCTCGGCGGCGGCACGTTCGACATCTCGATTCTCGAAATCAACGACGGCGTTTACGAAGTGCTCGCCACCTCCGGCAACACCTTCCTCGGCGGCGAGGACTTCGACGAGCGCATCATCAACTGGATGGTCGAGCAGTTCCGCGACGAGACCGGCATTGACCTCCGCCAAGACCGCCTCGCGCTCCAACGATTGAAGGAGGCCGCCGAGCGCGCCAAGTGCGAACTCTCTTCGCTCTCGGAGGCGAACATCAACCTTCCGTTCATCGCGGCGGACGCCTCCGGGCCGAAGCACCTGAGCAAGATGCTCTCGCGCGACGTGTTCGAGAATTTGGTGAGCGACCTCATCGAGAAGACGGTCGAGCCGTGCCAGAAGGCGCTCTGGGACGCGAAGCTCCAGCCGAAAGACATAGACAAGGTGTTGCTCGTCGGCGGGCAGACGCGCTCGCCCATCATCGCGCGCACCGTCCGGGAAATCTTCGGCAAAGACCCTTCCGCCGAGATCAATCCCGACGAGGTGGTGGCGATGGGCGCGGCCATTCAGGGCGGCGTCTTCACGGGCGACGTAAAAGACATCGTGCTGCTCGACGTGCTCCCTCTGAGCCTCGGCCTCGAAACGCGCGGCGGGCTCTTCCACAAGATCATCGAGCGCAACTCGACCATCCCTCTGCGCAACAGTCAGACCTTCACGACCGTCGTCGATAACCAGTCGTCGGTCGAGATTCACGTCCTCCAGGGCGAGCGCGAAATCGCGCAGGGCAACCGCTCTCTCGGCAAGTTCGAGCTGGTCGGCATCCCGGCGAACCCGCGCGGCGGGCCGCAAATCGAAGTCACCTTCGAGGTGGACGCCAACGGCATCCTCAACGTCTCGGCGCAGGACAAGACGAGCGGGCAGAAACAGCAGATGAAAGTCACGCCGACCTCCGGGCTCTCCGGCGACGAGATCGAGCGGATGATTGCCGAGGCGCAGAGTTCCGCCGACTTGGACAGGCGCGTCAAAGAGCTGATCGGGATGCGCTCGAAGCTCGAAAGCCTCATCCGCAACACGCAGCGCTCGTTCCGCGAGTTCGGCGCGGCGCTCGGCCCCGACGAGCGGCAGGCGGCGCAGAACACGCTCTCCGAGGCCGAGGAGTCCATCGAGACCGAGGACGCGGGCGAGCTTCAGCGCGCCTTGCAAAGAGTCGAGACGGTCGCCTCCCAACTCGCGCTGGCGATGATGAACGCGCCGGGCGACGCGGGCCCGGACACCAACGATCACAACGAAAGGCTTTGAAGGAAGTAACAAGTGACGAGTGACGAGTGACGAGCAGGAAGCGGTTTTCAACTTGTCACCTGTCACTCGTCTCTGGTCACTGTATTTGAGATGAGTACGAAACGCGATTACTACGAAATCCTCGGCCTGAGCCGGGGCGCGACCGAGGCGGACATTAAAAGCGCATACCGGAAGCTCGCCGTCCGTTACCACCCAGACAAGAACCCCGGCGACCACGCGGCGGAAGAGAGATTCAAGGAGGCGGCGGAAGCCTACACGGTGCTCTCCGACGCCGAGCAGCGCGCGCGCTACGACCGCTTCGGCCACGCGGGCGTGTCGAGCAGCGCGGGCGCAGCCGGTTGGGGCGCAGCCGGTTTCGGCGGCATCGAAGACATCCTCGGCGACCTCTTCGGCTTCGGCGACGTGTTCGGCGGTCGCGGGGGCGGCGGCGCGGGCGGGCGGCGGAGCGCGGCGCAGCGCGGCGCAGACCTCCGGTACGATTTGGAGATGACGCTTGAAGAGGCCGCCGCCGGGATGACCGCGCAGTTGCGTATTCCCCGGCTCGAAGCCTGCGAGGCTTGTCAGGGTTCCGGCGCGGCTCCGGGCACGCAGCCCGAAACCTGCCCGACCTGTTCGGGCGCGGGGCAGGTCAGGTATCAGCAGGGCTTCTTCTCGGTGGCGCGCACGTGCGGCAACTGCCGGGGCACGGGCCGGGTCATCAAGACGCCGTGCGAGACGTGCCGGGGCGCGGGGCGCGTCGAGCGCGAGCGGAGCATGGAGGTCAAAATCCCTTCGGGCGTCGAGACGGGCTCGCGGCTCCGGCTCGCGGGCGAGGGCGAGGCGGGCGCGCAGGGCGGCCCGGCGGGCGACCTCTACGTCGTCATTCACGTCAAAGAGCACGAGCAGTTCGAGCGGCAGGGCAACAACCTCTACGCCTCAGTCCCCGTCACCTTCGCGCAGGCCGCGCTCGGCTCCGAAGTCATCGTTCAGACGCTCGGAGGGCAGGAGACTTTGAAGATTCCGGCGGGCACGCAGACCGGCACGGTCTTCCGCCTCAAGGGCAACGGGATGCCGGTGCTCGGCGGGCGCGGGCGCGGCGACATGTTCGTCTCCGTCACCGTCGTCACCCCGACGACTCTCACGCGCGAGCAGCGCAAACTGCTCGAACAACTGGCCGAGATAGAAGAGCAAGACCTCGGCGACAAGGGCTTGATGGATAAAGTTCGGGACATCTTCGGCTGACGGAGAAGCGCCGGAAAGCGAAGACGAAGGGGCCGCTCATTTGAATGGGCGGCCCCTTCGCTTGTACCAATACGAAACGTCCCGGCGTGATACAAACGCGCGCGGCGGGACGCTTCCCGCTCGCGCGTCAAAGCGTCAGGCACTCTCGGTTTCTGCGGATTCCGGCTCAACTTGAAGGAATCCGTCACTCGAATCTCTCCGGCACAATGCTTGCCCTGATGCAACGCGTCCGACAAATACGCGTTTGCCTTTCGAGGGTCGGAAATTTTTTCGAGGAGCACCGGAGATGAAACGTCGAAGCCTCGTCACTCTGTTCGCGGTTCTGCTGTTCACGGTCTTTTCCACGGCGGCACTGGCCGCGCGCGCGGACGAAGAGGACACGGACACGCGTCTGGTGGACGCGAAGGTCGTCGAGGTCGGCGAGCGGCGCATCTCGGTCATCGCGCGCACGGGCGTCGAGCACGTCATCGCAATCAACGACTCCGACACGCTCATCAGGAGCAAGGGCACCATCGTCTCTCTGAAAGATTTGCGCGAAGGCGACATCGTGACGGTCGAACTCGACGCGCTCAACCCGCAGAAGTTCGCGCGCCACATCGTCATCGCGGTGCCAGCCGACCGGGAGGTGGCGACCACCGAGCCTTAAAGTCACGACGCGCAAAACGCCTCGCCGGGCGTCAACTGACGGGCTCTCTTTACGGAGCGTCCCTCCATTGACGACCGGCAACAGAGCCGCCCGGCCACCTCGCAAAATGGCCGGGCGGCTTTCGTTTTAAACGGAGGAGTCAGGAGCCGGAATGCGCGTCTCCGGGGGTGGGGACGGCGAGGGCGTCCGAAGTCTGCGTCTGAGAGTTAAAGCCGGTAGCGGACGCGGCTGCGGCGGAGCGCGTCGTCTTCCACGTCGAAGTTTTGCAGGCGGAGCGACACGTCGGCGTTGAGGTCGAGGTTGGCGCGCTCGCCCGCTTCGAGCTTGACCGTCCCGGCGGCGGCGATCATCGCCGCGTTGTCGGTCGAGAGGTGGCGCGAAGGGAAGAGGGCTCGGGCGCCGATGCGCGAAGCCGCCGCGCGCGCCGCCTCGCGCAAAGCCTCGTTGCAGGCGACGCCGCCCGCGACGATGAGCGTGCGCGGCCCGTGCTCTTCGGCGAGGCGTTCGGTCGTGCCGACGAGCGAGCGGATAACCACGTCCTGAAAGCTCGCCGCCAAATCCTTCACGGCCCGCGAAGGCTCCTCGCCCTCGGCCACGGGTTTGAGTCCGGACTCGCGGACGTGCTTGGAGACGGCGGTCTTTAAACCGCTGAAGCTGAAGTCGGGCCGCCCGTCGCCCATGCGCGGGACGCTGAAGCGCACGGCGCGCGGGTCGCCTTCGCGCGCGAGGCGTTCGATGACGGGGCCGCCGGGGTAGCCGAGGCCGAGCATCTTCGCCACCTTGTCGAAAGCCTCGCCCGCCGCGTCGTCGCGCGTCCGCGCGAGGACTTTGTACTTGCCCGGCGAGGGCACGAGGAAGAGGTTCGAGTGGCCGCCCGAAACGACGAGCGCGAAGGCCGGGTACTCGATGGGCGGGTTGTCGAAGACGACCGAGTAGATGTGACCCTCGATGTGGTTGACGCCGACGAAAGGTTTTTCTAAAGCGTAGGCCAGAGCCTTCGCGTAGGAGAGCCCGACGAGCAGCGAGCCGACGAGCCCCGGCCCCTGCGTCACGGCCACGCCGTCAATCTCACCTTGCGCGACGCCCGCGCGCGCGAAGGCTTCTTCGACCACCGGCACGATCTTGTCGAGGTGCTCGCGCGAGGCGAGTTCCGGCACGACGCCGCCGAAGCGTTTATGGATGTCCACCTGCGAAGAGATGACCGACGACAGCATTTCGCGCCCGCCGCGCACGAGCGCCGCCGCCGTCTCGTCGCAAGAGCTTTCGATTCCGAGTACGAGCATGATGAGACGATGATAACTCGCGGCGACGCTCGCGCGCACCCGCCGGAAGGCTTCAGTCCTGCTTCTTCACTTCTTCTCGTTGATCGCGCATTTCAGGACTTGCGTGCGCGCGGCGATGTGGAGTTGGTTGTGGTGGTCGAAGGTCATGCCGAAGGCGATGGGGGCGGGCTTGAAGATGTCGAGATAGCGACCGTCCTTGTCGAAGACCTGCACGCCCTTCGTATCGCTGACATAGACGCGGCCCTGATTGTCCACGGCGATTGACTGTGGGGCGCGGAACTGTCCGGGCTGCTCGCCGCGCCCGCCGAAGCGGTTGACGTAGCGACCGTCGGGCGTGAACTTGAAGACCGAGTTGGTGAAGGTGCCGAGCGCGTAGATGTTGCCGAGCCCGTCCACGGCGACGCGCAAATCCAACTCGCTCTCGTCGGTCTGCCCGCTGACGGCGGCGCGGATGACCTTCGAGACTTTGCCGCTTGAGTCAAAGCGCACGATGTCGTCGCGGTGCTTGCGCCAGGCGGCGACGAGCCCGCCGTCGGGCGTCACGACGACGTTATCGAAGCCCCAGCCCTCGGCGTAAGGCAACTCGCCGAGGTGTTTGCCGGTCGCGCCCTCGTAGCGCTGAATCTTCCCGCTCTGCACGACATAGACGTTGCCGCGCCGGTCGGCGGCCAAGCCGCGCAGGGGCATCTTCTGATCTACCATCCACTGCGTCTGGAATTTCCCTTCGGCGTCGAAGACCTGCACGCGCCCGCCGCTATAGTCGCCGACGTAGATACGCCCTTCGCCGTCCACGGCGATGCTGCGCGCGTCGCTGAAGGAGCCGGGGCCGATGCCCTCGGAGCCGAACTTGAGGATGGTGTCGGCGAAGGCGGGCGGCGCGGGCGGCGCGTCGGGTTTCCTCGGTTCGGGGGGGAAGGCCGGAATCGCCGGGATGACGATGGGGCGGGGCGGCGTGACGGCGGGCCGCCCCGCGTTGATGGCGGAGTTGATGACCTGCACGACGGCGAAGATGGAGCCGAGGGTGACGACGAAGATTCCGATGATGACGTACTTCGTCACGGAGCCCGCGCGGACGGTGCGCGGGCGCGTCCCGAAGGTCGAGACGATGACCTGCGGTGGTTCGTCGCGGCGGAGCGCGTCGGGGATAACCATCGTGTTCTGGCAGAAGGGGCAGCGCATCGTGCGCCCCTCTTGCTTGTCGTCGAAGTCGACGGGCGCGGAACACGAAGGGCATTTCAAGGTGTGAATCATTGCTCTTCTCTCACAGAGGTTAAAAGTCTCCGAACATCCCGCTTGAACTGCCTGCCACTTGAGAAGCTGGACGAAAGGACTCGGCGGCGAGTAGTGTCCCGACAGGTGTGAAATAGTCTAGCCCAGAAGAAAATCAAAGTGAAACGCGACCGCGCCGGGCGGCGCTCGAAGGAGGGCCGGAGCGCGCGGCGCGTGACGCGCGAAGACCGGCGCGGGCGTTCGCCTCTGCCGGTCTCTCTTCCGTCCGACTCGCCGGACATTCGAGGGGCGCGACCGAATCTACCTCTTCTGCATGGTAATCATGGTCAGAGGCTCGTCGCCCGTCGTGCGGCTGTAGGCGACCCAGTAGCCCGCCTTCGGATAATGAACGACGTGATACATCGAGCCGTCGGCCTTCGCCTTGACTTCCGCGCCGAGCACCGCCGCCGGGGCGGGCGCGTTGCTGTCCTTGCCGATGTAGGTGACGATGATTGCCGAGACCTTGCCTTCGCCGTCGTAATAGACGCGCGCCCGCTCGCGCTCCGAGAAGACGAAGAAGTCCTGCACCTTGTCCTTCTCCTGCGGGTTGCCGAGCTTGGCGCGCGCCTCTTCGGCGCTCATCCCGATGGTCACGCCCTTGAACTCGCGGAAGAGCGGTTCGGGCTCTGCCGCCTGCGCCTGCGCGGCGGGCTGCGCCTCCTGCGCGGCGGGCGTGGGCGTGGGCGCGGGCGTCGGAGTCGGCGTCACCTTCGCCGCCTGCGTGTTAGTGGTCTGCGTCTGCGTCGTGCTGTTCGTCGGCTGCTGCGCATCGCCCTGCGCGCGCGCGGGATGAGCGAACGAGAGTGCCGCGCCCAACGAGAACGCGGCGGCCAGAAGGAGGACAGCGTTCCGCCTGAGGAACGAACTAAACATTGCGATACCTCCTTTCATTCTCAGGAACGAATTGTGATTTACTCCGGCGGGGGAATCTTCTCAGTTACGATGAATATTATAACCCCTCAGTTGTTCATCAGACAGCCCTGCGGCACACCCGCCGCGCGACCAGAACACAATTATCAGCGACCGAAACACGTTTATGAGCGACCTGAACACGATTATGGGCGACCGAGACACGTTTATGAGCGACCTGAACGCGATTATGAGTGACCGCAACTCAATTATGAGCAACCAGAACACGATTATGCGTGACCAGAACACAATTATGAGCGACCAAAATAACTTTATGAGTAACCGGAACAGCTTTCTGAGCGACCAAAACACGTTTATGAGCGACCGAAATAGCTTTCTGAGCGACCGGAACAAGCCTGAGCCTAACCGAAACGCCCCTGAGAGGAACCTGAACGAGCCTGAGCGTCACCAAAACACGCCTGAGAGTGACCGGAATGAGCCTGAGCGTGACCGAAACGCGCGTGAGAGCGACCGGAACGCGCCTGAGCGCGACCGGAACACGGCTAAGCGATGTCGGACTGTCCCGAAATAGGGCCGAAACGGGTCAGAATAACATCAGAACACGCGGAAATGGTGTTGGAACACGCCGATTTAGCTTCCGCTCTGCTCGGAATTTTCGAGGGTGGAGAGGTAGGCGGTGAAGCGTTGGAGGTCTTCGCCTGCGGGTTCGGTGATGCGGAGGCCGATGAGGTAGGTGGCTTCGGGGGTGGAGCGGTCGAGGCGGAGGTAGTGGGCGGATTCGGTCTTGAGGGTGACGACGGGGCCGCCGGGGAGTTCGAGGGAGAGCGAGAGGGCGCGGCCTTCGTCCACGACGCAGGTGTAGCCGAGGTAGATGGAGGGCGCGACGAGGCCGATGCCGGATTCGCTGAGGTCGCGCGTGAGGCAGGCGAGTTGTTCGTGGGGGAAGAGGATGTCGCGGTCTTCGGGCGGGAGTCGGAGCGTGCAGCGCAGGGCGGCGTTGAAGCGCGGTCGGAGGCGGCGGTCTCGGCCTGTCGGTTCGGTCATGCGTCGGGTTCGGTGGCGGCCTTGAAAGAATCCTAGACGGTCTCGAAGAAGCTCAGCGCCGAGTCGCCCTGCTTGAGCAAGCGCCAGCGGCGGATGCGCCCCAACGAGTCGCGGAGCGCGTTCTTGTGGTGGTGCTCGACGACGAGCACGCCGCCCTCCGCGAGGAGCGCCGAGGTGTGCTCGCCGAAGGCGTCGAGCACGGGCGCGTAGTCGTTGGCGTAGGGCGGGTCAAAAAAGACGATGTCCCAGGGGGCTTTGCCGCCGCGCCAGTCTTTGCCGTCGCCCCCGGCGGTACGGCGGAGGAACTCGGCGGCGTCGCTCTTGACGACCTCGGTCATCTCTTCGGGGACGCCGCAGAGGTCGAGGTTGGCTTCGACGAGAGCGCACATCTTATGCACGCGGTCAACGAAGGTGACGAACGAAGCGCCGCGCGAGATGGCCTCGATACCGATTGCGCCGGAGCCCGCGCAGAGGTCGAGGAAACGCGCGCCTTCGAGCCTCGGCGCGAGGACGTTGAAGAGCGTCTCGCGCAGGCGGTCGGAGGTCGGGCGAATCTGCATCCCCGGCGGGCTCTTCAAAGTCCGCCCCCTGTACTGTCCGGCGATGACGCGCATGGCCCATCAAATTTAGCACATCGCGCGGCCCGCGAACGATAAGAAGGGGAAAGGCGGAGGGGAAAAAGCAGGGGGAAAAGGGGAAGAGGGGAAGAGGGGAAAAGGGAAAGAGCGAACCGAGCGAGTGCGCCTGCTCCTTCCCCCTTTCCCCTTTTCCCCTTTTCCCCTTTTCCCCTTTTCCCCCTTCCTTACGGTTGCGCTTCGACTTCGACGATGAGTTGCACCTGGGATTTGACGTTGAGGGGGCCGGACTCGACGGGCGTGCGGGGCGAGGCTTTGCTTGCGGAGAAGTCGGCGGAGTTGGCGAGGGCGTATTCCTTCATCCGCTCTTCCAACTCTCCGGCGGTCGTCGGGCGATTGACGAAGCCGCCCTCCTGCTCTTCGACGACGCGGACGACGCGACCGCCGAGCGCCTGCGCCATCGAATGAGCCTTCGTCATCGCCTGCTTCGTCGCCTCGGAGAGCGTGCGCCCGCGCGCGGGGTTGCTCTCGCGCAAGGTGAAGTTGACGCTCTCGACGCTGTTTGCGCCCGCGCTCGTCGCGGCGTCAATCAGCGCGCCGACGTTTTCGAGCGCGCCCGTCTTGACCGTCACGCTGTTGCGCGCCTCGTAGCCGACGATGCGCGGCATGCTCGTGTACCAGTCGCGGCGCGGCTGGAGGCTATAGTCGCTCGTCTCGACTTCGGGGTTCGCGCCCGCCGACTCCTTGATGGCCTGCATGACGGCGTTACTCTTGCGCGCGTTCTGCTGCTGCGCTTCGAGCGCCGCCTTGTGCTGCGTGACGACCGAGA
>DASTQX010000019.1:0-10609 GCA_035761505.1 Pyrinomonadaceae bacterium
GAGCCTCTCTTTAAGCGTGCGTGGCGTTTTCATCTTGGCGGGAGGCGTCAGACGTTAATCGTTCCGTAGCGCGCGGCGGCGCGACGCTGTCGCCTCTGCATGCGCCAGCGCTCGACGCCGTAAGGGACGAGCAGCCGCAAAGCCTTGCGCGCGAGCGAGCGGGCCGAAGCCGCGCCCCCGGCGTTTTGAAGCATGAGGCGGAGCGCGCCCGCCTTGTCGCCGAGCCGGAGGAAGTCTTCCGCGCGCTCGAAACGGATGCGCCGGTGGAGAGTTTCGATCTCCGCTTCGCCCGCGCCCGCGTCTTGCAGAAAGGAGCGCTGCGCCTTCAACTGCTCTTCGAGCATCATGTGCTGGTCGCGGCTCGTGTTGCGCCCGTGCCGTCGCCACGCCGCGAGCGGGCGCGGGTCGAAGGCGAACTCGCCTTCGAGAGAGAGGCGCAGGTAAAGCTCGTAATCTTCGAGCCGCGACTCTTCGTTCCAGCCGTGGCGCGCGAGCGCTTCGCGCCGGTAGACGACCGTCGGGCTCATCGGCGCGACCGTCTCAAGCAGCATCCCGCGCGCGTCGCCGTCCGCGTAAACGGCCCAGTCCTTCGTGCAATCCACGACGCGGCCCTCTTCGTCCACGAGGTACGCGTGGCCGTAGGCGAGCACGGCGCGCGACCTCGCTTCGAGCACGGCGACGCGCGCCGAGAGAAAGTCGGGGAGCCACAAATCGTCCGCGCCGAGGTAGGCGAAGTATTCCGAGCGGCTGCGACTCAAGCCTTCGTTGAGCGTCGCGCACAGCCCACGGTTCCCGCGCGCGACAAGTTCCGAAGGGAAAGGACAGTCGCGCAACGTCCGCTCGACGACGCGCGGCGAATCGTCCGTCGAGCCGTCGTCAATGACGAGCAACTCCGTGGGCGCGTGCGTCTGGTGGAAGATAGAACGCAGCGTCGCCCCGATGAACCGGGCGAGGTTATACGAGGGGACGACGACCGAGACGCCGCGCGGCCTTTGCGCCGCCCCTTCGTCGCCGCCCTGAGGTTGAGCCGGAGAGGACATCCGCCCTGCTACTTCTTCTGCATCTCGCGCAGAAGCTCTTCGCGGAAGTACCCGACGGGAATCGTGCCCTGCTTCATGAAGAGGACGTGGAAAGCCTTCGGCGAGAACCGCTCGCCCGCCGCGCGCGCAGCCTCGGCGCGGAGCGCGTAAATTTGGTCTTTGCCGAGGCGGTAGGTGATGGCCTGCGTCGGCCACTTCGAGTAGCGGAAGATGGCGCGCTCCGAGGACTCGCAACTCGCGCGCTTGGCCTCGGACTTCGAGGCGTCCGCGCACTTGCCCGGCAGGAAGTCCACGACCTCCGAGAAGAGTTCGGCGGCCTCGTCATACGTCATCCGCCCGGTGTGAATCCCGGTGTCCACGCGCACGCGCAAGTCGCGGTAGAGCTTGCCTTGCAGTTGATAGAGCCGCTCCTCCGGCGTGTAGAAGCCTTCGGGCGCTCCCGGCGCGGGCTCGGCCATCAAAGCCTCGGTGTAGAGCGCCCAGCCTTCGGACGCCATCGAGTCCTCCCACATCGAGGAGGAGTCTTCGACCGCGCCCGGCGTGAGCCAGCGGACGGGCGAGATGTCTTTCTTAAATTCGGTCATCACCTTGAAGTGCCAGTCGTGACCGGGGAAGCCTTCGTGGACGGCGAGGTCGGCGAGCGCGGCGCGGTTGTTGGCCTTCAAGGCCGCCTCGTCGTTGCCGGTCGGCGAGACGTAGAAGCGGCCCACGCCGCTCGTCTTGAAAGGCGGCGCGGGGTAATAGGCCGCGCCGTCAATCGAGGCGAGAAGAGGCGGCGGCGTAATCGTCACGTCGAGCTTGTAGTCGGCGGGCACGTCGAAGACGCCGGTCTTGCGCCCGTAGTCCACGACGCGGAAGCAGGCGTCGCGGTACCAGGCGACCATCTCGTCATCACTCTTCGGGTAGTCCTTCGAGAGTTCGTCGAAGACGGCGCGCACGGCTTCGGCCCCGTCCGAAGGGAGCTTCATCCCGCGCTTCTCGCCGATGCGGCGCGCCAGCTCCATCATCTCCTTGCGCGTGCCCTCGACGATCTCCATCGAGCCGTCGTAGAGCGCGGCGGCGGTCGTCTCCATCCGCAGGTTGTTCTTGATGGCCCAGTTGTATTCCTCCTCGCCCAACGCGAAGCGGTCGGCGGCAAACTGCGCCTTAACCTTCAAGGCGTCGGGCGAACCGGCGGGCGCGGCCTCGAAGAAGTTCTGCTTGATGAAGTCGCCGAACTTGCGATAGGCGTCAGCCGCCGCCTGCGACGACTGGCGGATTTGAGAGAGCAGACCTTCGCGCTCGGCCCCGGCGGCGAGTCGCTCTTCGGCGAGCTTCGGGAAAGTCTCGGCGAAATATTTCGCGTTGGCCTCGGAGGTGTTGACGCCGTCGCGCCGCAGCATCCGGTGGTCGGGCGTGTTGCCGGACTTGACCCCGGACTCGATCTGCGCCTGCGCGACCGAGAGGAAGCGCGGCACGTCGGCGACGCGCCGGGCGGCGAGCGTCCACTCCTCCGGCGTGCCGTAAGACTTCTCGCCGGTCTGCGTCATGCCCTGCAACTGCCAGTCAATCGCGCGGAACGGCTCGCCGACGTAGGTGTCGAGCGCGCGCTCCTGATAGCGGCGCACCTGATGCTGGCGGAGTTGAAAGCGAATCTGCGCGAGCGCGACTTCGCGGTCAATGCGGCGCGCGGGCGAGAGCGTGGCGGCGTCCAAGCTCTCGAAGGACTTCTGCGTGTCCGAGAGCCAAGCGTCTTCCGAGGCGAGCGCCGCCGCCGAGTGGTCGCGCAGCCGACCGTCCGCCTCGCGCAGAGACTGGTCGAGCCCCGCGCCGCCGAGGTACGTGTTGACCGTCGGGTTGCGGCGCAAGAACTCCACCACGTACTTGTCGTGCAAGGTCTTGAAGGTCGCGTCGCCGCCGCCCGTGCTTGAGGTTGTGTTCACGTTGTTTTGCGTCGAGGGCGCGGCGCACGCGCCCGTCAGAAGAAGGAGGAGGACGGGAAGGACGAATTTTTTCATCTTCACACTCTCAAGGGATGTTCGGATTCGGCGTCTTCGGGCAGAGCTTTCGCGGGGGCTTTTAACGTCTTCGACCGCCGAGAGATTAACGCCGCCCGCCTCCGCACCGCAAGCGCGGTGTGTTTGGCCCGCGCGCCGCTCATCCGTTAAACTCGTCGGCGAGAATTACTAAGACCGGAAACTTGAGACGGGCGGAACCGACTTTCGATGGGCGAACTCGACGAGAAGCTTTGGGCGTTGATGAGCGAGCGCGGGCGCGAGGCGACGCGCGTCTCGCGCCCAGAGGCCGTGGAGCTGATGCGCAGGCTCCGCGCCGAGAAGGTCAGCGGCCTCTGCATCATCACCGAGCGCGCCGCGAGCCACCTCCCGCCCGCCAAAATCGAGAAGGGCAAAACCGGCGGCGGCAATCACCACAACTCCAAACGCCCGAAGCGCAACGCGAAGAACAAGGCCGCGACGTAAAGCGCGGAGCACGGAGCGGCGGCGCAAAAGTTCAGCCCCGGCGAAGTCGAGAGTGTTTGAACTCTCTCGACCTCGCCGGGGCTCTTCTTCTTCGACTGACGGCTTTCCGCCTCCGTGCTTAGTTCTCCTGCGGCGTCGTCGTCAAAGGCTTGCGCGACGGGAGGGCGCGGATGAACTCGGCGTCCTTGACGGTGTAGTCGGCGGGGAGTTGGAAGAGCGAGGCCGACGGCTCGGCGCGGACGATGTTGGTCAGGCGGTAGGTGGTCTCACCGGCGCGCGGGTCGCTCGAACGCGTCATCACGACGACCTGTAGCTCCGGCGAGTACCAGCGCTCGCTGACGATCTGGATGGGCTGCTCGTTGCCGATCTCACCGGCGGGGATGGTGCGGGTCGTGCGCGTGCCTTCGGCCTCGACGCCTTCGATGAGCTGCTTGCCGAGATTCTCGGTCTGGACGTTCGGCGGCGTGAAAGGCGTCCCGCCCGAAATGACCATCGTGTGATTGCCCTGCGCGCCCTCCTTCTTCAACTCGAAGATGCGGACGACTTCGCCGGGAACGCTCGCCTTCGCGCCGTCGAAGTTGAAGGAGATGGCCCCGGTCTCGGCCTCGCCCGGCTTGAAGCGCCACTGCCGCGCGGCCTCGACCGCCGCCGGGCGCAGTGCCTCGTCGCCCGTCACGGCCTCGGCGGATTCGACCGCGCCCGCCGCGTTGACCTTGATTTTGACGGCCACGAGCCCCCTGCCCCCCGTCGTCTTCGCCTGCGCCGGGTTGACGGCGTCAACTGACTTCACGACGCGGCTCGCCGGGAGCGACTTCGACTCGCTGAGCGCCTTCATCTCCAACTCCTTCAACTCGGCCCCACGGACTTCGAGCGCCCGCGTGGTCGCGCCGAGGGCGACGGCGGTGCCCCTCACCGTGGTGTGCAGGGCGCTGACGGAGGTTTTGCGCGCCGTGCGCGTGCGCGGGTCGAGCGTGTAGCTGACCTTCGCCACGGGGTCGTTGATGGCGATGGTGCGTGGCGCGTCGTTCTGCGTCGTCCACGGGCCGAGGACGTTGATGACGAACTCGCGGCGCGTGCGGCCCTCGCCGTCGCGGTAGATGTGCGCGCTCTGCTTGCGGACGATGCGGTTGCCGTCGGCGAGCGTCTGCACCGACTCGGTGACGCCCTCCGCCGAGTAGGGCGCGCCCTTAACGACCTTATGGTCGAAGCTCATCTCGGTCGCGACAAAGGTGAAGGTGTCGCCCCGGAGCGGCGTCGCCGGAACGGTCTGAATCACGCTCGGCTCGACGCGGACGGCCCCTTCGGCGTCCTGCCGGATGATGGTTAGCTCGCGGCGCTGCTGCTCGGTCTGCTCCTTGCGCTCGATGCGCTTGCCGTCCTGCGCGAAGGCCGCCGGGGTTGAGCCCGCCAGCAGCGTGCAGGCGAGGGCGAAGGTCTTTAAAGTTTTTTGCGCTTTCATAATTGCACTTCCGTCCTTTGAAGTTATTTTCCTACTCGTGACCGAGAGATTGCTGTCCTCGTCTTTGTTGTCGAAAGCCGGTCGAATCTTTCGTGAGAGAGCTTCGTCCCGCAGGGCTCTTAGCGGACGAAGCGGATGGCGCGTGCCAGCCCGTCTTCGCCGACCAGCACGTCGGCCTTGATGCGCTCGCTCGCGCGGTCGGCGCTGACGGGCAGGCCGATGGAGCTGAGAGCGGAGCGCGGCAACTCGACGCGGACGACCTGACCGGCGTCATCCGAAGCCGAATAATCGCCGCCCGCGAGCGGGATGAACTCGGTGACGACTTCCCTTTCGGGCCGCGCCCCGCGCGAGCCGCCGAGCGGAGCCTGTGCGCGGCGACTCGCGGACGGGTCGTAGCTGACCGGGGTCGCCGTCACGCTGCCCCCGCCGCGCGCCGGGTTGGAGGCGCGCGGCGGCTTGACGTTCGCCACTTCAGGCGGCGTCGTCAGGTTGTCTTCCGTTTGGTCAACGAACTGCGGCACGGGCTCGATCATCTTCGAGACTTGCGGCGTCGCCTCCGTCGTCCGTCCCGCCGTCGTCTTTTCGGCGACGGTGCCGCCGCCCGGAGTCGCGTTGTCCATGCCCGGCGGGATAATCATCAGGAGAACTGCCGCCGCTGCCGCCGCCGTCGCCGCCGTGGCGACGGTCTTGACCCAAGACCACTGTCTTTCGGTGCGACGCTTGAGCGGGGTGACGTTGCCGTCGGTGTTGATGGGAGCGCCGTTGACTTCACTCACGCTCGGCGCGGTGGCCTGCGCGCGGAAGGCGGCGAGGAGCGCCGACTCGACGCGGGGCGCGGCTTCTCGTCCGGCGTCGCTCGCGGCGAGGGAGCGGAGGCCGGAGCGGAGAGCCTTCTGGTCGGCGAGGCGCGCGTCGCAGCGTCGGCAAGAGTCGGCGTGCGCGTGGGCCGCTTCACGAGTGCGCGCGTCCATCAGAGCGCCGCGCGCGAGGTCGTCCAAGTTGTTCTCGAAATCCTGACAGTTCATGCGTAACACCTCGCCGCCTTCAGAGTCCCGCCCGCCGGTTCGCCTTCGGTTAAGTCCGCCGCCGCGCCCGGCTGCGCGCCGCGCATCTTCCCGGTCAACATCGCCCGCGCGCGGTTCAATCTTGAGCGCACCGTGCCGACCGGACAGTCGAGCGCGCCCGCCGCTTCGGCGTAGCTCATCTCGTGCAACTCGCAGAGCACCACCACCTCTCGGTAGTGCGCGGGGAGAGCGGTCACGGCCTGCCTCAGTCGTCCGAGCATCTCGCCGCGCGTCAGGTCGCCGAGCGGGTCGTCGTGCGCGACGAGCCTTTCGTGTACGTCCGCGTCGTCCGCGTCTTCGCCGATGGGCACGAAGGAGCGCTCGCGGTCGAAGACGCGCAGGACGTGGTTGCGCGCGATGCCGTAGAGGTAAGCTGCCACAGAGCCGCGCGCAGGGTCGAAGTTACGACCGTCACGCATCAAGACCATGAAGACTTCCTGCGTCACGTCGTCGGCCACGGCCTCGGAGCCGCTCATTTGCAGCGCGAAGCGGTAGATCGCTCCCTGCCGCCGCCGGTAGAGCGTGACAAAAGCTTCCTCGTCTCCGGCCAGCATGAGCCGCAGCAGTTCCGCGTCGGTGGGGGTTTGGGTGACTGTCATCCTCGTCCAAAGCCTTCAAAGCATCGGCTGACACAACAGATTCGCGCGGGCGGGCGGAAAAGTTCCAGAAAACCGCCGGGCGAAAGTTTCCCCGGCCAAGAGCACTGGAAAAGGCGGAAATTGCGGCGGGAATTATCCTCGGAAGGGAAAAAGACTGGCCGGAGCGGAGCGGCGACTCACAAGGGGTCTGTGTTCTCGCGCGCGCGCCGGACGGGCTCGGCGGCGGGCTCCTGCTTGGGCGGCGCGCCGAGCAGTTCCGTCGTCCCTTCCGTGACCGACGCCGCCCAAGTGTTCGCCGAGGGCGGGGGCAGCGCCGCCGTCCCTTGCGCCCCGGCGAAGGCGCGCGGCAAGTCCGCAGCGAAGGGCTCGCGCGACGCGCCCCGGCGCGGGTTGAGCGTGCGGTGCAGGCGCAGCATCCCGTAGAGCAGCGTGAGCCAGCCGAGCAACTGCCCGATGGCGAGGATGATGAGTCCGACGCGGACGGCCTTCGGGCGGCCCGTCAGGAGGATGAGCGGCAGCGCGATGGCGAGGTTGATGAGGATAATCAGGACGCCCGTGAAGTGCTCCTGATGCGCGGCGCGCGCGCCCGCCGTCAGGCGCATGACTTCGAGTTCGGCGGGCAGCGCCTCGCGCGCGGCGGGCGCGCCGCACGAGCGGCAGAAGCGCGAGTCGCCGGTGTTACCGGCCCCGCACGCGCGGCAGACCGTCGCCTTCGCCGTCGCCGTGGCGAGCGCGACGATGGCGTCCACCTCGCACTCGAAGGTCTGCTTGTCGCCTTCCGTCCAGATGTACTCGGCGGCGTAGTTGAAGGTGGCGAGCGTCGCGTGCGGGCTCACGGGCTTGAGGGCGACTGAGAGCTTGACGTTCACTTCCAAGTGGTTCGCGGCGAGGACGTTGCGCTGCTGCGGGCGGCGGGCCTGAATCGGCTGCTCACTGAGCACGCGGTACTTGAACTCTTCGAGCACGTCGCAGAGGCGGCGCCGCACGGTCTCGATGTCGCCCGCGATTGTCCTGCGGGTGTCAAACTCCGTGTACCCCATCCCGGCATTCGCGTCCATCGAAAGCACCCCCGATTGCTGTTTCGGTTCTACAGGGAAAGTTAAAACCCGCCTGCTGTTTTTACGCGCCGGAGCGCTTTAAGGTTCTCCGCCGCCCGGCGATTCGTCCTCCCGCAACTCAATCCGCGCGCCCGTCACTTGAGGCGCGGCCCCATGTCGGCGACGACGTAGGCCATGACGGCCATCGCCGCGACGCAGTGCGCCAACTCCTGCGGGTTAACTTTGTCCAAAGTGTCGGCGTGCGTGTGATGGATGTCGAAGTAGCGCGAGCCATCCACGTTGAGGCTCATCCCCGTGACGCCCTCGCGCATGAGGGGGCCGATGTCCGCGCCGCCGCCGTCCGGGTCAATGCGGTCGGCGCGGATGCCGGAGAGGAGCTTGGCGATTTCGAGCACGTCCGCGCGCGCCTGCGCGGGCGCGGCGTCGTCGAGGCCGAAGCCCGTCGGGCGATAGACGCCCGAATCGGACTCGATGGCGAGCACGTGGTCGGCCAACTCCGAGCGGTGCGCGTCGCGGTAGCCGTTGCCGCCGCGCAGCCCGTTCTCCTCGTTCGTGTAGAGCACGACGCGAATCGTCCGGCGCGGGCGCAGGCCCAACTCTTTAAGCAGCCGCACGGCCTCCCACGCGGCGATGCAGCCGCCGCCGTCGTCGTGCGCGCCCTGCCCCACGTCCCAAGAGTCGAAGTGCCCGCTCACTAAAACTATCTCGTTCGACTTCTCACGCCCCTTCAGTTCGGCGACGACGTTGGCCGACTCGGCGTCGGGCAAAAACTTCGCCTCCATCTTCAAACGCAGGCGGATGCGCTCGCCGCGCCCCTGCATCCTCTGAAGCGTCTCCGCGCCTTCAATGGTCAAGGCGGCGGAAGGAATTTTCGGTTGCTCTTCGGCGTAGCGGAGCGCGCCCGTGTGCGGCGTCTGAAGGCTGACGGGCGTGACCGAGCGGACGAGCGCCGCCACCGCGCCGTAGCGCGCCGCGCGCGAAGCCCCGTTTCCACGGTACTGCACCGTCGCGCCGTAGCTCGTGAAAGGCACGTTATAGACGACGATCTTTCCGCGCACGCGCTCGCCTAAAGTTTCAAGCTCGTCGAAGCCGCGGACGACGACCGCCTCGGCCTCGACGCCTCCGGGCGGCGTGCCGACGCTCCCGCCCAAGCCGAGCATCGAGAGGCGGCGCGGTTCGGGCTCAAGCATCTCAAGGCTCTCCTCGCCGCGCACCCAATGCGGAACCATGACCCGCTCGCCGCGCACGTTGTCGAGCCGGTCGCGCCGCATCTCGGCGAGCGCCCACTCGACGGCGCGCGCCAGAGAGGCCGACCCGCTCAGGCGATGGCCGATGCGGTCGGTCAGGTACGCGAGCCGACGGTAGGCCGTGTCGTCCACGAGCGCCGCGCCGATGATGCGCCCCGCCGCCTCGCGGTACGCGTCGGCGCGCACGCGCGGAGGAGGAAGCGGCGGCGTCGGTGTCGGAGTCGGCGGCGCGGGCGGCGCGGCGATTTGCGGCGAAGGGTTCTGCCGCGCGGGGTTTTGCTGCGCAAGCACCGGCAGGACGACGAGCGAGAAGACGAGAAGCGCACTCAACAGACCATGCACGAGCGGGTTGCCTCCGTTTAAGAAGTAGTGATGAGTGATGAATGTCTTGCTGCTTGAATCTCAAACTTCAGATTTGAGATGGCTTTGATGAATAACTAGGAAAACGGCCCGACTTATTCATCAACCGGCGTTTCTGATGAAAAAGTAACCTCGACGCCTAGTTCATACATTGACTGAACGAGACAGACTAGATTATGCGCCAAGACTTTGCAAAGCACTTCATTAATCTGCGCGGTCTTAGTCTTACTCCGCAGACGCTCGCCGAAGCGTGCTTTATCATGCTGAAGGTTGATTCGACGTTTGAGCGGCGGTGATAGTGCTTCATGTACTCTTCGCGGTGCAGGCTGTAATAGTGAAAGACCTTATTCCACGTCGCGCACTTGGAATCGCCGCGCGCGTTGGAGCGGAAGGCTATGTAAGGCTTCGCACCGAAGCCCTCGACAAGCCGAAGGTGGGCGCGGTGAGAGTACGCCTTGTCCGCCGAGACTTCGCGCATCTGGAAGTTGCGCGCCGTGTCCGTCACAAGCGGCTCGAAGAATTTGCTATCGTGCGTGTGGCGCGCGGAGAGTTCAACCGATGTGATGATGTGCGTCGCCGTGCCGACCATCGCGTGCAGCTTTATCCAGTCGTGCCAGTCCTCGGTGTTACCGTACTTCATGCCGTACCAACGCACGAAGTTGCCCGTTGAGAAAACAGACGAGTCAACAGCGAAGTCCTGTTCGATGGCCTTTAGGGGTAGCGCGGATTCAGTGATGAGGCGACGGAGAACGGGCGTGAGTTCCTCCGACTCGAAGTAACGATAAATCGCGCTGTACGTCGGGATGGCCGAAAGGTAGCCGCGCTGTTTGGCCTCTCTCAAGTCGGAAGTGAAGCGGCGGCCTGAAAGTGTGGAATAGACTTTGAAGGTTGCCGAGAAGATGCGGTCTGCGAGAGGGATTCTAGGCCGCCCCATGCGCTGCGGGGGTTCTTCTGTCAGCCCGCAAAGGGCGTAGAGGAGTTCTAAAAACTTCGCTTTCTCATTTATTTGGGCTTGGGTGTAGGCGGGCCAGTTCTGCGCGTAGGTCTTTTGCTCTTTTTTCGTTCTAGCATCATGCACCTTGCTTTCGGTGCGTGATGGCTACACAATAGTCTTGCGGCTACTGCGTGGTCACACACGCGGTGGTCGAAAAGGTCTAGCTGAGTGGTCACACACTTGGCTAGGCCATCATTTTTTTCCTGCAAGGGTGAGCGCATGATACCCTGTTTCACCCATGAAATCAATAGAAAAATGCCTGAAACTCGTTTATTTTCTTGATTTTAACTGGCCTCAGTGGTATAAATACACGTGGGGGTAAAGGGGAA
>DASTQX010000020.1:0-9290 GCA_035761505.1 Pyrinomonadaceae bacterium
GGGCGGAAGAATGTAGCCCACGGCGCGAGCCGTGGGAGATGCGGAAGGGAAGCAAATTGAGCCCCTGTAAGGGGCGAAAGAAGCTCAACCCGTGCCCGTGTTCAAACTTGAACTTCTTTCGCCCCTTTCAGGGGCTCTCAAAATCTTATCGTCGCGTCTTCCCCACGGCTCGCGCCGTGGGCTACATTCTTCCGCCCCCTGACGGGGGCTTTTCTAATGGGCTACATTCTTCCGTCCCGTGACGGGGGCTTTTCCGAAATGCTGCTTGGAAAGAATCCCTGACGGGGGCAGGGCGGATTGGGGCTGGGGGCGAAACGTGCGGGCGGTTGCGGGGCGGCGGGGCGTCCGCTACAATTCGCGTTTTGCGGGAGTCGCCCTGCGGGAGTCTATAAGACCTCAAGGCTGCCGGAACCCCGGCAGCGCCAGTCTCAAAGATTAATCGAAAGTTCTTGTCAGGAAGGTTCATCGAGTCATGCTGAAAATGTTCACCCGGCTGGAGAAGACGCGGAACTGGGTCATCGTCTTTTTCGCCGCCCTGCTGGTCATCGGGATGGCCGTCGCGGGCGTCTATAACCAGTCGCCGTCGGCCCTCGCCAACCCCTTCAAGAGCCGCGACGTGCTCGCGCGCGTCGACGGCGACGAAGTGACCGTCGCCGACTTCACCCTCCGCCAGAGGATGTACGAGCAGCGGATGGGCGGGCAGTTCAGCCTCGCGCAGTTGGGGATGACGGGCGAGCGCGTCCTCGACACGCTCGTCAACGACCGCATCATCGGGCAGGAGACCGACCGCCTCGACCTCACGGCCTCCGAGGAAGAGGTGCGCGACGTTATCCGCCGCCAGTTCAGCGACGCCTCGAACGCCTTCGACCTCAAGCGCTACAAGGATTACGTCGTCCGCAACTTCGGCGGCGTCGAACTCTACGAGCGGAGCATCCGCGACGGCATCGCGGCGGAGAAGCTGCGCGCCTTCGTGACGGCGGGCGTGCAGGTCTCCGAGCAGGAGGTGCAGGACGAGTACGTCCGCGACTCCACCGAGTTCGACCTCGTTTACGTTCCCGTCACGGCGACCGACTTGGCGAAGAAAATCAATGCCTCGGACGAGGAACTGCGGCAGTACTACGAGGCGCACAAGACCGACTACCGCTTCCTCGAACCGCAGAAGAAGCTCCGCTACCTCTTCGTCAATCAGGAGAAGGCGGGCGCGAAGCTCAGCATCCCCGAAGAGGACTTGCGCAAGGAGTACGACTCGCTCCGCCCGGAGGCGAAGCAGGCGGGCGTCCGCGTCCAGCAGATCGTCTTGAAGGTGGCGCGGCCCGAACTCGATCAGGAAGTGCTCAAGCGCGCGACCGACCTCGTGGCGCGCGTGCGCGGCGAAGACATGACGGCGACCGAAGAGGCGTTCGCCGAACTCGCGCGCGGCAACTCCGAAGACCCCGCGACGGCGAAGAACGGCGGCTGGCTCCCCGCGCCCGTCAGAAAGAACCCGGCCAAGCCGAACGACATCCTTCAACCCCTGCTCGACATGCGGCCCGGCGAAGTGCGCGACGCCGTGAAGACCGGCAACGCCTACTACATCTTCCGCCGAGGCGAGGCCGTCCCCAAGTCCTTCGAGGAGGCGAAGAACGAACTGCTCGTCTCTCTGCGTAACCGCCGCTCCTACGCCGTCGCGCAGCAGGTGGCGCAGAAGGCCGTCGAGCGTCTGAAGGAGACGAAGGACTTCCAGAAGGTCGCGCAGGAACTCGCGCCCGAAGCGAACATGACCCCGGCGGAGATGGTCAAGGAGACGCCCTTCGTCAAGCCCGGCGACGACGTGCCGGACATCGGCAGCAACCCGCAATTCGAGGAGGCCGTCAAGCCGCTCGAAGAGGTCGGCCAACTCGGCGAACGCGTCGGCATCCGTGGCGGCTTCGCCGTCCCGATGCTCGTCGAGAAGCGCGACCCGCGCATCCCCGAATTTGAAGAGGTGCGCGAGCGCGTCGCCGAAGCCTTCCGCAACGAGCGCGCCACCCAGCAACTCGAACAGACGGCGCGCGAGCTGGCCGCCAACTCCGCGAGCCCCGACGCCTTGAAGGCCGCTGCCGAACGGCTCGGACTCAAGGCCGTGACCGAAGAAGCGTTCCGCGTCGGGAGGCCGCTCGGCACGCTCGGCGCAGACCTCGCGCTCGACGACGCGATCTATGCTCTCAAGTCCGGCGAGGTCACGAAGAACCCCTTAAAGGTCGGCGAGTCGTGGGTCGTGGCCGCCGCCACCGCCCGCCGCGACGCAGACCTCGCCGAGTTCGGCAAGCAGCGCGCCGAACTCATCGAGCGCGCCGAGACCGAGCGCCGCTCGCAGGTCTTCGACGAATACATCGCCGCCATCCGCCGCCGCCTCGAAGAGGCCGGCAAGGTCACCATTGACCGCGAGATGCTCGCGCGCGTTGACAACGTCGGCGAGCCGCCCACCGCCCTCCCGCGCCCACAGCGCCCGCCCATCAACCTCCCGGTGCAGCCGGGGGGATAAAGAGAAGGGGTAAAAGGGTAAAGGGGAAGAGCGACACTTGAGAGGTTCGCTCTTCCCCTTTCCCCTTTTACCCTCTTCCCCTTTTACCCTTTCCGTTACAGTGCTTGGAGGAGCGCCGCCAAGTCGCCCTGCGCGAGTTCGAGGCGGAGTTGGACTTCGTTGGCCTGCGTCGTGATGCGGAGGCTCTCGACGGCGCGCTTGGCGAACTTGCCGCGCTCGCCCGACATCGAGATGAGCATCGGTGCGACCTGCTTCAAGGCTTCGAGCGTGCCGCCTAAGTCCCGCGCCTCCGTCGCGTTCACCGTCCGCAACGTCGTCTGCATCTGGTAGCCCGCCGCGCTCGTCCCGACCGAGCCGTTGAAGCGCCGGACGGAAGCAACCGCGCGGTTCAACTCCGGCGTGCCGAGTTCAATCCCCGCGAGGAACGACGGCGGCACGTTCCCGGCGAACATGATGAGGTCGTTCGGCGTGCGCGCGAAGTTCAGAAGGTCTGCGTCCACGCGCCCGCGCCCGGCTTGCGCGTCAATCGTCGCGCGCACCGCCTCCGGCTCGCCGACCGCCAGAGTGTTCGCGTCGAGCACGGTCAGCGCGAGGTCGCTCACGCGCATCTTCAAAAGCCCGAAGAGCTTGATCTGATCGTTGAGGCTGAAGACGTAGATTGATTTCCCCGCGTGCTTCTGCTCGGCGAACCGACCCTGCGCGGCGAGCCGCCCGGCGGCGACGAGCACGTCGGCGCGAAACGTCCCGCGCGCGATGGCGACCATGTGGTCAATCTTCGTCACGCCCGCCGAAGGGTTCGTCAGCCGCACGCCCGCCGTCAGCGTATCGAAGGCGCGCGCGTCAATCCCCGTGCGCGCCTTAAACTGCTCGATGTCGGCGTTGACGGCGGCGAGGCGCGCAGGGTCGGCGGCCAGCGCGCGCGGCACGGCCTCCGTCAAGAGCCGCCGCAAATCAACCGCCAGCACCGCGTCCGAAGCCGGAAGCGGGACGGCCTGCCGCGTGGGCGTCGCCGCAGTGTTCTGCGCGGGGGTCGCCCGCGCCGCGCCGCCGCGCCGCCGCGTCTGCGCCTCCGAAGGTGTGACGAGCGCCGCGAGCGCGACGCAGAGCGCGAGAGTCGAGAGGTAGATATTCCTCATGTCCTTTTAATTACCACCTTATCGTCGAAGAAGTCTCGGCCCTTCTCACGTCAGGCCCGGACGGGGGTTCAAAAAATTCGGAAGAGCTTCACGCCTGTCTCCGATGCGCCACGCGCGCGGCGGGGTTGGCTTAAGTAAGTCAAGGCCGTTCACGAGACCTTTGCTCGATGATCTGCGCAATCGCTCGCAGCGCTTGGTTGACGGAGTCGGAATCGGGGAAGACCTTCGCCACGTCGGGGTCGAGCCGGACGATGTTCGTCCCCTCCGCGTACCGCCGCGCATACTTCCCGCGCACCCCCTGACTGAAATCGTACTCGTCCAACATCCCGGCGTCTTCTTCAATCTCTTCCTTCTTCATAGTCTTTTCTCTCGCGTGTCGTCGCTTTACGTGCGCTGATTATTCTGACCACGTTGTCCCTGTAAGTATGCACCACGACCAGCGTCCGCTGCAGTTCCGAAATGCCCACGATCACGAATCTGTCTTCTTCGCTTGAGTGAAGCGGGTCGGGAATGGTTCGGGATAGTGAATCCTCGAAGACCGACACAGCTTCGCTGAAAGAGACGGCATGCTTCGACAGATTCTCAGCCGCTTTATTCTCGTCCCACTCGAACGTCAAGCCCATGAGGTTGAATAATACGTCCCTTCGTAGGAAGACGGAAGGACGCCCGCCGTCGTCTGCGGCGGCGGGCGTCTCAAGAGTCATTCCATTCCTTGTCAGAACCTGAAGCGGACGCCGCCCTGTAGGGTCGAGAAGCGGAAGTTGTCGCCGGAGAGGAAGGCGTTGTGGAAGTTGTAGGAGCCTTCGACGGCGAACTTGGGCGAGACGTTGAATTGGAGTCCGCCCCCAAGGTTGAGGCCGCCGTGCGTCCCGCCGTCGTCGGTCACGTAGAGGCCGCCGCCGCCGTTGACGAAGGGCCGGACGGAACCGCTCCCGCCGTAAAACTTGACGTTGGCCGAGAGGTTGTAGATGGCCGCGTGGTCGTCGAAGAAGACGGATTCGAGGTTGAAGCGGTGGTAGCCGAGCAGCCCTTCGAGCGAGACGTGGTTGTTGAGGCGGTATTCGAGGTCAACGCCGAGGCTTGGGCCGGGCTCGAAGAAGTCGTTAAAGTCGCCGTGCGGGAACGCGCCCCCCGCGTGGAGGCTGAGACCCCAGCGGTGCTCGATGTCCGCGGTCTGCCGCTTCCGGGGCGCGCGCGGCGCGGGCGCGAACTCAAGGCCGCCCGGCGCGTCGGTTGATTCGGTGGAGGTTGATTCGTTCGTCGCCGCCGATTCGGTCGCAGAGGTTTCCTTGAGGGAGTCGGGGTCGGAGGTCTTCGTGTCGTCCGTCTGTGCCGAAGCAGTGCCGAACGACAAGACCGTGATGAACAATGCCGCGAGCATTCTTCTCATGTGTGAGTGTCCTCCGCTGAAGGGTGAAAGAGCTTGGGCCGACAGTATATGCCCAACGCTGCCCGAAGGACAGGTCTTTGACTCTTCAACTCCCGCCCGCCTCGCGGCCCTCGTGCTGCGGCAGCCCTTCGACGAGATGGTCGAAGCCGAGCCAGAGGCTCCAACTGTGATGGTAGAAGAGGACGGGGAGGACGAAGGCCAGAGGCAGCGCGACGCTGAAGATTAAGCCTTCGCTGAAGCCGACCGCTTGGAGGGCGGCGAAGTAGAAGGCGAGCGCCGCCGTCTCCGTCACGACCATGTTGACCATGATCGCGCCGACGAAGAAGCCCGCCTCGCGCTGGAACAGCGCGGCGCAGGACGAGCAATGGTGACGCACGCGGAAAGGCGACTTGAAGACCGAGGACTGGCCGCACGCCGGGCAGCGCAGACGCGCCGCGCGGGCCAGCGTCACGAACATCTTTGGACGACCCCTTCGCATAAGCCTTCACACGCGACCGCACCGTCCGTTTGTCGAAGAACTTGAGGCCGCGCTACACTCCTCCGCGAATGTTGGAGATAACCCTTCTGGCCCTGCTCTTCCTCTTCGTCCTCGTGGCGACCGTCGTCTTCATCGTCGTCTATTACTGGGGGCCGAAGAAGTAACCGTCCGCCCCTTTCGCTTACGCCCTCCCGGTGCGCCCGATGAGACTGGCGACCACGACAATCAACTCGACGGGCTCAATCGGCTTCGGCACGTGGACGTGGAACCCGGCGCTGAGAGCGCGGACGCGGTCTTCCGCGCGGGCGTAGGCCGTGAGCGCGATGGCCGGGATTCGCGCGGCGGAGGAATCTTCCGCCGCGCGCACTTTCTGAATCAACGCGTAGCCGTCCTCTCCCGGCATCCCGATGTCGCTGATGAGCACGTCCGGCCTCGAACGCCCGATGGCTTCCAGCGCCGCCGACGCCGACTCGGCGGTCGTCACCTCCGCGCCGCAACGCTCCAACAACTCGCGCAGAAGGTCGCGCGCGTCCGCCTCGTCGTCCACGACCAGAATCCGCAGGCCCGCCAGAGACGGCATCGAGTCGAGCGAGATGCGGCCCCCGGCGGTCGGGTGCCGGCGTGCGGAATCGTCGAGTTCGCGGCGCGCGGCCATCAGCGGCAACTGCACGACGAAGGTCGAGCCGCGCCCCTCGCCTTCGCTCTCGGCGGCGACCGTCCCGCCGTGCAGCTCGACCAACTGGCGGACGATGGCGAGCCCCAAGCCGAGCCCGCCGTGCGTCCGGGTGGTCGCGCCGTCGGCCTGCCGGAAGCGGTCGAAGACGTGCGGCAGGAACTCCGCGCTGATGCCCTGACCGCTGTCGCTGACGATCAACTCCGCGTGCGAGTTGACGCGCTCCAGACGCACCTGCACGCGCCCGCCTTTGGGCGTGAACTTGACGGCGTTCGTCAGCAGATTCCAGACGACCTGTTGCAGACGGTCGGGGTCGCCGGAGACCGGCCCAGCGTGCGGGTCAACGAGCGAGTGGAGGCGCAACGACTTGGCCTCGGCGGCGGGGCGCGTCGCCTCGACCGCCGCCTCGACGACCGCGCCGAGGTCAACGGGCCGGACTTCGAGCCGCAGCTTGCCGGTGATGATACGCGAGATGTCCAGCAGGTCGTCAATGAGCTTGGTCTGCATGTGGGCGTTGCGCTCGATGATGTCCAGCGCGTGCGCCGACTCCGCGACGCCGAACGCGCTGGTGCGCAGCAGGTGCGTCCAACCGAGGATGGCCGTCATCGGCGTCCGCAACTCGTGCGACATCGTCGCCAGAAATTCGTCCTTCGTGCGGTTCGCCGCCTCGGCCTCGGCGAGAAGCCGCGTCCGCTCCTCCTGCGCGCGCTTCTGCTCGACGAGATGAGTCCGCACCTCGTACTGCCTGCGGCGCGCGCGGAGCGCCGCCTGAAGCGCGCTGACGAGCGTGATGATGCGGGTCGGGCGTTCGATGAGCGAGACGTTGCCGATCTCCCAGAGGGGCTTGAGCGCGCCCGGATTCGTCTGGACGCCCTCGCCGCCCGTGAGGACGACGAGCGGGAAGTCCGACCACGGGGGCTGCTCGCGGAGCACGTCCACCAGACGCCGCAGGGCGAAGGGCGTCAGCGCCTCTTCGGTGATGAGCGCGGCCCCCGCGCCTTCGGCGAGGCGGCGACAAAGCTCTTCGATACCGTCGCAGGGCTCGGCGGCGACGCCCGCCTCGCCGAGCACTTTGGCGATGAGCGCGGCATCCCTGCCCGTCGGCGCGAGCAGGAGCACGCGCCCGTCGTCGCCTTGAAAGTTAAGCGTCGGCATCCTCCTCCTTGAGCAGACGGGCCGAGCGCTTGCTGTAGACGGGGACGCCGGTGAGCACGCCATGAAAATCGGAGAGCGGCTCGCCCACCATGACACCTTCGGACGAGAGGCGCATCTCGCGGATGGTGTTCTCGTGATAGCCGGTGCGCCGCTTGACGACCGAGAGGGCGCGGCGCACCGCGCCCGCCGCCTCGAAGAAGCGGAGCATCAGCACCGTGTCGGCGAGGTAGCTCACATCTACGGGCGTCCCCATGTTCGAGCCCATGAAGCCGTGCTGCGCCATCACCAGCACGGTCACGACGCCCGACTGGTTGAGGTAGGTCAGAAGCTCGTGCATCTGGGCGTTCAGGAACCGCTCGTCGGGCATTGATTGGAGGTAGCCGTTGAGGCTGTCAATGACGACGAAGCGCGCGCCGTCGTGCGCCACGGCGCGGCGCACGCGATAGGCGAACTCGCCCGGCGACAGCTCAGCCGGGTCAATCTGCTGGACGGACAAGAGCCCCGACTCGACGTGCTCCTTCATCTCCTTGCCGAGCCCGGCGGCCCGCGCCAGATAGATGTCCCGCCCTTCGTCGAAGATGAAGGAGGCGGCGTGCTCGCCGCGCGCGGCGGCGGCGGCGACGAACTGCGCGGCAATCGAGGACTTGCCGGAGCCCGCCGGGCCGAGGATGAGCGTGCTCGTCCCACGGTCGAGCCCGCCGCCGAGCAGCGCGTCCAACTCTTTGACGCCGCTCGTCACGGTCTCGCGCGCGAACTCCTGCCGGTGCTCCGAAGCGACCAGCCGAGGGAAGACCTCGACGCCGCCCGTCTCGATGTTGAAGTCGTGATAGCCGCCCCGGTAGCGGCTCCCGCGCAGCTTGACGACGCGCAGCCTCCGGCGCTCGGCCCCGTACTCCAGAGCCAGATGCTCCAACTCGACGACGCCGTGCGCGATGGATTGCACCTGCAAGTCGCCGACCGTCGAGGTGCGGTCGTCGAGCAGGAGCACCGTGCATTGCCGACCGGCGAAATACTGTTTGAGCGCGAGTATCTGCCGCCGGTAGCGCAACGGGTCGCGCGCCAGAAGGCGCATCTCCGAGAGCGAATCGAAGACGACGCGGCGCGGCTGGATGCGCTCGACCTCGTTCAGTACGGCCCCGGTCGTCTCGCCGAGTTCGACCTCCGAGGGGTGAAAGATCGTGTACTGCGATTCGGTCTTGAGGCTCTCTTCCGAAGGAATCAGCTCGTAGATGCTGACGCCTTCGAGCGACCAGCCGTGCGACCCCGCGACCGAGAGCAGCTCCTCTTTCGTCTCCGAGAGCGTGACGTACAGCACCGGCTCGCCCCGCGCCGCGCCCTCCAACAGAAACTTCAACGCGAGCGTCGTCTTCCCCGTGCCGGGGTCGCCCTCCAACAGGTACAGGCGGTTGGCCGGGAACCCGCCCTCCAGAATACTGTCGAGGCCGTCGCTCCCCGTCGCCAATCTCGCGGGGGCCGAACCCTTCGCGGGTGCGCTGTCAGTGGATTCCTTCTCGGCGGTCTTCTTTCCGGCGGGCTGCTTTTTAGTCACGAGGTCGTCCTGTTCCTTGAATTGAGTTACTGACGGCGGGCGCGGTGTCGCCCGCCCCTGCGTTTCGGAGCGCGCCCCTCAGACGCGCTCGACCAGAAGGGCGATGCCGAGCCCGCCGCTCACGCAGAGGGTGGCGAGGCCGCGCCGCGCGTCGCGCCGTTGCATCTCGTGCAGAAGCGTCGTCGTGATGCGGACGCCGGTGCAGCCGATGGGGTGGCCGAGGGCGATGCTGCCGCCGTTGACGTTGAGGCGCTCGGCGTCGAAGCCGAGTTCGCGGTCGCACGC
Source organism: Pyrinomonadaceae bacterium (assembly GCA_035761505.1). Taxonomy (GTDB): domain Bacteria; phylum Acidobacteriota; class Blastocatellia; order Pyrinomonadales; family Pyrinomonadaceae; genus JAIVJM01. The sequence goes on from DASTQX010000020.1 coordinate 9,170, forward strand.
GATGACCTGCGCGGCGAAGGCTTCGTTGAGTTCAACGAGGTCTATCTCTTCCATCTTCAACTTCTGCCGTTCGAGCAGGCGGCGCACCGCCGGGACGGGGCCGATGCCCATCACTTCGGGC
>DASTQX010000021.1:0-20311 GCA_035761505.1 Pyrinomonadaceae bacterium
CGGTGTTCGCCATCGCAGTCAGCTATGGCGTGGGTTCGAAGGACGAACGCACAGGCCGGACCGGGTTCGCGCATCTCTTCGAGCACATGATGTTCAAGGGCTCGGAGAACGTCGGCGCGCGCGAGCACAACTTCATCATCGCCAACAACGGCGGGACGATGAACGGGACGACCAACGAGGAGCGGACGCTCTACTTCGAGGCCGTGCCCGCGAACCAGTTGGAACTCATCCTCTTCCTCGAAGCCGACCGCATGCGCTCGCTCGACGTGAATCAGGCGAACTTCGACAACCAGCGCGAAGTCGTCAAGGAAGAGCGCCGCCTCCGGCTCGACAACGAGCCCTACGGCAAGAGCGGCGAGCACCACCAAGAATTGATGTACGACAACTTCGCCTACAAGCACTCGGTCATCGGCTCGATGGAAGACCTCGGCGCGGCGACCGTCGCCGACGTGCGCGAGTTCTTCAAGATGTACTACGCGCCGAACAACGCCGTGCTCGTCCTCGTCGGCGACTTCAAGACGGCTGACGCGCTCGCGCGCATCCGCAAGCACTTCGAGTCTATCCCGCGCCAGCCCGCGCCCCCGGCGGTGGACGCCTCGGAGCCCGAACAGAAGGCCGAGCGCCGCGCCGTCGTCGAGGACGCGCTCGCGCGCCTGCCGCGCATCCAGATCGGTTTCAAGTCCGCGCCCGGCAACACGGCAGACCACTACGCGCTGCGCGTGCTCTCCGCCGCGCTGCAATCGGGCCAGTCCTCGCGCCTCTACCAGCGGCTCGTCAAGGAGCGCGAGATGGTCGCTTCGGTCGGCGGCTTCGTGGACGAGTCGCGCGGCGCGGGCGGCTTCTTCGTGCAGGCCAACGTCCGGCCCAACGCGAAGACCGAGGACGTGGAGGCGGCCATCTACGCCGAGATCGAGCGGCTCAAGACCGAGCCCATCGCCGATTGGGAGTTGGAGAAGGCGAAGAACTCGGCCCGCGCCTCCTTCATCAACTCGATTGACACTTCGCTCAGCCGCGCCAACCTGCTCACCGGCTACGCGCTCCTCTACAACGACCCCGGCCTCGTCAACACGCTGCCGGACAAGATCGCCGCCGTCACCAAAGAGGACGTGCGGCGCGTGGCGAGCAAGTACCTGAACCAGACGAACCGCACGGTCGTCGTGACCGTGCCGAAGGCGCGCGGCGCTTCGGCGTCAGCCGGACGAGAAGGAGGGAGAGGAAAGATGAGAATCAAGATCACACACCAGAGACTTCTCGCCGCGTCGCTCACGCTCGCGCTCTCGGCTTCGATGGCCGCGCCCGCTTTGGCGCAGCAGCAGCCGAACCCGGCGGACGATGGTTTGAAAGGCGTCGTGCTCAAGAACCGCGCGCCCGTCAACAAGGAGGTGCTGAAGGTCAAACTGCCGAAGGCGCAGGAGGCGACCCTGAAGAACGGCCTCCGCGTCGTCCTCTTGGAGAACCACCGCGTCCCCACCTTCTCGATGCAGATGGTCGTGATGAGCGGCGGCCTCTCCGACCCGGCTGAGCACAAGGGGCTCGCGCTCTTCACCGCCGCGCTCATGCGCGAGGGCACGCAGAAGCGGCAGAGCCGCGAACTCGCCGAACAGCTCGACACCCTCGGCGCGTCGCTCCTCGCCGGGTCGAACCTCTCCGGCTTCACCTCGAACGTCACGGCCTCCGGGCTCGTCGAGAACTTCGACGCCGTGCTCGACATCTTCTCCGACGTGGTGCGCGCGCCCGCGTTCCCGAAGGAGGAGGTCGAGAAGTACAAGACGCGCACGCTCGCGCAACTTCAGCTTCAGCGCGCGAGCCCGCAGTTCCTCGCCGCCGAGCGTTTCAACCGCGCCATCTACGGCGAGCACCCCGCCTCGCTCGTCGCGCCGCCCGCCGAGACTTTAAGGAAGACGACTTCGGAAGACCTCGCGCGCTTCCACGCGACGCACTACGTCCCGAACAACGCGATGCTCGCCGTCGTCGGCGACGTGACGTTAAAAGAGATTCTGCCGAAGCTCGAACGCGCCTTCGGCGACTGGAAGGCGGGCGCGGCCCCGAAGACCGTCATCCCCCCGGCGACGGCGCAGTACAAGGGGTCGAACATTTACTTGATTGACCGCCCCGGCTCCGTGCAGACCTTCCTCCAACTCGGCAACCTCGGCATCGAGCGCACAGACCCCGACTACTTCGCGCTGCTGGTGATGAACCGCATCCTCGGCGGCGGCGGCACGGCGCGCTTGCAGCGCAACCTGCGCGAAGACAAGAGCTACACCTACGGCGCGTCGAGCGGCTTCGGCGGCGCGAAGTTCCGCGGCGTCTTCGCCGCCAACTCGTCCGTGCGGACGGAAGTGACCGAGGGCGCGATGCGTGAATTCATCAACGAGTTCAAGGCCATCCGCGACGTGCGGGTTCCGGCCTCCGACCTCGACAACGCGAAGAACGGCCTCATCGGCGGCTTCGCGCTCTCGCTCGAACAGCCGAACCTGCTTTTGACGAACATCGTCACGCAGAAGCTCTACGACCTGCCCGCCGACTACTGGGACACCTACACGCAAAAGATCGCGGCCATCACCGCCGAAGACGTGCAGCGCGTCGCGCGCAAGTACGTTGACCTCGACCGCCTGCAAATCATCGCCGTCGGCGACGCCTCGAAGGTGCGCGCCGCCCTCGCGCCCTACGGCACCGTCGAAGTCTTCGACGCCAACGGCAAGCCCATCGCTCAAGCCGCGCCGTAAAAGACAAGAGGGGTAAAAGGGGAAAAGGGTAAACGGCGAAAGGGGAGAGCGGGCCGCACGCGTGACGGCAACGACCTTAACGCGTGAGGCTCGCTCTTCCCCTTTTCCCTTTTACCCCTTTTCCCTTTTACCCCTTCCCCTTTCCCCCGTTCCCCCCGTGCCTTATATTCCTTCCGTGCCCGCCTCGGACGAACACGTCGAATCGTTGGTGCGCGACCTGCCGGACGCGGAGGGCGCGCGGCTCTTCTACGAGCGCATCGCGGCGGAGCACCCGCGCGCGGCGCGCGTCTTCGGGCGTGACGCGGGGCTTCTCTCGGACGCGCTCGCGCTCGCCGCGTGGAGCCCTCTGCTCGGAACGACGCTCGCGCAGAACCCCGAATATCTCAACTGGCTCGCGCGCGAGAGAGGCTTGACGCGCGTGCGGACGACGGAAGAGCTGGGCGAGTCTCTGGCGCGCTTCGCGCTCACGCACACGCAGGTCGAGGCGCAGGTCGTGCTGGCGCGCTTCCGCCGCCGCGAGTTGCTGAGGATTTACCTCCACGACATCCGGCGCGACGCGACGCTCGTCGAGACGACCGAGGAGCTTTCCAACCTCGCCGACGCCGTGCTCGCGCACGCGCTCGGTTTGGCGCAGCAGGAGTTAGAAAATCTCTACGGCGCGCCGCAGTGCGAGGACGCGCGCGGGCGGAAGACGGCGGCGAGCTTCTGCGTCGTCGCTCTGGGAAAGCTCGGCTCGCGCGAGCTGAACTACTCTTCGGACATAGACCTCCTCTTCCTCTACTCAGACGACGGCGAGACGACCGGCAAAGGCGAGCGCGGGGTCGTCACCAACCGCGAGTTCTTCGAGAAGCTGGCGGCGCGCGTCGCCCGCACAGTCGGACAACAGACCGGCGAGGGCGCGGCCTACCGCGTTGACTTGCGGCTCCGCCCGCACGGGCGCGACGGCGCGCTCGCCTGCTCGCTCGCCGAGGCGCTCTCGTACTACCGCGCGCGCGCGCACGCGTGGGAGCTTCAGGCGCTTATCCGCTCGCGCGCCTCCGCCGGGTCGGCGCAACTCTTCGCGCGCTTCGCCGAAGGCGTGCGCGAGCGCGTCTATCGGCGCACGGAGACGGTCGAGCGTGCGCTCGCGCACGTCCGCCTCGCCAAGCAGAAGATTGACCGGCAGCACCCGCGAGAGGCGCGCGGCTTCAACGTCAAGCTCGGCGCGGGCGGCATCCGCGAGATCGAGTTCATCGCACAGGCTTTGCAACTCGCCTACGGCGGGCGCGACTCTTGGCTGCACGCGGCGCACACGCTCATCAGTCTGGGACGGCTCGCCGACCGCGGCCTCGTCAACGAAAGGGAGCGGAGCGAACTCTCGGACGCCTACAACTTCCTCCGCACCGTCGAGCACCGCGTCCAGATGGAGCACGGGCTCCAGACGCACCTCGTCCCCGAAGACCCCGCGCGCCGCGCCCTCGTCGCGCGAAGGATGCACTTCGTCGGCCCGCGCGCGCTCGCCGAGTTCGACCACGCTCTCGCCTTCCACACCGCCAACGTGAGCCGCGCCTACCGGCGCGTCTTCGAGGCCGCCGACACCGACGAACAATCTCAGCCGCCCGGAGCGAGCGCGCCACAAACCGCGACGCCGGAGAGCGATGCCGTCATCAAGACTGAAACGACGCGCGCCGAAATCTCCGGCGGCGAGAGGAACGCAGAAGAGATGAACGCGCGCGACCCGCGAGCCGCTTCGGATGCGCGAGCCGCTTCGGGGCCGCGCATCTTTTCGGAGCCGCGCGCGGACGTGGAGGCCGCCGCCGCGCACGCCGCCGCGCATGTCTTCGCGCAGCATCTCGAAGGCGAGGCGGAAGGAGTAGGAAGTGCGGAAGGAGTCGAAGGCGCGGGCGCGGAAGGAGTTGGCGGCGTCGAAGTGGAGAGGCTCGCGCGGGTGTTGCGCGAAGCGGCTGAGCGTTCGCTGAACGCGCGGCGGGCGCTCTCGCTCTCGGCGCGCGTCGCCGCCTCGCTCGACAAGTCGGGCGCGCGTTTGTCGTTGACGAAGGCTCATTTGATTGCCCTCGTCGAGTTGTGCGGGGCTTCGGAGTTCTTCGGCGAGATGATTGCCGGGAATCCCGGTCTGATTCCTTCGGCCTCGACCGATGTTTCCGTGGTCGCCGCGCGCGAGCACCGCGCGCTGCTGCGGGCGGCGATTGACCCGGAGAAGAATTTCGGGGGCGAGCTTTCGGCGCTGCGGCGCGCGTGGGCGCGGCTCGTCGTCGAGATTGGCGCGCGCGACGCGGCGGGCGAACTCACGTTGGCCGAGTCAAACGCGCTGCAAACGTCTCTCGCGGCGGCCTCGGTCAACGCCGCTCTGCTCGTCGCGCGGCGCGAGTTGGCGCGTCGCCACGGAAGGCTCCTCGCGGGGCCGCGCCTCGCCGTGCTCGGCTTGGGCCGTCTCGCAAGCGGCGGGACGGACTTCGGCTCCGACCTCGACCTCGTGCTCGTCTTCGACCCCGAAGTGCCTTCGCCGCTCGCGGGGCTCTCGCAGGAGGAAGCATACGCGCGCCTCTCGGAGTTGATGACGACGGCGCTGTCGAGCCTCACGCGCGACGGCTATCTCTACCGCGTTGATTTGCGCCTGCGGCCCGACGGCAAGAACGGCGCGGTTGCTTCGCCCGCGAGCGCCTTCGTCAACTATCTCTCAGAGCGCGCCGACGTTTGGGAGTGGCTCGCGCACGTCAAGCTCCGCGCCGTGGCGGGCGACATCGAGTTGGGGAAGAGCGTCGAGCGCAGAGCGCGCCGCGCCGTCCACGAAGCCGCGCGGCGGGCGGGCGCGGAAGTGCTGCGCGCGGAGACGCGGCGCGTGCGCGAGAGGCTTGAGCGCGAGCGAGCGCGGCGCGGGGGAGGCTCGCGCCCGACCGACATCAAGTACGGGCCGGGCGGGATGCTCGACGTGTACTTCGCGGCGCGCTACCTCCAACTCCGCGACGGGCTGCCGGACGAGACGGACGCCGACCGCTCGACGCGCGCGACGCTCGAACGCCTCGGCGCGGCGGGCTCGCTCGGCGTCGAAGACGCGGCGGCGCTCGTCGAAGGCTACGCGCTGCTCCGCCGTCTCGACCATCAACTGCGCCTCCTCGTCGGTCGCTCCACGCGCCTCCCCGCCGCGCCCGACCACCCGCTCGTCCGAGACCTCTCGCTCCGCCTCGGCTACCCCACGCCCGCCGCCTTGACCGAAGAACTCGCCGCCCGCATGAGCGCCGTCCGCGCCGCTTACGAACGCATCACCACAGAAGACAAATGAGGGAGGAGTCAGGAGTCAGAAGCCAGAAACCAGAAGTGAGAGGTCGCCGCCTCTCCATTCTGGCTTCTGGCTTCTGACTCCTGACTCCTTCTCCATCATCTCTTGATTCGCCCGCCGCGCGGGACTGTCCAGACGTAAACGGTGCGGTAGAGATTTTTCCACGGCACGCGGACGGTCTGTTCGGGTTCCCAAATGCCCATGCGGAAGTCGTGCGAGATGATGCGCGTGCCGGGGCGCAGTTCGCGCAGGAGCTTGGGGCGGAGGAGCACGTTGAGGCGGTCAGAGAGGTAGAGCGTGACGACCGACGCTTCGCGGAAGTCGGCGCGGAAGAGGTCTTCCTGCCGGAAGGTGACGAGGTCGGAGACGCCCGCCGCGCGCGCGGCCTCGGCGGCCTCCGAGACGAGCTGCGGGTCAATCTCGATGCCGACGGCGCGGACGCCGTACTGCTTCGCCGCCGCGATGGGGATGCGCCCGTCGCCGCTGCCGAGGTCGTAGAGCACGTCGCCCGGCTTGAGCTTCGCCAGCCTGAGCATCTCCGCGACCGTCTCCTCCGGCGTCGGCACGAAAATCACGTCCGGCCTGCGCGCCGGTTTCCGCGACCGCGCGGCGCGTCGAACGGCTGGCCTCCTCCGCGCGGAGGCGCGCGAACTCCCCCCGCCCTGCGCGAACGCCGCGGGCGCGCACGCGAGGGCGAGGCAGATTAAGACCGCAAGACGCGCGACGGTCGGCGAAGCGCGAAAAGTGCGCGGCGTGTTCTTCAAGTAGCCCCCTCAAACCATCAACCGTGAACCGTCAACCGTGACGAGATAAATCCCGGTTCTTCTGGTCACGGTTGACGATTCACGATTGACGGTTTTTATCCTGTCACCGCTTGCCCGTCACGGTTCACGGTCTTTACTGCTTCGCCCGGTCGTTGCGATAGGTGACGCCTTCCTTCATGACGAAGAAGACGCGTTCGGTCTGTCGGATGTCCTGCGTGGGGTCGCCGGGGACGGCGATGATGTCGGCGAGCTTGCCCGCTTCGAGTGTGCCGAGGCGGTCGGCGACGCCGAAGAGTTCGGCGTTGACGGAGGTCGCGGCCTTCAAGGCGTCGACGGGCCGCATGCCGAGTTCGACCATGTGGCGGAACTCTTCGGCGTTGCGCCCGTGCGGATAGACGGCGGCATCGGTGCCGAAGGCGATGCGGACTTTCTTGGCGACGGCCTTCTGGAACGTCGCGCGGATGGAGGCGATGGCCGCGCGCGCCTTGGCCTCGACCTGCGGCGGGAAGTACGCGCCCTTATCCAGCCTCTCTTTCAAGCCCTGCGGGGCCATGAGCGTGGGGACGAAGAAAGTGCCGCGCGCCTTCATCAGGTCGAGCGCCTCGTCGTCGAGGAACGAGCCGTGCTCGATGGAATCAATCCCGGCGCGGATGGCCCGCTTCGCGCCCTCGGCCCCGTGCGCGTGCGCGGCGGTGCGCTTGCGCAGGGCGTGCGCCTCGTCAACGAGCGCGTCGAGTTCGGCCTGCGTCAACTGCGGCGAACTCACGTCGCCCGCGAGCGAGAGCACGCCGCCCGTCGCGCAGACCTTGATGACATCAGCGCCCTGCTTGACGTTGAGGCGGACGGCGGCGCGCACGGCGTCCGGCCCGTTGGCGACCGAGTCTTCCGCGCCGTTCGAGCGGTCGAAGAGGCCGGGGCGGTAGCCGCCCGTCGGGTCGCAGTGCCCGCCGGTCGCGCCGATGCCGCGCACGGCGACGAGCATTCGCGGCCCCACAACTTTGCCGTTGCGGATGGCGTTGCGGAGCCCCACGTCAACGAGGTCGCCGGAGCCGAGGTCGCGCGTCGTCGTGAAGCCGATGAGCAGAGTCTTGCGCGTGTACTCGGTCGCGTCGAGCGCCTGCTCGGTGATGGGCTTCTTGAGGCTGTCGAGTTCGTCTTGGTTCCAGTCGCCGCTCGCCTCGCCGGAGAGGTGCGTGTGCGCGTCCATGAAGCCGGGCAGAAGCGTCGCGTCGCCGAGTTCGACGACTTCGGCCCCGGCGGGGACGGGCTGAGTGCCGCCGACCGAGACGATCTTCCCGTCTCTGACGACCACCACGCCGGGCGAGACGAGCCGCTCGCTCTTCCCGTCGAAGAGGCGCGCGGCGCGGATGACGTAAGTCTTCGACGCATCGGGCGTCGCGCCGCCCTGCTGTGCCTGAGAGAGTTGGGCGCACGCGAGCAGCGCGGAGAGCAGAACGCAGACGCGGACGAGTTTCATATGCGTGACCTCCGTCGAAGTTGTTGAAGTGATTTTTGACGGGGCACGAAGTCTGCCCCGGCGAGGAGTGGAACCGACAAGCCTTCCCCAGCTCAAGCAGTGCGCGGCGTCGCGCCCGTCACTTCGTCCCAGCAGCGCGTGCACCAGCGATGACGGGCCGCGCGCTCTTCGAGCGACGCCTCGGCGGAGGCGGGAAGGCGCTTCACCGTCTCGCGCTCCTCCTCGCTCAACTCGTACCAAGCCTTCAGAGGCCCGCCGCCGCAGCGCGGGCAGAGCCCTTCGCCCTGCGTGCTCGTCGCGTAGTCGCTTGCGCCCATTTCAGTCCGCCTCCGGCAGTTAATTTTCACCAGCAACCGGCGTATGAGATGCTCACCACCTGCCACGTCTCGCCGCCGTCCCAGGACTCATAATAGTACCAGTAGTAGGGCGTGCAGGATGAGCCGCCGCTGCCGCCGTTGTCGCGTCGCCCGTTTTGAGCGGATAAAAAAGTACCGGCAGGGAGTTTGCCGGTACGAGGAGGGAGGCGAGTTCAAAGGGCGAATTTGGGGGGCAGGGTGGCCCGCCGACGGATGCCAACTCAGCGAGGCCACTTTTCCTCTCCCCTTCGTAAGAAGATTTTTTTCTGTCCGAAACGGGCGTGCCATCCGTTGCAACATAGCCTGTGCCGTCCCCGTGGCTGATCACACTCATATAAACTCTGATCTTCTTCGGCTGAGGCTTGATCTCGACTTTCGTCCTGTACCAGTTCCACCCCTTGATGTACTCCTCATCCAGCTTGAAGACGTGGGTCTCCCCCGGCAGGAGCGGCACGTCTTCGGGCTCCGCGCGGTTGGCGATGTCTATCAAGTCCATCCTGCCGTAGACGAAAGCATGGCCGATGCCGTAGCCCGAATCCTTCTTCACATCCACGAAGGACATGCCGAGCCGCAGGAAGTAGATCGGCTTGGTGCCCGTGTTCCTGACCTCGATTTCGAGGTCGGCCAGCCACCGGTCGTTGTTCAGGTCTTTGGCCTTCTTCTCGTTCCTGAGCTTGATCTTAATGGGGACGTGGGCGGGAATCTCGTCCTTCACCTCCCGCTCCTCGACCTCCTGCGCGGCGGCCATTTCCTGCTTCGTCGGGAGGAAGGCGGACTCGCCTTTCTTCCGCAAGACCTTGACGGAGAGCTTCTTCGGCTGGGCGTCGCTCTGGCCGTGGCCGGGGCGCGAGACGACGACCGCCGCCGCCAGCACGGCGAGCGCTGTGAGGAGCAGGGGCGCGAATCTCTTCGTCGTCCGCATGAGGTTTTCTCCGTCCGTTTGAGGATTGAGCCGGATGCGCGGTAATATCGAATCCGCTTTTAGCACACTCTCCGCGAAATAGAAAGCTTGCCTTCGGAAGATGAACAGAAACATCCGTCCGCTCGCCGTCCTCTCGCTGCTCGTCCTCTCAACTCTTTTCATCACCGCCGCCCCGGCGCAGGAGCGCGAAGACCGCTTCGACTTCTACGCGCGCGGGCCGTACCGCGAGGGCGTGCCGCGCCCGCAGACGATCCTGCGTTACGACGTGGGCGAGTTCCACACCAACTACGCGATGATGGAGCGCGTCATCGGGGCTCTGGCGCAGGGAGCGCCCGACCGCGTGCGCGTCTTCGACATCGGGTTGACGAACGAGTACCGCGCGCAGCACGTCGTCGCCATCAGCTCGCCGGAGAACATCGCGCGGCTCGACGAGATCAAGGCCAACATGAAGCGCCTCTCCGACCCGCGCGGCCTCTCCGACGCCGAAGCGCAGCGGCTCATCTCGTCCACGCCCGTCGTCGTCTGGCTGAGCTACACCATCCACGGCAACGAGTCGGCCTCCTTCGAGGCGATGATGCAGGTTGCTTATCATCTCGCCGCCTCGAACGAGCCGGAGACTCTGGAGACCTTGCGCCACAGCGTCGCGCTCATCAACGTCTGCGCCAACCCGGACGGCCACGAGCGCTTCGTCACCTGGTACAACTCCTTCGGCGTCGGCAACGCCGAGCCCTCGGCGGCGGAGCACGACGAGCCGTGGTCGGTTTACGGGCGCGTCAACCGCTACCGCTTCGACCTCAACCGCGACAACGTCGCCACCTCGCAGGTCGAGACGCGCAACATGCAGCGCGCCTACTTGGACTGGAACCCGCAGGTTGCCGTTGACCATCACGGCCAGCCGAGCCAGTTCTTCTTCCCGCCCGCCGCGCTCCCCGTCAACCCGAACCTCCCGCCCGAACAGACCGAGCGGTGGCTGACGGCCTTCGGTCGCGCCAACGCCGCGCAGTTCGACCAGCGCCGTTGGGACTTCTACGTCCGAGACATCTTCGACCTCTTCTATCCCGGCTACTGGGACTCCTGGCCCTCCTTGAACGGCGCGACCGGGATGACTTACGAGACGGACGCGGGCGGCTGGAAGGGCTTGCGCTGGAAGCGCGACGACGAGACGATTGTGACGATGCGCTCCGGCATCGCCAAGCACTTCGTCGCTTCCTTGACGACGCTCGAAACGGCGGCGCGCAACCGCGTGGCGCGAGTGGGCGACTACTTCAAGTTCAAGCAGACGGCGATTGAAGAGGGGCGCAGCGGGCGCGTGCGCCGCTTCGTCATCCTGCCCGGTAGAGACCCCGGACAGGCCGCCGACCTGATCGAGAACCTCCTGCGCGCGGGCGTCGAGGTGCAGCGCGCGACCGCGCCCTTCCGCTCCACACGCGCCCACGACTATTCGGGCAAGGACTCGCCCGCCACGACGCGCGACTTCCCCGCCGGGGCTTATGTCGTTGACCTCGCGCAGCCGCAGAAGCGGATGGCGAAGGCCCTGCTCGAACCGCACACGCCGCTCGACGCGGCCTTCGAGCGCGAACAGCTCGCGCGCTTCGCCCGCAACGAGCGAAGGGGCCGCAGCGCCGCGAAGGAGGAGTACGGATTTTATGACGTGACGGCTTGGTCTCTGCCGCTCGCCTTCGGCGTCGAGGCTTTCTGGACGGAGGACGCCGCGCCGGTCAGCGGCGACATCCTCAAACCGCAGTTCGGGGAGGAGTCCGACTTGCCCGTGCGCGGGCGGGGCACGTTCCTCAACCTCTCGCAAGGCGGCGTCACGGGCCGCGCGCAGATCGCCTACGTCATCCCTTACGAGTCGAACGGCGCGGCCTCGCTCACGTACCGTCTGCTGCGCGAGGGCTTCAAGCTCGCGGTGGCGACGAAGACGTTGAACGCGGGCGGGCGCGACTGGCCGCGCGGGACGGTGGTTGCGCGCGTCTCGCGCAACCCGGAAGCCCTGCACGAACGCGTGGCGCAAATCGCGCGTGAGGCGGGCGTGATGGTCGCGGCAGTCAACACGGGCTTTCCCGACACGGGCGAGACGGGCGTCGGCTCGGAGACGGTCGTCAGTCTGAGAAGACCGAAGATCATCGTCGCGGCGGACGAGCCCGTGAGCGTGACCGGCTACGGCGCTTTGTGGTGGACGTTCGACCGGATGGGCGTGGACTTCACGCCGATGACGATTCAGGCCATCCGCTCGGCGCGGCTCGACGACTACAACGTCATCATCCTGCCCGACGGCTCGCCCGGCGGTTACTTCTCGCGCTTCGGCAAGCCGGGCGTCGAAGCCCTGCGCGGCTGGGTCGAGCGCGGCGGCACGCTCGTCCTCATCAAAGGCGCGGCGGTCTTCGGCGCTCTCAAGGACGTGAACCTCACGTCCTCGCGTCTCGTCGGCAGCGACGAAGACGACCAGAAGCCCGAAGGCGGCGCGGCTTCGGAAGCGAAGCCCACGCCGACGCCGGAGGGCGAGGCTTCGACTCAGGCGGGCGCGCGGCGCGGGCGCGAGGCTCAAGCGTCGGCCTCGACGCCGGAGCAGCAGGACATCTCGAACGTGCAGACCGAGAAGATGGAGGGCGCGCCGCCGAACCTTCCGCCCATCGCTTCGCCTTCGGCACGACCGGGCCGCGTCCCCGAAGCCGTGCCCGGCGCGATCATGCGCGCCACGCTCGACCGGACGACGCCTTTGACCTACGGCTACGAGGGGCAGACGCTCCCCGTGCTCGTCGCCTCGGCCTACTTCTTCCGCCCGTCGAAGGAGGGCACGAACGCCGCCGTCTTCAGCGCCGACGCGGGCGCGCAGCCGCTCCACGTCGCGGGCTTCGTCTGGCCGACGACCGAGCAACTCCTGCGCGGCACGGCCTACGTCATGGAGGAGCCGACCGGCAAAGGCCACGTCGTCCTCTACGCCGAAGACCCCAACTTCCGCGCCATCTGGCGCTCGACGACGCGCCTCTTTTTCAACTCGTTTCTGTTCCAACCAATTTTTTAAGGTGATAAGTGATGAGAGATAAGTGATAAGAAAAGACCGTCTTCTTCCTTATCACTTATCACTCATCACTTATCACGAGGTTTCCGAGGTGTTCCAAATCAGGGCCGCTTTCAGCGAGCAGGTGGAGTGGAGGACGAGCGCGGAGCGGGCGCGGGCGTTCTTCGGCGACTTGAAGAATTTCGCGGAGCTGATGCCGGGCGTCGAGCGCATCACGGCGGAGGCGGGCGGGATCGCGCGCTGGCTCATCCGCGCCGAGGTTCCCGTCATCGGCTCGATTCGTCAGGCGTTCCCGGTCTTCCAGTCGGCGGACGGCGCGGCGCGTATCGAGTGGTCGCCCGCCGCCGGGGAGCAGAAGAACTTCCTCCGCTACGCGGCCTCGTTCGAGGAGCGCGGCGAGACGACCCGCATCCGCATCGAGCAGCGCGTCGAACTGCGCCGCAGGCACGCGCGCGAACTCCACCTCCTCGCCGGAGTCGCCGGTGAGTCGCGCCTCAGCGCCGAGATGCAGAAGCGCGTCGCCGACATGATGCGTACCTTCCTCCAACGCGCGCGCGCCAGACTGGAAAAGACGTAAATCGTCAATCGTCAAAGACGAGTTCTGACTGTTCACGATTGACGGTTGACGATTGACGGCTGTTAAAATGTGAACCGATATGGCTACCATCAAGATGTACACGACGACGTGGTGCGGCGACTGTCGGAACGCGAAGCGATTCCTCGGCGAGCGCGGCATCGCGTATGAGGAGATCAACATCGAAGAGCATGAGGGAGCCGCCGAGTACGTGATGCGCGTCAACGGCGGCAAGCGCAAGGTTCCGACCTTCGAGATTGACGGTCGCGCCTTCAACCTCTCGCCCTTCGACGAGCGGCGGCTGCGCGCCGAACTGGGTCTCTAACACAAGGGGGAATTGACGGATGGCAGAGGGCTTGAAGCGGAAGGCGGCGCGCGCGGGCGCGTGGGCGGCGGCGAAGCGGCTGGTCAAGCCGATCCCCGTGGTCGGCACGGCGTTCGTGCTCGGCTCGGCGGGCTACGAGTTGAGGAAGAAGGGCTTGATGCGCGGCGCGGCGCACGTCGGCCTCGACCTGATTCCTGTGGTCGGCACGGCGAAGGCCGTCGTCGAACTCTTCACCGGCGATTTGATTCCCGACAAAGATAGAAGTGTGAAGCCCCGCGCCCTCCTCCCCGCGCCGGTCGGCCACGGCGGAGACGGAAAGAGTTAAGAGTTAAGTCACCGCCTTCTTCGTCGGGAGTAAAGTGATAAGAACAGGAGCCCCGGCCCGCGTCTTAAATGAGGCGCGGGCCGGGGCTTCCGTTCGTCGTGCGCTTAAAAACGGTAGCCGAGCCCGGCGGTGAATTGGAAGTTGTGTTTGGTTTCGGAGGGGAGGTTGAACTCGACGAACTGCCCGCCGAAGAAGCCGAAGTCGCGGCGCTGGCCGTAGCGGATGATGGTGTCGCCGAAGTCGAAGCGGGCGAGCACGCGCCTGGTCGGATAAACCTCGAAGACGCCGCCCAAGTCCATCGAAAAGTAGTTCTTCCAATGGCTGCTGAAGACGGGGAAGGGGAACGGCTCGCCGCCGAAGATGGCGGTCTCAACCCGCTCCAATTCGAGCACGTCGGTGAAGCCGACGAAGCCGGGCCGCGCCTTGAAGAAGAGGCCGAAGCGCTCGAAGCGCCTGCCGACCTTCGCGCCCGCCTGCAACTGCACGGGGTAGCCGCCCTGCGTCGTGTCGGAGAAGCGGCGGCGCGGGAAGAAGTTGCCCTCGGCCTCGACCGCGACGTGCTCGTTGAAGTTGTAGCCGAGCCGCGCGCCGAAGCCCGCCTCCGTGTTTACGCCCAAGCCGCCGAAGATGACGCCGCCGCCGAACGAGCGGTCGGGCTCGTTAAGGCCGAGCGAAGAGAACTGCACGCCGACCTCGAACTTCCGCGTCCCGTCCGGCACGTCGTCCGCCGCGCCCGCGCCCGGCCCGCCGTCCTCGCCGCCGCCGAAGCGGTAGCCGACTCCGGCGGTGAACTGAAAGTTATGTTTCACCTCGGAAGGCGCGCGCGTGAGCGCGGGGACGAGGGGGAAGCTGTCGAAGTCGTTGCGCTCGCCGTAGCGGATGATGGTGTCGCCCGCGTCGAAGCGCAGCATCGTGCGGCGCGTCGGGTAGAGTTCGAGCACGCCGCCCACGTCCATCGAAAAATGCGTCCGCCGCACGCGCGTCACGCGCGGGATGAGGAAGGGCGTCTGGTCAATGGAGATTTGCTCGGCGTCAATCTGAAGCGCGTCGTCGAAGCTGACGAAGCCGGGCCGCGCCTTGAAGAAGACGCCGAACTTCTCGAAACGCTTGCCCGCCTTGACGCCCGCCTGCAACTGCGAGGCGCGGCCTCCGACCGAGATGCCCGGACGACTCTTCGTCGGGAAGAAGTTGCCCTCGGCCTCGACCGCCACGCTGTCCGTGAGGTTGTAGGTGAAGCGCGCGCCGAAGCCCGGCTTGTTCTCCGTGCCGAGGAAGTCTTCGGGCGGCGTCAGAGAGAGCGAAGTGAATTGCACGCCGACCTCGGCCTTCGGCGCGTCGTCGCTTTGCGCGCGAGCCTCGCGCGTGGCCGAGAAAAAGAGCAGGGTGAGAATCGTCAGAGCGGTCGTTAAATGCGCGTCCCTTCGCATGGCCGTCAGTCTCCTTATGTTCTTTCGCCGCGCGGAGTCCGGGGCAGACTCCGCCCTCGAAGCCGGAAGCTCCGGCCCCAGACATCTCAATCTTGAGACGTTAGTCCGTCTGTTTGGAGGCCGTGGGGAGATTCGTGAGGCCGTCCGTTTTGCTTTGAGTCAAGGCCCGCGTCTTGCACGCCGCGCCGCGCTTACGGTTCCTGTTTCTTCGGCAGCAGGCGCTCCACTTCGTCCGCCGCGCCGATGGCGACGCGCACGCGCTTCGTGCGCGCGGGCTGTGAACTCTCGCCGGGCGTGCCGAACTCCGCGCGCCCGCTCTGCTGCCGCCGCGCGCGCCGGATGCTCTGCCCGACGGTCGCCTGCTCCGAAGCGTCGGCATCGGGTTTGTTGTAGAGGTCGAAGCTATAGCCGGGGTCGTGCAAGACCCAGAGACTCCAGTTGCCGCCCGTGCCGACGACGGGCAACGCCGAGACCCACTCGTAACGGTCGTCGCCCCACTCAAAGGAGATTTTGTTGTGCTCGACCGTGCCGACCTTCTTGAAGTCGTAGCCGGGCCGGGGCGTCAGAGAGAAGACGAAGCGGCCACGGTCGGCCAGAGAGAACCAGACGAGCGGGCCGGAGCAGCCGCCGCTGCTGCTCCAAGCCGTCTCGCCGTTGACGAGCAGTTTGTAGTTCGTGACCTTCAGCGACACGTCCGCGAGCGAGAAGTCGCGCGGCGGGCCTTCGGTCGCGCGCGCCTGTTGGAAGCGCGGGTCTTCGAGCGAGACTGTGACGACATCCACGATCTTCGTCCCCGTCCGTGGGTTGTGCAGAACGTCGAGCGCGAAGGTGTCGCCGTCGCCGATGAGTTGCGGCGTCGCGTCGAAGGCCGAGGCGTTGTAGCTCGGATGAAGCCGCCGGTTCTGGAACGCCCGGCGCGCGCGCAGGGCTTGCTCGTACTCCGCGCTCAAAGGTCGCACGGTGACGCGGAACTGGCGCGTGGCGGCGACCGGCTCGACCAGCAGTTCATATCCGAAGTACAGCTCGTCTTTGCCGTCCACGAAGACGCGGTGGATAAGGTTCGGCTTGTCCTCGGACTCGATGAAGCTCAGAGAGACTTCGGGCGAGCCGGGCGGCACGGCCTCGGTCGTGATTTGGACGAAAGCCCCGCTCCGCAACGGCACGATCAACTGCGACTTGCTCTCCTGCGCGTCCGAGGAGGCGAAGGCCGCGCCGCCGAGCGCAAGGCACAGGGCCGCGCACAGCGAGAGAAATAAGGCTCCGGTCTTCATCGGCTTTCCCCTTTTTTGATGATCCTGATCTTCATCTCGTCCGGCGGCTGAAACTCGCCCATGTCCACGCGCGTGAAGTAGCTCGTCGTGCGCTCCTCGTCGGTGGCCGCGCCCGTCAAGCCTTCGCCGCGCGCGCTGGCCGCGAGTTGCCCGGCCCGCTCCTTCGTCCCCTGACTATTTTTTCTCTCGACGTAGATGACGCGCTCGACGACTCTTTCGGGCGGTGCGGGCGCTTCGACGATTCGTAGTTCGGGGGCCGAAGGGACAGCCGCCGGGGCGTCGAGCGCGAGGCGCGGCGCACGCGCGGCGAGCGCGAGCATTGAAGCAACGAGCGCGACCAACGCGCAGGCCGCGACCGGCGCAGGCACGCGCACGCTCGCCGTCAGCAAGCGCTTCCATACGGATTGGCGCTCCCTCGCCTGCTCGTGGAAGGCTCCGAGGAGTCGCGCGCGCGCGGCGTGCGAAGGCTCTTCCGGCGCTTCCCACGCGCCGAGCAGCGCGCGCAGTTCTTCGTCGGCGGGCATCTCGTCCGGACGCTCGACGCCCGATGTCCGGCGCGCGGCCTTGCCCCGCAGGCGGAACGGCAGCAGCCGCGTCTGTCTCTTCTCGTCGCTCATTTGAAAACTCTCTTCGCGGGCATCACCCCGCCGTCACTTTTAAAGTGGTGCGCGAGCGCGCGCCGCAAGTTTTCGCGCGCGCGTTGAAGCCGCGACTTGACCGTGCCCGTGTCGGCCCCGACCACGGCGGCGACTTCGGCGAGCGAAAGCTCCTCGTACTCGAAGAGCACGACGACCTCTCTCTGCAAAGGCGGCAGGGCGGCGACGGCCCTCCGCACTTCCTCGGACAACTCGGCGTCGAGGAGTCTCCGCAGAGGCTCCTCGCGCTCGACCGTGGAAAGCTCGCCCGTCAAATCTTCCACCGGCACGTCGCCGCCGTGCCGCCGGAAATGTTTGGCCGAGAGGTTCCGCACCGCCGCGTAAAGGTAAGTCCTGAGCGTCGCGCCGCGCGCCGGGTCGAAGCGCGCGGGCGTCTTGAGCAGGCCGAGAAAACAGTCGTGCGTCACCTCTTCGGCCAGAGCCTCGGAGCCGAGCATCCGGTAGGCGAAGCGGTAGATGGTGGCGCGGTGGCGCTCGTAGAGCGCGAGGAACGCCGCCTCGTCGCCGCGACTCGCTTTGTGGAGGAGCTTTTCGTCCGTCATCTTGGCCGGGCCGCCGAACGCGCGCGCGCCCGGTCTCCTTACGAAGCTCGACTTGACTCGACTATGATTACCGGAAGTGAGGAAAAAGATACGCCGCGCCGCAAAAAAAAACCGCCCGAAGGCGGAATTCAACCGGCGAGCACGAAAGCCTCGCCTCTCACGCTCGAACTCAAGACCGCATCAGCCACACCAACGACCACGCCACCAACCCGACCCCGAACAGATACGTGATGGCCGACGCCGCCAGCAACTTAGTGCCCACCAACATTCGCGGCTTCACTCTCCATTCTCCCCGCGCCGCGTAAAAACTGCCCGCGCTCAAAATCACGCCGCACGCCAAGACCGCCCAGACAAACTCCCTCATGCCCCTCTCGAAAGGCATCAACGGCAACGGCGCAATCAACAGCGTGGCCGTGTAAACCAGCACGCGTCTCGCCCGACCCGACATCACAACCGGATTCCTTTTAAGCCACAGGCTCCGCTTCCGAATGAGTTACGAGACGCCGGGGCTTGCGGCGAGCAGACCCATGAATTTTTCTATCTGCCTCCGGTGACGCAGAAGGTGCACGATGGCGTGCTCCAAGAGTTGTTCCACGTCGTACACCACTCCCCACGAACTGTTGATGATCGTGCGCGAAATCTCCTCATCGCTCATCTCCCAACGGCCCTCTAAAGTCTGGGCGGTGTACGCGAGCGCCGCGTCGAGCTGGACTAAGACTTCCTGATGCGAGAGGAGTTTGTTCTGAGGGCGGGCCGAGGCGATGGAGAACTGCTCCCGGATGTAATCGGCATAGCCGTACACGGCTCTGACCACGTGGGACATGACGGTTTGGACGGAACGGCAATCGTCGTCCTTCGTCTGCGAGTCGACCACCCGCCGGAACTCTTCATCGGAGATTTGCTCGACCACTCGGCGGAGTTCCGCCGCCGCGCGCTCGTATTCATCCATCAGCGCCCCGATGGCTCCACTCCGGTAAGTCCTGCTCATACTTCTCGCTTCGATAGTCCGGAAGAAGGCTCGCCTTCGGCGGCCATGACGCGCGGGCGCTCTGTGAGCGGGTGCGCGTGTTCGTAGGCGTGGGCGAGGCGGAGGATGTCGGGCTCGCCCCAGTGGCGGCCCATGAGTTGGAAGCCGATGGGGAGGCCGTCCGTCGAGAGGCCGCAGGGGACGCTGACGCCGGGGACGCCCGCGAGGTTCGCCATGCAGGTGTAGATGTCGGAGAGGTACATCGCCAGAGGGTCGTCGGTCTTCTCGCCGAGGCGGAAGGCGGGCGTCGGCGTGGTCGGCGTTAGAATCGCATCGCACGCGTCGAAGGCCGAGAGGAAGTCGCGCTTGATGAGCGTGCGCACCTGCTGGGCCTTGAGGTAGTAGGCGTCGTAGTAGCCGGAGGAGAGGACGTAGGTGCCGAGCATGATGCGGCGCTTGACCTCCGCGCCGAAGCCCTCGTCGCGGGTGCGGCGGTAGGTCTTCTGCAAGGTCTCGCCCTCCTCGGTGCGGTGGCCGTAGCGCACGCCGTCGAAGCGCGCGAGGTTCGAGGAAGCCTCGGCGGTGGCGATGATGTAATAGACGGCGATGCTGTACTTCGCGTGCGGCAGTTCGACATCCACGACCTCCGCGCCAAGCTCTCGGTACGCATCAATCACTCGCTCGACGCTGGCGCGCACCTCCGGGTCAACGCCCTCGCCGAGCAGCGCGCGAGGGACGCCGATGCGCGCGCCGTTGAGGTCGCCCGAAGAGGAGAACTCGTCGGCGTAAGCGGGGACGGGCACGTCGGCGGTGGTGGCGTCGTGCGCGTCGCGCCCGGCGATTGTTTGAAGGACGAGCGCGGCGTCGCGGACGGTGAGGCCGAAGACGCTCACCTGATCGAGCGAGGAGCCGAAGGCGACGAGGCCGTAGCGGGAGACGCGCCCGTAGGTCGGCTTGACGCCGACGATGCCGCAGAGCGCGGCGGGCTGGCGGACGGAGCCGCCCGTCTCGGAGCCGAGCGCGGCGGGCACGATGCGCGCCGCCACCGCCGCCGCCGAGCCGCCCGAAGAGCCGCCCGGCACGCGCTCCGTGTCCCACGGGTTACGCACCGGCCCGAAGGCTGAGTTCTCGTTGGAGGAGCCCATCGCGAACTCGTCGCAGTTGGTCTTGCCGACGAAGACGGCCCCCGCCGCGCGCAGCTTCTCAATCACCGTCGCGTCGTACTGCGGGTGATAGCCCGCGAGGATGCGCGAGCCGCACGTCGCTTGAAGGCCGCGCACGCAGATGTTGTCCTTGACGGCGAGAGGGATGCCGCGCAACGTCTGAGGCGTTGACGAAGGCGCTGCTGATCGGGCGTCACTTTCGGGAGGCGGCGCGGCGGCGTCGTCGCTGTCGAGTTGCGCGGCGCGGCGGGTCGCGCCTTCACGGTCTATTTGGAGGAAGGCGTTGAGCGTCTCGTTGAGAGCCTCGGCGTTGTCGAGGGCTTCGGAGGTGACGGCGCTCGCCGTCGTCTCGCCGCCGGCGAGTCGCGCCGAGAGGAGTTCGATAGTTTTTCCGGGGACGGTCATAAAGTCGTGAGTCATGCATCGTCAATCGTCAATCGTGAAAGACGGGTTTTCTCTCTTCACGATTGACGATTGACGGTTGACGGCTTTTTCTAAAAATTCTCTTTCTCTTCGG
>DASTQX010000022.1:0-7949 GCA_035761505.1 Pyrinomonadaceae bacterium
TGTTGTCGCTGTTCGTCATTCGATAGGAGTCCGGAGTCTGAGAGTCCGAGAGTCCGGAGTCGGAACCGAGAGCCCGTCTCCGACTCCCGGCTCTCTGACTCTCAGACCACGAACTTCGTGCTTACTCGTTGCCGCCCGCGAGCGCGGCGACTTCGCCGCCGAAGTCTTCGGAGCGCTTCTGCAACCCCTCGCCCATCTTGTAGCGCGAGAAGCGGCGGATGGTGATGCGCTCGCCGGTGGCGGCGATCTTCTCGGTCAGGAGTTCGTTGATGGTCTTCTCCGGAGCCTTGACGAACGGCTGGTCGAGCAGCACGGTCTCCTCGTAGAACTTGTTGAGGCGGCCCTCGACGATCTTCTCGATGACCTGTTCGGGCTTGTTGGCGTTCTTCGGGTCGTTCTTCGCCTGCTCGCCCATAATCTCGCGCTCCTTCGCGATCACGTCCGCCGGCACTTCCTCACGCGTCACGTAGCGCGGCTCGGCGGCGGCGATGTGCATGGCGATATCTTTGACGAGCGCCTGGAATTCGTCGGTGCGCGCCACGAAGTCGGTTTCGCAGTTGACCTCGACGAGCACGCCGACCTTGCCGCCCATGTGGATGTAGGAGCCGACGACGCCCTCGGCGGCGACGCGCCCCGCCTTCTTGCTGGCCGAAGCCATGCCGCGCTTGCGCAGGATTTCGATGGCCTGCTCCTCGTTGCCCCCGGCCTCGGTGAGCGCCTTCTTGCAATCCATCATACCCGCGCCCGTCTTCTCGCGCAGCGCCTTGACCGCGGCTGATGTGATCTCCGCCATTTCTTAAAATCTCCTCAAGATGATTAGCTGTTAGCTATTAGCCTTTAGCCGTTAGCTAAAACCTGATGGCGAGGCGTGCCGCTTCGTCGAAGCCGCCCGGCCTTCGCTAGAAACAACAAGCTGACGGCTAACAGCTAGTAGCTAACAGCTTATTAAAAATGCGCAGCCCGGCGGTTCTTCCGCACTGACGGGCTGCGCTCGCCGTTGATCGAAAACTGTTGGCCCGCGTGGTGCGGGCGTCCACGCCCGCTTAGCTGGCGACGCCGACCGACTCCGCGCCCTTCTCCTGTTCGGGGGAGGACTGAGGCTGCTCGCCCTCCGCGTCGGGCGAGCCCGTCGCGCCGCGCTCCGGCGCGCCCGTCCCGGCCTGCGGGTGGTCGCCGACGCTGTCGGGCTGCTGGCCCGTCTTGCCGAAGCCGATGTTGCCGGGAACGGAAGTCTGCGTCTCGGTCAAGGGAGCGGCGTCCGTCATGTCGGTGAAATTTTGCGACTGTGCGCCGGGCTCTCTCTGCGTCGTGATGCTGGAAGTCACCACGCGGCGCTCCGGTCGGACGGCGGTCGCGTCGTCCGCCACGGGGGCGTTCGCGCCTTCGGCGGCGGCGGCGGCCTCCTGCTCGTCGCCCTTCGTGTGCACCTGCGAGCCCTCGATGCAGGCATCGGCGATGCGCGAGGCGAAGAGGCGGACGGCGCGCAAGGCGTCGTCGTTGCCGGGGATAACGTAGTCAATCCCTTCGGGCGAGCAGTTGGTGTCCACAACGGCGATGACGGGGATGCCGAGGCGGTTGGCCTCGGCGACCGCGATCTCTTCCTTGCGCACATCAATGATGAAGAGGGCGTCCGGGAGCCGCGACATGTTCTTGATGCCGGAGAGGTTCTTCTCCAAAATCTCGCGCTCGCGGTCGAGCTTGATGCGCTCCTTCTTCGTCAGCTTCTCGTAACGCCCGTCGGTCTGCATCGCTTCGAGGTCGCGCAGCCGCTTGATGGACTTCTGCACGGTCTGGAAGTTGGTCAGGAGGCCGCCGAGCCAGCGCTGGTTGATGTAGTACTGCCCGGCGCGCTCGCTCTCCTCGCGGATGGCGTCCTGCGCCTGCCGCTTCGTGCCGACGAAGAGGATGGTGCGCCCGCGGTCGTCGCCCATCAAGCCCGTGACGAACGAGATGGCGTCGCGGAACATCTTCTGCGTCTTCTGCAAGTCAATGATGTTGATGCCGTTGCGCTCGCCGAAGATGAACTCCTTCATCTTCGGGTTCCAGCGCTTGACCTGATGGCCGAAGTGGACGCCGGCCTCCAAGAGTTCTTTCATCGTGACGGTTACTGCCAAAAGAAAAGCCTCCTCCTACCAGATTGGTTTAGTGTACTCGCCGCGACCCAAGCGACTCCCGAACGACCGGAGCGTGAGAGCAACCAACCGGGGCGCGGCAATGGAATGAACAGACGGTAAATAGTAAATGGTAAACAGTGAATGGTAGTTCTATTTACCGTTCACCATCTACCATTCACCAGCTCGCTATCTCTTCGAGAACTGGAAGCGCTTGCGCGCGCCCTTCTGACCGTACTTCTTGCGTTCCTTGATGCGCGGGTCGCGCGTCACCAGTCCCGCCTGCTTGAGCGCGGGGCGGAGGTCGCTGTTGAAGACCATCAAGGCGCGCGTGATGCCGTGGCGCACCGCTCCGGCCTGACCGGCGGGGCCGCCGCCCGCGACGTTGACGATGATGTCGAATTTCTCGTCCGTGCCGGTGAGCTTCAAGGGCTGGCTGATAATCATGCGGAGGGCTTGGTTGGGGAAGTAGTTCTCGAAGGTCTTGCGGTTGACCCTGATTTCGCCCGTGCCCGGTCGCAAATAGACGCGCGCCGTCGAAGTCTTGCGCCGCCCCGTTCCGTAATACTGAATCTCTGCCACAGCTTCTCGTCCTTAAAATATTTGGTGACTTGCGGTTTCTACGCCCGCGCCTGCTTGCTCAGGGCGAGCGGCTCCGGGCGCTGCGCCGTGTGCGGGTGTTCCGCCCCGGCATAGACCTTCAGCTTCTTGCCCATCGCCTTGCCGAGCTTGGTCTTCGGGAGCATCCCGCGCACCGCCAACTCGATGACGCGCTCCGGGTGCTTGGCAAACTGGTCTTTGACCGAGATCGTGCGCAAGCCGCCGGGGTAGAGCGTGTGATGATGATAGACCTTCTGCTCGGCCTTCGACCCTTTGAAGACGGCCTGACTGGCGTTGATGACGATGACGTGATCGCCCATGTCGAGGAAGGGCGTGTACTTCGGGTTGTTCTTGCCGGAGAGGACGCGCGCCACCTCGGTGGCGAGCCGCCCGACCGTCTGCCCCGCCGCATCCACGACGTACCACTTGCGATTTTCGGCGAGGCCGTCCCCGCTGGGAAAGTATGTTGACATAGGTAACTCTCTCAATTTTAAGCGTCTAAAACGCGAACGGGTAGAATACGAAACGGCCCAAAAGTTGTCAAGCTGCGGGCGGGCTCGCCTTTGGCCCGAATCGCCCGCCGGGCCGCAAGCGCCCCCGTTCGGGGCGTCGGCGTTTAAAGTCTTCAGCCGCCTCTCGGACTCAAACTAAAGGCCCCCCGTAAATTCAATCGGGGGGCCTTGAACCTCTCTGGCTGCCGCGAGCTTACGGGTTGTCGGTCTGCTCGGCGGGCTTCGTCTCGTCGGTCTTCCGCTTGAGTTTCGGCGCTTCGGGCTTCTGCTCGGTGGGCGTCTGGCCTTCGGGCGTCGTGGTCGTGTCGTCGGGCGTCGGCTGGCGGCGCTTGAGCGTCGGGCGACCGGGAGCGCCGTCGTCGCCGGGGGCGATGTCTCCGGCGGTCGAGGCGCGCGCGTTGGAAAGTCGCAGGAGCCGCGCCTTGACGCGCTGGAACTCGGAGGTCGAGAGCACGTACTCCTCCTTTTCGGGGAAGCGCGAGACGAGGACGCGCGTGGCCTCCATGCGGTCAATGGATTGCGGGTGCGTCGAGAAGAGTTTCGAGATGGTGCCCGGCTTCTTCTTGTTCTTCGCCGAGAGCTTCTCGAACATCGTGGACATCGCGTTCGGGTCGTAGCCCGCGGCGTAGAGGTACTGGACGCCGAGCACGTCGGCCTCCGACTCGGCGTTGCGGTTGAACTTCATGAAGCCGAGGAGCGCGCCGAACTGGGCGGCGTTGTTGATGAGCATCCCGCCGATGCCGCCGAGGAAGATCGAGCCCGCGAGCAGGCCGATTTCGGCGAGCATCCCCTTCGCCTGATTCTCCATCGCGTGGCGCGCGGCGACGTGCGCGACTTCGTGCGCCATCACGCCCGCCACCTCCGCCTCGTTGTCGGCGGCGAGGATCAAGCCCTTGTTGACGTAGAAGAAGCCGCCGGGCAGCGCGAAGGCGTTGACCTCGTCGGAATCAATGACCTTGATGGTGAAGGGAATCTTGGCGTCGGAATGGAGGACGACGTTCTGGCCGACGCGGTTGATGTACTCGGTGATCACGGGGTCGTCCACGAACTTGGCCTGCCGGTCAACTTCGGCGGCGAGCTGGCGACCGAGCGCGACTTCCTTCTCGATGGAGCCGCTCATGCTGGCGATGAGGCCACCGTTGATCTTGCGCTTGCCGATGAGTCGCGGGTCTTCTTTCTCGGAGAGCGGCTTGGTCGAGGCGGTCTGCACCGGCTTGGCCTGCTTCTCGTCGGCCTTCTTCTTGTCGTCGGACTTCGCGGCCCCAGTCTTCTGCGCGTCCTGCTGCTGCCGCACGCGACGCGGCGCGGCGACAGCCGTCAGAGAGCATGCCCACAGGCTGAGGATGCAAGCGAGCGCCAGAAACTTGCGGGAGAAATTATTGTGAATCACTTTTTAGAGCCTCCAAAAACTTTTCAACGCCTGTGGCCGTCGGGGAAGCGGCGCGCGCGGGCCTTTGAGTCAAGGGCGGCTGCGAGCTTCCCCGTGGTTTTCCGAAGCGCCATCGGGACGGGCGAGGGGCGGCGCTTTCAAATCTCTTTATCTTGACCGAAGGAGCGCCCGCCGCACGTGTGGCCGGGAAATCAGAAACCCCTCCCTGAGTGTCCGGCAAGGCGTAAATCGTTTGATGCGCCTTCGCGTTCAAGAGGTTGCGCCGGGTCTGGGGCCGGAATTGAACGCCCCGCCGGGCGCGGCCCTCCCGCTCTTTTTCCTGTGGCTGAAAACCTCCGGGATTATAGCAGCCGCGGGCGTTGGCCGGTGTAAAAACTTATTCGTTGCACCCCGCGCGCGCCGCGTGTTAGAGTCAAAAGTGCCCTCCTGCCCTCACTTCCGAGGGTTTTCCCAGACCGTCCAGACCCGTCTTCCGAAAGCGCAATGAAACGCACTCAGGACAAGATCAAGGATTTAGTCGAACCGCAATCATTCGAGCAGATAGGGAACTTAGCCGCCGACCCGGCGCGGGCGCTCGCCGCCTACCGGTTCACGGACATGACCTCGGACTTGCTGGCGCGCTGGCTCGACTCTCTGGCCGAGCTGCCGCGCGGGCAGGGCGCGGCGCTGGCGCTGGCCGGGGCGCGCGGCGTCGGCAAGAGCCACACGCTGTCGGTCTTCGGCGCGCTCGCCGGTTCGGAGCGGCTGCGTTCGGGCGTCTCGGACGCGCACGTCTTGACGAGCGCGCGCCGTCTCACCGGCAAGCGCTACGCCGTGGTGCGGGTCGAGCGCGGGTCGCGCGTCTCTCTGGCCGAGGAGATGGCCGACGCCTTCGCGCAGGTTTTCGGCGGCGACGACGCGCAGTGGGGCCACGACCCGGCGGGGATGCTGGCGGTCGCCGCCTCGCGCGCGCTCGACGAGACGCTCGTCGTTTTGATTGACACGGCCTTTAACCGCCCGGCGCGCGTGCGACGCGACGACGGGCCGCTCCTGGCGGAGTTAGCCGTCACTTCGCGCGGCATCAACGCCTTCGTCGCGCTCGCGCTCGACGACGACATCGAGGGCGCGGACGGCGCGAACGTCGCGCTCTCCGGCACCTACCACATAGACTACCTCGACCCCGAAAACCTCTACCGCGTCGTCGAGCAGTTCGTCCTGCGCAAGAAGCCGCAGGGGCGCGCGGCCTTGCGCGACATCTACCACGGCCTGCGCGCCAACGTCCACGGCTTCAACTGGAGCGAGGCGCGCTTCGCCTCGCTCTACCCCGTCCACCCGCTGCTCGCGGAAGTCGCGCCCTCGGTGCGCCTCTACGTTCCGACGTTCGCGTTCCTGCCGTTCGCGGCGGGCGTCTCGGCGCGCGCGGCGGCGCGGCCCGCGCTCTCGCTCGTCCTGCTCGACGAAGTTTTCGACGGGACTGAAAACGAGCTGCGTCAGGCTTCGGAGTTGCGCGACGCCTTCGCCTCCTACGACCAACTGGTGACGCAGTGCATCGGTCAGCTGCCGGTGATGCAGAGGCATCAGGCGCGTCTCATCTTGAAGAGTCTGTTCGTCCTCTCGCTCGACGGGCGCGGCGCGACCGCCGCCGAGTTGTGCGCGGCGCTGCTCTTGATGGACGACGACTCGACGCCGGGCGCGGTGGCGCAAGTCGAAGAGACACTCGCGCGCTTCGCCGACGCGGCGCTGCCCGGCAGCCTGCAAAGGAACGAAGGCGCGGCGGCGCTCTACTGCTTCCGCATCAGCGCGCTCGAAGACCTGAGCGCCGCGCCCTCCGCGAACGCCGCGCCGAGCGCGCCAGCGCCGACCGTGCCGGAGGAGCAACCCGCCGCGAGCCCGGCGGCGAGCCTTCCCCAAGAGGTCGTCGTCGGCAACCTGCCGCCCGACGAAAATTTCGCGGCGGGAGACGTGAGGACAGACAGCAGCCCTCTCTTCAACGAACCCGCGAACGCGCAGCCGCAAGAACCTCCGACGCCTCCGACGCCTCCGGCGGTCGCGGGCGAAGGCCAGAGCGCGCCGACGGCCTCGACGAAGGACGCCATCCTCGCCGCCCCCGCGCACCCGCGCGCCGAGAGCCTGAGCGAGTGGGCTCGACTCTTGACGGGGCGACCCATGCTCCCGCTCGTCGGCGACCCGCAGGGGCGCGGCGAGTTGTGCGCCGCGCTCGCCGAATGGCTCGAAGGCTGGCGCGCGTTCGACATCACGCAGAAGTTCTCTTCGCTCCCGGCGTCGAATCTGACGACGACGATGTGGAGTGCCAACGCCGAAGTGAGTCGCGGGTTCGGGCGGGCCGCCGCCGCCGTTGAGTCGGCGCTCAACGGGCGTCTCACGCTCGAAGACGGCTTGGAGCGCGCGGCGCTCGCCTTCGGCGACTCGGCGGAGAGGTTCGCGCACGTCTCGCGCCGCCTCGAAGACCTCTCGGCGCTCGTCGAAGGCTCGGCGCGGCGCGCGACCGAGCGCGCCTACCTCGCCACCGCCGAGCCGACCGGCGTCCCCGAAATCGAGACGGCGCGGCGCGAACTCCTCGTCATCGCCGAAGACCCGAACAGCCTGCTCGACGCGGAGCGGCGCGCGCGTTTCGAGCGTTTGTGGCGCGAATTCCACGCGCGCTACGTCGAGCATTACGCTGCCATCCATGATAAAACGATGGGCGGCGGAGGCGCAGACCTCGAAGCCTTGCGGCATCTCCGGCGCGGCGAGCGCTGGCGCGAGTTCGAGGCGCTCTCGCGCCTGCCGGTCGTCAGCGCGCACGTCTGGCGGCAGGCCGAAGAGCTTCTGCGGCGCGCGGACGGCGCGCGTTGCGACCTGCCCGTCCGGCAGTTGCTCGAAACCCATTCGTCCTGCGCGTGCTCTTTCCGTCTGGCGCGCGCCGCCGAGTTCGAGTCGCTGCCTCTGGAGTTGGAAGAGTTGATGGAGCACGGCCTCTCGGTCTATCGCCGCACGCTCCTGCTGCTCGGCGGACACCTCGCGATTGCGCTCGACGCGCTCGCGCGCAGGGAAGAGGACGCGGACGCGGCCCGAAGGGCGCGCGCACTCTCGACCGCCTTCGCGCAAGGCACGACGCCCGAACGCTTCTCGCGGCATGACGTGCGGCTCGTCGAGCGCGCGCTGCAAAGAACCGCGGCCCCGCCGCCCGTGCGCGTCGCGGCCCCCGTGGGAGAGGTCGGGCTCCTGACGCGTGAAGAGTTGCGCGCGCGCTTCCGCCAGTGGTTGGACGAGTTGCCCGAACGTCCCGTGCTCATCGAAGTCGTCAACCGACAAGAGATCAATGCCGCGTAAGACGAAGGAAAAGGGAAAGAGGGC
>DASTQX010000023.1:0-3940 GCA_035761505.1 Pyrinomonadaceae bacterium
TCGTCGCGTTTCGCTTCGAGCTGGCGGTAGAGGTAGTCCTTTTCGTAGGGGAGTAGCTTCTGGTGGACAGCGTGCAGGTCGGTCTGGCTCGGCCTGCGCATCTGGTCGGCGGGCGTCGTCAGAGACGCGCTGAAGTGTCCGAGCGCCTCCGGCGTCCTGCGGCCGTCGAGTTCGCGGAGCAGGGAAGAGAGGTTCTGGGAGGGGGCTATCTCGCCCCTTTCCAGCCCGCGGATGAGGTTCTCCTTATCCTTTCCGCTGACGCTCAACCCCTGCCGCAGGTCGCGCATCTCGGCGGTGTAGTGAGCGGGGACCGGCGCGAGGAAGAGGTTCCTCATCTCGTGGGCGCCGAGAGCGCGGCGTTCCGGACGCTCGGTGTTTTGGGGGTCGAGTCGGTGCGCCTTGAACTGTTCGCCCCTCTGGTAGTTCTCCTGCCTGATCTCCTTCGCCGCTGTTCGGAATTCTTCGACCGACCGGCACTCGTCAAGGCGGCGCGAGTATTCGCGGTACTCCTGACTCTGGTTGAGCATCCGCGTCCCGGCGTCCTGCATCCGGTAGTCGATGTAGTTGCCGACGAACCGTGCGACGAGGTCGCGCTCCTGGCTCGCGCCCGTCACCTCACGCCCGTGCAGCCCGTGCCACGTGTTGACGTTGAGGCGGTTGGCGTCGGCCATCCTCGTGACGACGGCGTGCTCGCGCACGTTCTCGACGGGGAGCCTGTGCGACGCGTCGTTGTTGAGAGAGACGAAGACTTGTTGCGGACCCGATTTGACCGGCTCGGCGGAGCGGGCGACGCCGAGGGCCTCGCGCTCGGCGTTGACGAATTCGAGGGCGCGCTCAAGGCTTTGCACCCTCGGTGTGACGGCCTCCCTCGCCCGCGCGGGCGTGTCGGGTATCTGGCCGAGCTGCGCGAGGTATTCCTTACGCGCGGTGTCGATCTGATGGTTGGCTTCGGTGAGTTCGTCGCGTAAGTGTTCGCGCAGGGAGGCGTGCGCCAGCGGGCGGCCGAGGCGGGACTCGGCGCTCTCCCTCGTGGCCGTCGCCTGCTCGAAGAGGGTCAGCCTGTCGTTCTCGGCTGATATGGTGGCTTGGATTCTGGAGGCTACAACATCTAGGGCTGCGGCCCGCTCCTGCGGCGACGGCTGCATCCTGTCGATCGAGGCCGCGATGTTGGCGGCGGCCCTCTCCAAACCTTCGACGTGCTCAACGCCTTCGCGCGTTGGGACGCGATCCATCCTGAGTAGCTGTTGCTGGCCGAGCCTGATGTCTTTCTCGTTCGCAACGTATAAGTCGCGCGCCGCCGGGTTCGGGACGGCCGCGCCGTGCTGCGTGCCTTGGGCGTGCCTCCCCTGAGTGGCCTCCGGTTCGGTGCGGGAGTAATAGTCTCGGGCCCAGCGGAGCGCGTCCGGCGAGTAGCGCACGCTCTCGCGCGCGGCCTCGGCGACCGCCAGCGCGTGCAAGGTCGAGAGGGCTTGGAGTTGTTCGCGGCGGCTCGGCGGTGTGTCGCGTGCCGCTTCCGGGGCCGAGGCTGCGAACGCGCGGACAACCCTATCCCTCTTGTCCGCGCGCTCCAGCGCCCCGTGCTCGGAGTAGATGACCTCCTTCATGATGAGCTGCCGGCTTTCGCCGGACTCGATGCGCCTGTCTACTTCCGGCAGCGTCACCTCGAGTAGTCTCGACTCCGCGTCGAGCGAGACGGAGTCGGGCACGGCCGGGGGAAGGCTGCTTAGACTGACGCGCTCGTATGAGACTTCGGGCACGAAGCCGCCGCCCCGCGATTCGACCTCGATCTGCTCGTGCTCGGCCGCAGCCTCGCGCGTAGCGGATACCGCGTCCTCGTACATCTGCGCGTAGACGGTGTTCTCGTCGTGACTTTGTTCGTTCTCATGGGACAATCCATCAAGCTCGTGGAGTTCGGCGAGTTCATGCGCCCCGGCCGCGGAGAGTGAGTCCTGGGGTTCGAGCATGACCATCTCGGCGGCCAGCTCGCGCGCGCCCTCCAGCGTGCGGTCGAGAGCCTCCGGCCGGTCGGCGTTGCTGCGCACGCGCCCCTGTTCGTCGAGACTGACCTGATCGTAGAGGTGCTTGAAGACGGCGATGCGCGCCTGCGGGTCGGCCCACTGGCCGCTGATCTGTTCGGCTAGTTGTACCAGCTCGGCCGCCTTCTCTTTCGCCACCCTTTCGTCGGGGGTGAAGCCGCCGATGTATGAGACGGCGTACTGGTGGGTCGTGATGTTGGCTTCGCCGCGCGGGACGTCATACTCTTTGGGGATGATGAGAACGTCCTCGTAGACCGCCGCGCCGCGCTCGAAGGTGTCGCGGGCCGACTGGCTGCGTTCGTTGAGGTACGAGGCGTGTTCGGCGCGAGTCCTGCCGTCGGAGACTTCGTAGAGCTCGCGCACGTTGTCGGAGCCGCGGCTGTAGGCGAGCACGTCCGCACGCGCCTGGGTGGATGCGGGGGACGGGACGTGATTCGACTGCTGGCGCGCATCCCCGCTCCGTGACTGTGCCCGGCTGTCGTTGTCGCGGCCGGGTCGGGTCTGTTGCGCCTCCCGCGCACCGTCTTCCCTCGATTGGCCCTCCCGCCCGTTGATGATTTGCTCGCGCGCGCGCTCCCGCTCGGCCAACTTTAAGACGGCCTCACGAACGATGTCGGCGTGGCACTCGTTGCCCGTGGCCCAGTACGAGAGCGCGACGTCCGCGCCCGACAGAGACAGATCCCGGATGCGTAACAGCTCGTCCCTGGCGGGGCTCCCCTGCGTGGCGAACTCGGTGCGCAGCCACGTCCGGTATTTGTCTCGTACTTCGTCCCTGCTGCCGTCTCGACCCACCTCGAAGTTGTTGGCGAGCGGGCTGGCGGCGAGCTCGTATGCGGGCATCCTCCGCCCGACGTAGACGACGGCGCCGCTCCTGTCGTCGAGGTGGTCTTTGACGTGAACGACTCTCAGCGGGCCTGTACCGTCCCTACCGTGCTCCGGAGCCGCCGCTCGCGGGGCCGAGGCGCGTTCTGCCGCCTGCTGCTGCCCGTGATCCTTCCCCTGTGTGACTCTCCTCTCGTAGCTCTCCCAGACGTTGACGATCTCCTTACCCTGCTGCCGCGCGTAATCTATGCAGTTGGCCGTGCCGCCCGCGTGTCCGCTGTT
Source organism: Pyrinomonadaceae bacterium (assembly GCA_035761505.1). Lineage (GTDB taxonomy): Bacteria > Acidobacteriota > Blastocatellia > Pyrinomonadales > Pyrinomonadaceae > JAIVJM01. The sequence continues at coordinate 3,141 of DASTQX010000023.1, forward strand.
CAAACCGAGGACGATGTTGGCGCGGTCCACCATCCACTCGTTGCGCGTCTGCATCTTGGCCGGGTTGTAGCCCCCCGGCGAGACGACGTGCACCTCGCCGCCGGCGGCGACGATGCGGTTGAGCAGTTGTCGGTAGGCCGCCTGCGAGTCGCGCCCCCAGCGACTCTCTTGACCCTTGAACGGGACCGCCGCGACGACGCGCATCTCGGCTTCGAGCGCTGCCTGGGCGAGTGCCTGATCGAAGCCGAGGGCGACGCCGCTGATGACGGTGATTTCTTTGTCCGGGTGGTTGTCGCGGATTTGGGCCAGTGAGTCCCTGGCGACGTCGAGCAGGGCTTCGTGTGCCTCAGGGGTGAAACCGAATTTGCGGTCGGATGCGTCTAGCGGGTTGAGCTTTTGCGGGCGATGGCCCGTCCCCGCTACGACGATCCTGCTACTGTCGGTTTGAAGGCCCTGAGCCATGTTATCCCTTCAGGTGGCGGCCCCGCTTCCGAGATAGGGCTACCGCCACGCTCCGTTAGGGCAACTGGCGTGCTAGGTTGGAATGGCCGGGAAACGGCTCTGGGAGGGGTTTATAGCCGCACTGACGAGTGAGGGAATGTCTAATACCTCGCTTCGGCGGGACGCGCCGGGCGAGGGAAGTGACCGCGCGGCGGTTGAAAATCTTTCGCGCGGTTGAATTTCAACCGCTCAGTGCGTGATCGAGAAGTCGTCGCCGCGCGTGACCTGGTGGTCGATGGTGTGGTCCGGCGGGCCTCCCGGCGCATCGTGGGTCTGTGGCGTGGCCCCCGTGCCGCCCG
>DASTQX010000024.1:0-13662 GCA_035761505.1 Pyrinomonadaceae bacterium
CGCGCGCGCTCCTGCGCGAGAGCCTTCTCGTCCCAGTTGCTTTTCATCTCCGGCTCGAAGGTGAGGAGGTGGACGCCGACGCCCGCCGCCGCGAGGCGTCGCAGGTAAGGGATGACCTGCGTCTGGACGAGCGGCTCGCGCACGCCGAAGTAGCAGAGGTAGAGAGTCTTCAAGGCTTGGTCGGCGTCCCCTCGACGCCCGCGAGCCCGTCGCGCCCCCGGTGGCGAGCCGTGCGGATGCTCTGCGAGAGGCGCTTGCCGACGCAGAGCCGCGCGGCCACGCTCCAGAAGTGACGCTCGCGCGCGACCAGAGGGTACTCGCGCAGGGCCGCGCCGAGTTCGCGCCGCGCCTCCGGCCAGCGGCCCGCGAGGTAGAAGCCGTAGGCGCAGTGCGTCCGGTTGACGGCGAGGATGCGGCGGCCCGGAATGCCGAGCGCTTCCGGGAGGCCGGTCGCAATCACCTTCTCCGTCGCCCGCACGCTCTGGCGCGCGAACTTGTCCGGATTGCCCCAAGTGCTGTTCGGATGCAGCCGCCGCCACACCGTCGGGCGGCCCACGCGCCGGAAGTCGGAGGCGCGCAGCAGAGTGACCCAGACGAGCCATTCTTCGAGCATCACGGCTTCGGGGTCGAACACGTCGGTCGAGCCGCCGTAGGCCGCGTCGAGCGCGGAGCGGCGGACGACGACCTCCGTGGGAAAGATGATGAGTTGCTTAAGGCAGAGTTCGCGTTTGAAGCGTTCATTCTCGAACCGTGGGCGCGGGACGTGCTCGCGGATGACTTTGCCTTCGGCGTCGACGAGCCCGTGGTCGCCGTAGGCGGCTGCCGCGTTCGGGTCTTCGCGGAGCGCGGCGACGCACGCGGCGACGTGTTGCGGGCGCAGGAGGTCGTCCGAATCGAGGAAGGCGACGAACTCGCCGCGCGCGAGCCGGAGGCCGTGATTGCGCGCCACGCAGCGCTCGGCGTTCTCCTGCCAGACGTAGCGCACGCGCTCGCCCCAGACGCTCTGGTGCCGCTCGCAGACGGCGGCGGTGTCGTCCGTCGAGCCGTCGTCCACGACGATGACTTCGACCTCCGCGCCCTCCTGCTTGAGCGCCGACTCGACCGTCTGCGGCAGGTAGTCCGCGCGGTTGTAAGCGGGGATGACGACGCTGGTCAGTGTTGAAGACATTGATTCACATGCCGAACAGTTCCGGCGCGCGTTCAGTGCGCGGCGATGACATCGGTCAGATGTCGCGGCTGCCAGCCCGCGACCTGTTCGGGGACTAAGTAAAAGACGTTGCCGACGACGGGGAAGGTCGCGCGGCAGTTCGCGCAACCGAAGCCTCCGGGCGCGTCCGAAAGTTCGCCCTTGCACTTCGGGCAGCAGAGCATCGAGCGGAAACGCCCGGCGGCGAGCGGGTCGGACTTGCGACGCGCGACGCGCGCCAGTCGCTTCTTGATGCTCTCGTTCCTCGACACGGGCGGCGGCGGCACGCGCTTGAGTTGCGCGGCGAGTTCTTCGCGGCTCACGGGCTCGTTCTTCTCAAGTTTCGCCGCCGTGCGCTCCCAGACGCCGCGCGGCAGGCGGCGGACGGTGTACTTAATCTTCCCGACCCAATCATAAGCCGCGACGAGGTTGAGGCGTTCCATGTTATCCACGAAGAAGCTCTCGAACTGCGGGTCGGTCTCGAAGCGGCGCGAGAACCACTCGTGCAGTTCGGCGTCGTGGAGGCGTCGCGGCTTCTCCTCGAAGGAGAGTTCGTCGCCGCGCACCTCGACGTACCAGCGATGGAACTCCCAGCCGTGCAGAATCTCCCGGACGCGCCCCGGACATTCGACGTAACCCGCGCGCGCGACGCGCGAGAGTTCGGCGAAGAGCGCTTCCGGTTCCTCGACGTGCTCGGCCAGATGCGAACAGATGATGTAGTCCACGCTCCCGTCTTTGAAGGGCAGGTAGAGCGCGTCGCAGACGACGAAGGGCCGCTCGTCCAAGGCGAGCGGCTGCCGACGTTCGGCGTCGTCCACGAGGAACTTGTCGGCCAAGATGTTGGCGCGCATGTTGGGCTGGTGGCCGCAGCCGATGTCCACAACGACCGCCTCCGCAGGGATGCGGTGGCGGCGCGGGAAGTCCCACCACGCGCGCAAGTTTCGCAAGCTACGCAACATCAAAAAGTCGCCTCTCCAACTCCGCCCGCCGCGCGCCCCGCTTCAGGAAGCGCAGCGCGGCGGGATGCGAACCGAGCGCCCGGCACGCCAGGCGGCTGAAGTCCGCGAGCCGCCCCTGATTCAAATATGATTTGGCGAGCACGGAGTAGTGCCAAGCATAAATCAACCGGCGCTTCGACGCCACCGACGGCCAAGCGCGCCCGACGCGCGGGCACGCGAAAAGCCTCTCCAACGCGCGCAAAGTGCAGCGCTCCAGAGTCTCGACCGGGAACTTCGCGTGTGCGGCCACGCGGATGACCGTCAAGGGCCGCGCCACGCGCGCGTGCTCGAAGTGCGCCGCCAGACGTAACCACATGTCCCAATCCTCGCCCGTCCGCAAGGAGGCGTCGAAGAGTCCGACTTCGCGGAAGCACTCGCGCCGCGCCAGAACGGTCGGGGTGGCGAAGAGGTTGCCGCCGAGCAACTGAAGCAGGAGCGGCTGCTCCGGAACTCCGCACGCGAGGTCTTCGTCCGTGCCGTTCGGGTGTCTGAGCGTCACGTCCGTATAACTGAAGGCTGCGGCGGGTCGTTCCGCCAGCGCCGCGAACTGCGCCGCGAGCTTGCCCGGCAGCCAGAGGTCGTCGGCGTCGAGGAAGGCGACGAACTCGCCGCGCGCCTCCTCGATGCCACGGTTGCGCGCGGCGGCGGCCCCCGCGTTCTCCTGCCGGAACCAGCGAAAGTTCCGGTGCTCCCTCGCCAGCGCGGCGAGCACTTCCGGCGTCTCGTCCGTCGAGCCGTCGTCCACGACGACGATCTCCAAATCGTCCCACTCTTGCGCGCGCACGCCCTCGACCGCGCCCGGCAAAAAGGGCGCGTAGTTGTACGTGGGGATGACGACGCTGACGCTCCGGCTCATGTGCTCGACTTTAAGATAATCGCGCTTCTTCTATTTTCAACCGCGACGCAGCGCTTCCCGCAGTTGCTTCTTCTGGACTTCCGCCGAGACTTCGACCTCTTCGAGCCTTCGCCCCGCGACGCGACGGCACGCGCGCTGAAAGGAAGAGGCGAGGTAGCCCGCGAGAAGGTTGGCGACCAGCCGCCTGCGCGGGAGGCTGTGGCGCTGAAAGAAGAAGGCGGCTTCGAGTTGCACACGCTGCTTCTCGGCGCTGTCCCAGCGCTTGGCCGAACTGCGCCCGCCGTGATGAAGGACGATGGCCGCGGGCTCGAAGACGAGTTGCCAACCGGCCCGCACCATCCGCAGGCACCACTCGTTGTCCTCGCCGTACATGTGGAAGCGCGCGTCGAAGCCGCCGACCTCTTCGATCACTTCGCGCCGGACGAGGATGGCCGCGCCGCCGAGCATCGAGACGCGCCGCCGCCGGTCGTGCTCCCAGTGGTGGCCGAGCAAAAATTCTCCGCGCACGCGCTTCGGCAGAAGACGCCACGCGCCCGAAGCCGAGAGCAGAATCGAGAGCGCCGTCGGCGGGTTGCGCCAGACGCTCGCCTGAAGGCTCCCGTCCGTGTTGACGAGGCGCGGGCCGACCGCGCCCGTCCGCTCGTCCGCGCGCAGCGTCTCAAGGAGGCGTTCGAGCGCGCCCTTCGTCACTTCGGTGTCGGGGTTGAGCAGGAAGAGGAGCGGCGCGTCCGTCAACTCGAACGCCTGATTGTTCGCCTGCCCGAAGCCTTTGTTGTCCTCGTTGAGGAAGAGGCGCAGACGCCCCGCCGCTTCGAGCGCCGAAGCCCCGCGCCCGCCGCGCATCGTCTCGACGCTCCGGTCGGCGGAGGCGTTATCCACGACGACAATCTCGTACTCGACCGGCGGCGGCGCGGCGACGACGCTCTCGACGCAGCGACTCAAAAGCTCGCCGCCGTTCCAGTTGACGATGACGATGGAAAGCTCGACTCTCAAAAGCGACGACACTTAAGCCAGCAAATCCTTGACGGCGCTGTACACGCCGTTCGAGTAGAGGTGATAGCGCCGCGACAGCAACTCGCGCAGCACGCAGCGGGCGCGGCTCAACTTGCCTTCCGGCAGATTCGCCCGCGCGCGGAGGTGCTTGATGCGCGCGTCGAGCTTCGCCAGAGCTTCGTCGCTGCCGAACTCCGCGCGGCGCTCTTCGAGCCTGCGCCGCGCGCGCCGCGCCGTCTCGATCATCTCGCCGTAAGAGTTCCGCCGCCGCAGAGCCTCCTTCACGCCGGAGACGCCGCCCGCGTCCTCGTCAACCCTCCGCTCGCGCGCGCCGATCTGCTGCCGCGAGTGCTGGCGATATTTGATGAGCGGCTCTTCGATGAAGGAGACTTCGGCCACCGACGCGATCATCAACGCTATCCAGCCGTCGTGAATCAAAGCGAGGTCGTCCGGGATTTCGAGCACCAGATTCCTGAACCCGGAACGAAAAGCCAACGTCGCGCCCGTCACCGTCCAGCCCGGCAGGAGCACGTCGAGCGCGCGCCCCTCGCGCACGAGTCGCCGGTGCGCGAGGTCGAAGCCGACGCTCTCCCACAGCCGATAACCGAGCGGGCGAAGCTGCTCGTCCACCACTTCGGCGTCCGAGAAGACGAGCCCCGCGCCCGGCTCCTCCGCGAAGCGCTCCTCGATGCGCCTGAGCTTCGACGGCAGCCACACGTCGTCCTGATCCGAGAGCACGATCAACTCGCCTTCGCAGAGAGTGATCGCGCGCTCGAAGTTTTTCGTCGAGCCGAGGTTGCGTTCGTTCGTGTGGAGGCGGACGGCGAAGGGGGCCGTGGCGGTGAAGTCCTCGACGATGTCGCGCGTCGAGTCCCGCGAGCGGTCGTCGCAGACGACGAGTTCGTCGGGCGCGCGCTCCTGCGCGGCGATGCTCGCGAGCTGCTCACGGAGGAAGCGCTCCCCGTCGTAAGTGCACATCGCGACCGAAATCTTCATCGCCGTCAAAAGCCTTCTCAAACCCGGCCCGCGCGCCGGAACTTTTACGAGACGCCGCCCGCCAGCGTGTGCGGCCTCTCGCCCTTGCGCGCGACCGCTTCGAGGTCGGACTCGACCATCTCGTCCACCAACTGCTCGAACGTGTAGCGCGGCTCCCAGCCGAGCGCCGACTTGGCCCGCGCCGCGTCGCCGATGAGGAGGTCAACTTCCGCCGGGCGATAGAACTTCTCGTCTATCTTTACGAAGTCGTTGTAGTCGAGCCCGGCCTTCGAGAAGGCGCGCTCGCAGAACTGCCGGACGGTGTGCGTCTGGCCGGTCGCCACCACGTAGTCGTCCGCCTCCGGCTGCTGCAACATCAGGTGCATCGCGCGCACGTAGTCGGCGGCGTGTCCCCAATCGCGCTTAGCGTCGAGGTTGCCGAGCCGGAGTTCCGACGCCTGACCGGCCTTAATGCGCGCCACGGTCGAGGTGATTTTCCTCGTCACGAACTCGTAGCCCCGGCGCGGGCTTTCGTGGTTGAAGAGGATGCCGGACGAGCAGTACATCCCGTAAGCCTCGCGGTAGTTGCGCGTGAGGTCGAAGCCCGCGACCTTGCTGATGCCGTAAGGCGAGCGCGGGTGAAAGGGCGTCGCCTCGGTCTGCGGCGTCTCGCGCACCTTGCCGAACATCTCGGAGGAGCCCGCGAAGTAGAAGCGGCATTCGGGCTGCAACTCCCTGAGCGCCGCCAAGACGTAGTGCGTGCCGTTGATGTTGGTGTTCATCGTCGAGAAGCCGTCGGCGAAACTCTCGGCGACGAAAGACTGTGCGGCGAGGTGGTAGCACTCGTCGAACTCGTGCTTGCTGAAGACGTGGAAGATTGAAGGATAGCTTTCGAGGCTCGCCGGGTGGAGCGTGACTCGTTCGAGCAGGTGCTCGATGCGCGTGAAGCGGCGCGTCGGGTCTTCGAGCGCGACGCGGCGGATGAGGCCGTGAACCTCGTAGCCGAGGTCGAGCAGGTGCTCGGCCAAGTAACTGCCGTCCTGCCCGGTGATGCCTGTAATCAGTGCTTTTTTCATAACTTGAAGTCCGGATACTCCTGATCTCTTTTAAGTAGGACTCGCGCGCCCACGTCGGGCCACTCGATTTGGAAGAAGGGGTCGTCCCAGCGGAAGCCGCGCCCGCTGTCGGGGGCGTAAGGGTGCGACACCATGTAAAAGACCTCCGTGTCGTCCACGAGCGTCTGGAAGCCGTGCCCACAGTCGCCGGGGAGGTATAGCATACGGCGGTTCTCCGCCGTCAACTCGACGCCGACCCACTCGCGGAACGTCGGCGAGTCGGGCCGCAAATCAACGGCCACGTCGTACACCGCGCCGCGCGTGCAGCGCACCAGCTTCGCCTGCCCGTGCGGCGCGGCCTGATAGTGCATCCCGCGCAGAGTGCCACGGCTCCGGCTGTAGGAGATGTTGTTCTCGATGAAGCGGCTCGCCATCCCGCGCCGCTCGAACTCCTGCGCGGAGAAGGAGGGCGCGAAGAAGCCGCGCTCGTCCTCGAAGCGGCGCGGGTCGAGCAGGTAGATGCCTTTGATTTTGGTTTCGGTAAAGATCATCGGGAGCTGATACCTTGCCGTCTTGAAACGGACGCGGAGTCGCGCCGCCCCTTCAGGCGTCGCGCCGGATGTCGTCGAGCCGCTTTTTGATGAGCGCGCCGACGGCCTCCGGCGAGTAATTGGCTTCGATGGTTTCGCGCGCGCGCGCGCCGATTCGTTGCGCGAGGCCGGGCTCTTCCACCAGACGGCGCATCCATCGGGCCGCCTGCTCGGTGTCGGGCTCGGCCCAGACCTGATGCGACTTGTAAGGCCCGTAGTCGCGGCCCAGACTCACCAACTCGTAGCCGATGCCGACGGAGTTGTCCGGCGTCATGTAGTCGGTGTTGCCCGACCAGTTGGTGAGCAGCGCGGGTTTAGCCAGACGCATCGCCTCCGCCGGGACGAGGCCGAAGCCTTCGGAGCGGTGCAGCGAGACGAGGCAATCCGCCGTCTCAAGCAGCGCGCCCATCTCCTCGCGGCTGAGGACGCGTTCGAGCGTGTGGATGTTCGCCGCGCCGCGTACTTCTTCGAGCACGCTCTCCAACTCCGTCGAACGGAAGCCGGGGTTATTGAACTTGACGAGCAGCGCCGCGCGCCCGTCGTCCGGCGCGAAAGCCCGCTTAAAGGCGCGCACCGCGCCGAGCGGGTTCTTCCTCTCCAACACGCTCATCGTGTCACAGACGCAGAGAAACAGGAAGCGCCGCTCAGGCACGCCGAAGTAGCCGCGCGGCAGGCTTTTGCCCCTCGTCAACTGCACGACCGGCGGGATTCTCACCACCGGCACGGGCGAGCGCGCTGCGATGGCCCGCTCGACGAAACGCGACCCGGCCCAGACCTCGTTGACTAAAGAGAACTCACGCGTCCACGCGTCCGGCAGTTCCGAGAGTTCCCAGAACCAGTTACCGATGACGTAGCGGCTGCCGAGCAGCGCGTTCGGCACAGTCGCCCGCAGGTTGTCGGCGTTGTCCGGGTTGACGCACACAAGCGTCACGTCGAAGCCGGGCCGCTCCACCTCCTTGTGCTTCCACGCGAGGTTCGTGTGCGCCGCGAGGTTCCCTTCCTCGAAGTTGACGATGCCGAACGGGACGCCCGCCGCCTCCAAAGCCGCCGCCATCCCGCGCGCGGCCTGTCCGAGCCCGGTCTCGGCCCGCACGTAGCCGACGAGGTTGACGCCGTAAGGCCGCGCCGGGAGTCCGAGCCCGCGCCGCGCGCGCCGCCGCCAGCCGAAGCTCCGGCGCGCGAGCGCCAAGCCCCTCAGCTTCGAGGCCACCGCCGCGCGCTTCGCCAGAGCCTTCACCTTCGTCTTGAGTTTCGAGGCCATGCTTTCCGAAACCGTGCGGCTCCGAGGGGCTTAAGAGCGCCGCCGTTGCTGCTGCCGGTGCAGCCAGTATAGCCTCGCCATCCGCCGCGCCAGAAGCAGGGCGTTCGCGGGATTCTCCCGGAGCGCGCGCCGGTACTGCGAAAACGCCACCGTGTAAATCGGGAAAGGCTGCGCCGAGAGCGTGTCGGCGAGCCAGAGATACGAGGCCGACCGCTCCGCTTTGGAAGCCTCCGCGCCGTGTTCGGGGAACAACTCCTCGAAGGGGATGCTGGCGATGCGCTCGCGGAAGAATCTCGGCACTTCCTCCGCCCACTTCTCGGAGCGGATGCCGCGCTCTTCGTGCTCTCTGACCTGCATCAACGCGCCGGGCACGCGCAACAGAGGGAAGCGGCGGACGAGCCTTGAGAGCATGTCCACGTCCTGCGTGTAACGCCAGGTCTCGGAGTAGGGGCCGACCTCCTCGACGCAGCGGCGGTCGAACATCAGCGAGTAGCAGGCCGAGCAGACCGGCCCGCCCGTCAGGACGTGCCGCAGCGTCTCGCCCCGCTCGTACTCCGGCAGCCGGTGCTCCGTGACGACCTCGCCGCGCGAGTCAATCATCTCGATGTCGGTGAAGCAGGCCGCCGGGACGCCGAGCGGTTTGAGCGCCTCGACCTGCCGCTCCAACTTCGACGGGTGGAAGCGGTCGTCGTGGCTGAGCCAACTGACGTACTGCCCGCGCGCGAGTCGAATCCCGTGGTTGAACGCGCCCGCCACGCCCGTATTGTCTTGGCGGACGTAGCGCACGCGCTCGCCGTAGCCGCGCGCGATCTCCGGCGTCGAGTCCTTCGAGCCGTCGTCCACGACGATCAGCTCGAAGTCGCGGAAGGTCTGTTCGAGCACGCTCTCGACGGCGAAGCGCAAGTAGTTCTCGCCGTTATAGACCGGCAGGACGACGCTGACTGTCGGATTACTCATCTTGATAAAACACTCGCCTCTTAAAACTCGTCTCTTACAAAACTCATCTTTTAAAAACTCGCCGCGCGGCTTAACTCAGCTTGACGGGACGGCTCCGTCCAGCTTCAAGACCTCCGCGAAGCGGGCGCGCGCCTGTGGGAGGCTGAAGTCGGCCTCGGCTCGCTCGCGCGCGCGGGCGGCGAGTTCTTCGCGCAGCGCGGCGTCTTCGAGAATCGAATCGAGCGCCACGGCCAGTCGCGCCGGGTCGTCCTCATCAACCACGAGCCCGCACCCGTGATGGCGGAAGTACCAAGAGATGAAAGAGTCCGGCGGCGCGTGAACCAGCACGGGCCGCCGCGCCGCCAGAAACTCGCCCATCTTCCCCGGCGCAGCCGTCCTGACGATCTCCGGGTGCGGCGATTTGAACGCGAGCGGCAGAAAGAGCAGGTCGGCGCGGCGCTGCACGCCCGGCATCGCCGACGCCGACTCGTGCTCGTGATAGACGAGCGCCGGGCCGCCGATTCCCTCCCTCTCTAAATCCGCGCGCGGCTGCGCCGTGTAAAGATGCAGCTTCACGTTCTCGCGCCCCAGCGCCGCGACGGCGGCCAGCAGATTTCGGAACGCGTCGTAATGCACGGGGCCGACGCCGCCCGTGTAAACAATCCTGACCTCTTCGCGCTTCCGCCCCGCCTCGCCTTCCGCCGCCGCGCCGTCTTCCTCCAAAGGCCCGTCGTAGTCCGAGAGGTCGCACGGGTTGTGGATGATGACGGGCTCGACGCCGTGGCGTCGCCGGAGGTCTTCGCAGAGGAACTCGTTGGGCGCGATGACGACGGTCGCGCCTTTCATCAAGACGGGTTCGAGTCTTTGGAGGAAGTGCTCGCCGAGCACGTAGGAGACCATGTGGAAATATTGATCGAGCAGGTAGGCGTAGAACTTCGCGCCGACCAGACGGCTCGCCAGATAGCCCGCCGGGAAGTCGAGTATCTCGTTGCCGCCCGTGCAGACGACGACCGCCTCGCACCGCTCGCGCCGGAGGATGCGCGCGATGGCGCGGGCGCGCGAGAAGACGCCGAAGACGAGGTTAAAGTTCTCGCGCAACGGGTTGAGGCCGAAGCGATAGCCGCGCTTCAATTTAAAGGTCGGGGGGAGGTGAAAGTGTTTGCCGGGGAGGCGGCCCGAATAGTTCGGCTGGTCGCCCGTCACGTAGTCTCTGGAAGAGAGCAGGCAGTAGCTCGCCGGGTCGAGGTCGCGCAGGAGCCGGTGGATGATCGTCGCGTGCGCCGACTCCGAGGGCGGCAGGACGTTGGAAATGAGCGCGAACTTCATATCTCACGCCTGCGGCGCGGGCGCGGCGTAGCCGAGCAGGATTTTGGCGACCGTCTGGCTCACGTTCGCGGCCAAGTATTCCGGCGGCACGGCCCACTCGCCCCTCTGTTCGAGCACCGTGCGGACGCAGCGCAAGACCGATTCGGGTTCGGCCCCGCTCAGCATGTTGCTGCCACACTCCAGAGTTTCGGGCCGCTCCGTCACGTCGCGGATGGTGACGTTGGCGACGCGGAAGATGCAGCACTCCTCCTGCACCGTCCCCGAATCGCTCAGGACGCAGAAGGCGTTCTTCTCAAGCGCGATGAAGTCGAAGAGGCCGAAGGGCTCGCAGAAGCGAATCAACGAGTGCTTACCTGCGTCCACGCGGAAGCGCTCCATGACGGCGCGCGTGCGCGGGTGCGTGCTGCAAATCACGGGCAGCCCGTACTCGCGCCCCAGAGCTTCGAGCGCGCGGATGAGCGAGCGCAGGCGCTCTTCAACATCCACGTTCTCCGCGCGGTGCATCGTGACGAGAAAGTATTTGCCCGCTTCGACGCCCAACTCTGCGTGAATCTTCGACGCGGCGATCTCGTCGCCGTAGTGCTCGATGACTTCGAGGATGGGGTTGCCGGTGACGTAAACCCTGCGCCCCTCGAAGCCCTCGCGCAGAAGGTTCATGCGGCTGCGCTCGGTGTAAGGCAGGAGCACGTCGCTGCTGTGGTCGACGATGCGGCGGTTGACCTCTTCGGGCACGCGGTCGTCGTAGCAGCGGTTCCCGGCCTCCATGTGATAGACGGGGATGCCGAGCCGCTTGGCGACGATGGCCGAGAGCGCGCTGTTGGTGTCGCCGAGGATGAGCAGGCGGTCGGGCCGCTCGGCGAGCATGACGCGCTCGCACTCCGAGATGATGCGCCCGATCTGCTCGCCGAAGCTCTCGCCGCGGACGCCGAGGAAGTGGTCGGGCTGGCGGACTTTCAGCTCGTCGAAGAACAATTCGCTGAGGCGCGGGTCGAAGTTCTGGCCCGTGTGGACGAGGCGGTGCTCGCACAGTCGGTCGAGGCGCTCGACGACGCGGCTCAGGCGGATGATCTCCGGGCGCGTGCCCAGCACGGTCATGATCTTCATGCGAGCATATCTTCCTCGTAGATGAAGCGGTCGCCGACCATCAGGTTGTGGCGGCGGAGCAGTTCGCCGACCTCCGTCTTGTTCATCAGACTGTCGGCGGAGCTGTACTCCTTGCCGAGCGTGGCGGGCTCGCCCTCGTCGGCGCGCAACTCCGGCAGCATCGGCATGATGACGTAATAGTCGCCGCGCTCGACGGTGCGGTAAGCCTCCTCCTCGGAGACGAGGATTTCGTGCACCTTCTCGCCGGGCCGGATGCCGGTGACTTCGGTCTTGATGTCGCGCTCGCCGACGAGCGCCGAGGCGATGTCGGTGACGAGCGCCGACGGCACGCGCGGGATATAAGTCTCGCCCGCCCGCCCGCCTTTGATGGCCGCGAAGATGGTGTCCACGGCTTGTTCGAGGCTCAAGAGAAAACGGGTCATGTCGGTCGTCGTGATGGTGACGGGGCCGCCGCGCCGAATCTGCTCGTGGAAGAGCGGGATGACCGAGCCGCGCGAGGCCAGCACGTTCCCGTAGCGGACGCAGATGAAGCGCGTGTGCTCGGCGTCGAGGTTGGCGCGCACGAACAGGCGCTCCTGCACGGCCTTCGTCATGCCCATGACGTTGACGGGCTTGCACGCCTTGTCGGTCGAGACGCCGACGACCGTCTCGACGCCCAAGCCGCCCTCACGGATGGCGCGGATGATGTTCTCCGCACCGTTGATGTTGGTCTGCACGGCCTCGAAGGGGAAGTACTCGCACGAAGGGACTTGCTTGAGCGCGGCGGCGTTGAAGACCACGTCGGCGTCGCGCAAGGCCGTCTTGACGCTGTGCGGGTCGCGCACGTCGCCGATGCGGAATTGCAAAAGCCGCTCGAAGTTGTGGTAGATGACCTCGTCGGTCGCGGTGCGTAGCCGCTGGAAGGCCAGACGCATCGAGTGCTGCTTGGCCTCGTCGCGCGAGAAGACCGTGATCTGCCGGGGCACCCCCATCTCGCCGGAGAGCAGACGCCGCACCAGCACCTTGCCGAGCGAGCCCGTCCCGCCCGTCACCAGAACTTTTTTACCTGTCAGCATAATTCCTTCTCATCCCCTCATACGGCGTCGCGTCGCGCGCCAGCCGCTCGATCATCTCGCCCCACGCGGGCGGCGCGAAGCCGGTCTCTCGGCTGAACCGCGAGCCGTCGAGGCTGCGGTCGCAGACGAAGTTCTCGTCCGGCTCGATTTCGATGTCCAACCCGAAAGCGTCTCTCACCAGAGTCAGCAGGTCGAACTTGTTTATCGGCTCGGCGGCGACGTGCCAGACGCCGCGTAAAGTCCGTTGGTCGGCGATCACGTCGCCGATGATTGAGGCCAGCGCTTCGGTCGTGAAGCCGCTGAAGACGGCGCGCTTGAAGCCGCGCACGCTCCGGCCACGCTGCGAGAGGAACCACTCGACGAGGCCGTGCGCGCCCTGCAACTCGCGCCCGATCATCGAGGTGCGCAGCGTCAGGCAGTTCTCGTAGTCCACCTCGCCGAGCCACTTCGTCCGCCCGTAGATGTCCTCGGCGTCGGAAGCGTCCGTCTCTTTGTAATTGCCGCGCCGCCCCGTGAAGACGCAATCCGTGCTCACGTGGACGAGCCGCGCGCCCGCCGCCGCGCACGCCTGCGCGAGCCGGTGCGGGAAGAGCGCGTTGACGGCAATGGACTGGTAAGGGTCTTTCGCCGCCGCGTCCTGCTTGACGATGCCGACGCAGTTGACGACCACTTCGGGCCGCGCCTGAGCGAGCGCGCGCACCACGCCGTCGAAGTCGTGCGCCGACACGTTGCCTATCGAGCGCGCGGGGTCGAAGAGGCCGAGGCGCGCGTAAAGAGCGGGCGACTGGCGGAACGTCGCGCGCGTGTCGAAGCGCCCGGAGAGCGTCTGCCAGAGCTTGTGCCCCAGCATCCCGGAGCCGCCCAGTATTAGTACTCTCATCCGCTAATCGCTCCTCACGTCTTTCACGTCGCGGTTGACCTCGCAGGCACGTCTTCCCGCTCGGCATGACCCGATCAGCCGGTACGCGAACTCAGCCCCTCCCGAAGAGTTTCCAGACCCCTCGTTTCGCCGTGCGTAGCCCCTGATAAAGCGACCCCGGCAACCTCTCAGGTGCCCACCCCCTCACGAACATGGCGAGCATGGCCTTCAACTGCCCCGGATGATGCCTGTTCCTCCAGATGAATTTCGGGAGAGAAAAATATTCACGGCCCGGATACTCAGGGTTCATCATCAACTCATAAAACGACTTCTCGGAGAAGCTCAAAAGAAAGCGGCGGCACTTCTCCACGCGCCACGACTCCACGCCGTTCTGCCTGTAGCGGTCCAGCAACTCCTGTAGCCGGACCAGAACGATGACGGCGTAATAATTAAGCCACTCCTGCTCCC
>DASTQX010000025.1:0-6358 GCA_035761505.1 Pyrinomonadaceae bacterium
GCCTCTGCCGCACACCATCTCGGTCGAAGTCTCGAACGAAGAGGGCGCAGCCGTCCTCAGTCCCGTCTTCCCGCGCCGGACTTTGCTGCCCGCCGAGAAGACTCTGACGTTCCGCGCCGCGCACACTCTGCGTCCGAGCGAGCCGGAGACTTCGCTCGCCATCAAGCTCTGGGAGGGCGAGGCGCTCACAGACCCGCGCGCCAACAACTGGGTCGGCAACATGCACATCGAGAGCGAGCGCGTGCGGCGGCCCGTCCCCGAAGGCGCGGAGCTACAACTCCACCTCAAGGTGGACGCCTCGCGCCTCATCACCGTCGAGGTCTTCATCCCGCACCTCAACGAGCACTTCGCCGAGAGCATCTACGTCCCGAAGGACGAAGAGCCCGACTACCTTGAGCTACTGCGCGGCGTGCCCTTCGAGATTGAGAGCTACCTTGCGCGACTCTTCAGGCTCGAAGAGTTCCTGACCGAGCACGGCGCGGCGGCGGGCGAGGCGGGCGACGAAGACTTTCCCGAATTCATCTACGAGGGCGGCGACCTTCTGCCCGGCGAGATGCAGGAATCGCACTGGGGCGACCGTCGCGGCGAGCGTGGCTGGCGC
Source organism: Pyrinomonadaceae bacterium (assembly GCA_035761505.1). GTDB lineage: Bacteria > Acidobacteriota > Blastocatellia > Pyrinomonadales > Pyrinomonadaceae > JAIVJM01. The sequence continues at coordinate 602 of DASTQX010000025.1, forward strand.
GAAGAGTGCGCGCGGCTGCGGCTTGAGTTGGAAGACTTCGACCTCGAAGTCTCGGCGGGGAGCGGCGCGGCCCTTGAGACGGAAGATCAGGACTACGCGCGCGGCACGGTCGAGCGCCTGCGCGAGTTGCGCGCGCGCCTCGCCGGGCTCGAAAGTCGCGCGCGCGTCAACCAGAAGAACCCGCGCCTCGAAGACGCGCTCGCGCGGGCGCGCGATGTCGAGCGCGTGGCGGAGAGTCACGGGACGGCGGCGCAGCGCGACCGCTTCGACGCGCTCTACCGCGAGCTGAAGGAGTCGGGCGCGCGCGGCGACACGCGCGGCGTGCAGAGGGCCGCGCGCGCGCTCGTCGAGTTGCGCGGCCAAATCCTGCTCGCGCAGGACTGGTTCTGGGAGGACTGGTTCCGCTACTTCCAGCGACCGGGCCGCGCCTTCGTCAACCGCGAAGAGGCCGCGCGCTGGCTCGCGCAGGGCGAAGAGGCGCTGACGAAGAAAGACCGCAAGCAACTCGAACTGTCAGTGCGCTGGCTCTGGTCGCTCGAACCCGTCGAGGAGCAGACCGCCGCCAAAGAGAAAGGCGTCCGCCCCGGTCTCAAAGAGTAAGTTACGGTCACGCGCCGGAGTTTTTTGTTGACACGCTCCGCCGAGAGACTTAGGCTTCGGGCGCGGGTGCCGCGCCTGCGATTCATGCTTGACCTCGTACATTCAAACCCCGGTCACAGTCTCATCCGCGCCGGTTTTAAGTCTTCAAAGTAAGTCTGCGGGAGAAGTCGTTTTCTGCCTCACAGGGAGTCGGTGTCAGGCGTTTCTCTTCGTCCGCCTCCGGAGGCGTGACACGAACGGGAGGAGGCATTATGACGCGCTGGAATCTCTGCCGTCTGAGCGTGGTCTTTCTCTTCTGCGCGCTCTTCGTCGCGGCGCTCGTCTTCGCGGATGCGGAGAGCGCCTCGGCGCGGAAGGCGGACGCGAGGTGCGACATCCCGTTCCCTCTGCCGCGACCGAGCGAGATCGGGACGGAGAAGTTCGAGCGGCTGCTCTACGACTTTTTGGAGAAGGGCTGTTACCAGAAGTGGACAGCTGACCGCGAGATTCGCAACACCGGCCCCTTCATCAACGGCAGCTCGTTCGGCACGCACCCGGCGGTCAAGGTCTTCTACTCGCCGGAGGCTTGGAAGTGGACGGAGCGGCGCGAGCGCGCGGGCGAGTTCCCCGACCGCGAGATGATCGTCAAGGAGATGTTCGACCCGCCCGCGCGCGAGGGCTCGGTCTTGCGCGGCTGGACGGTGATGGTCAAGGACAAGCGCGGCTCTTGGGACGGCTGGTACTGGTCTTATCACGGCGCGGGCGCGGGGCCGCAGAGCAAGCCGCAGCTCGACTACCCGGACTCCGGCTTCGGCCTCTACTGCATCCGCTGCCACGCCTCCGCCGAGACCGAGTCCACCTTCGCAAGCCGCAAGAACGTGACGGGCGACCCCATCACCTTCGTCGTCCTCGACCCGACGATGCAGCCGCAGCCGCGCCGCAACAAAGACTTCCACGAACAGGTCGCCGACGCGAGCGAACTCGGCGACACTTTGCCCGACCCGCTCCCCGCGCCCGACCCGGCCTTCCTCCGCCTCTTCAAAAACGTGCCGCTCCCGGCGAACTCGAAGGGGCCGCTCGCCTTCCCCGGCGAAGCGCTCGACCACGTCTATCCCGGCGCGAAGGGGCCGGAGCAGTTCGTCACCTCCGACCAGTGCCTGAGCTGTCACGCCGCCTCGACCGAGAACATGGCCTACACGTTTGAAGACCCGAAGCGCAAGCCCGTCAACCTCTCGCCTTATACCGAGTGGCGGGCCTCGATGATGGGCCTCGCCGGTCGTGACCCGATCTTCCACGCGCAGCTCGAATCCGAGACGACGCGCTACCCGACAAAGAAGGGCTTCCTCGAAGACACCTGCTACAAGTGCCACGGCGTCATGGGCCAGCGACAGATACACATTGATTTAAAGAAGGACTTCAGGCACAGCATGGTCTATGCGCTGCCCGGCGAGGCGGACGGCAAGTACGGCTCGCTCGCGCGCGACGGCGTTTCGTGCGCCGCCTGTCACCACATGGCGAAGGAGGGTCTGGGCACGCCCGCGAGCTTCACCGGCAACTTTAACGTTGACCCGCCCGACACCATCAACGGCCCTTACGAGGATGTCGCGCCGCTCGCCATGAAGAACGCGCTCGGCATGACGCCGCGCTACGCCGAGCAGTTGAAGTCCTCGGCCATGTGCGGGAGTTGCCACACGGTCGTCCTGCCCGTCTTCAAGAGAAACGGCGAGCCGGTCATCGAGCACGGCAAGCCGAAGGAGATTTACGAGCAGACCACTTACCCCGAATGGCTCAACAGCGTCTATCAGAACGAGGCCAACCCCTTCGACCCGGCGACGGCGCGCACCTGTCAGGACTGTCACATGCCGAACACCTACAACGGTCGCCGGCTCCGCTACCGCATCGCCAACATCGAAGACATCCTCTACCCATACGTTGACTATCGCGCGCCGGACAAAGAGATAACTTTGCGCGTGCGCGACGAATACTCGCGCCACACCCTGCTCGGCATCAACGTCTTCGGGATGCAGATGTTCCAGCAGTTCCCGGACACGCTCGGCGTCCGCACAAACGATTACATGTACAGCGCGGGCGAGTCGGGCTTAATCACCGCGCAACATTCGAGCGTCGAACTGGCGCGCAACGAGACGGCCAGAGTCGAAGTCACTTCGCTCAAGCGAACCGCCGAGCACCTCGAAGCGAATGTCCGCGTCGAGAATCTGGCCGGGCACAGTTTCCCTTCGGGCGTCGAGTTCCGCCGCGCCTTCCTGACCTTCGAGGTCTTGGACGCCGGGGGCCGCGTGCTCTGGGCTTCGGGCCGCACCAACTCGGTCGGGGCCATCCTCGTCGGCACGGGCGAGGAGGTCATGCCGTCGGAGTTGATGGAGGTCGTCTGCGTGAGCGGGCAAGACCCGCGCCGCTGCCGCGAGTTGTGCAAAGACCGGCTCGACCCGAAGGTCTGCCGCCAGCTCTGGCAGCCGCACTTCGAGACCATCACGAGCGAAGAGCAAGTGCAAATCTACGAGGAGCTGGTGAAAGACCCCGAAGGCTTCATCACGACGAGCTTCGTCAGTCTCGACGAGGTGGTCAAAGACAACCGCATCCTCCCGCGCGGTTGGAAGCCCGACGGCCCTTTCGCCAAAGTCAGCGGCCCGGAGTTCGAGGCCGCGCGCGACCCCGACTTCATAGACCCGAACTACTCCCGGCTCGCCAACCCGCCCGGCGCGAGCGGCGCGGACAACATCATCTACCGCGTGCCGCTCAACGCGCGCACGCGCGGCGCGGCCTCGGTGCGCGTCGCGCTCTACTACCAATCAATCCCGCCCTACTATCTCAAGGAGCGTTTCAAGTGGGCCGACGGCCCGGAGACGCAGAGGCTCGGCTACTTCGCCAGCCACCTCAACGTCAAGAACACGCCCATCGAGAGCTGGAAGCTCTTAATCAAATGCGCGACGCGCGGGCTCGCGGAGCCGCGGAGCCGCGCCTGCCCGCAGTAGAGGCGCGGGGCGCTTCCGCCCCTGTAGTCAACCGCCGCGCCGTGCTGTTAGTATTGGCCTCGTCTTGAGATTAAAAGTCGAACGCGCGCCGGGTCTCGCAGGTGTCTTCGGACGCTTTAAGGAGAGGCCCGGCGCGCTTGCGGAGAATTGATTGATGTTCAAGCGAAGTGAAGCTCTCAAGGTCGCCGCCGCCGTGGCGCTCGTTTTCGTCTTCGGCCTCCCCGGCGCGCTCGCGCAGGACAAGAAGAAGAAAGAGAAGAAGCCGCTCCCGCCGGGCAAGGCCGTCTTGTGGGAGGAGCCGCGCGACATTGATTCGCGCGACCTCCTCGCCGGGCCGGGCGGCGAGAGGATGAAGCCCGACCTGAGCCGCGTCGAGTTCGTCCGAGAGGAGACGGGCGGCTGGTCGAAGAAGTACCGCGTCAAGGACGGCGCGGGGAAGACCTGGGTGGCGAAGCTCGGCAAGGAGGCGCAGAGCGAGACCGCCGCCGTGCGCTTGGTCTGGGCCGTCGGCTACCAGACCGAGATCAATTATCTCATCCCTTGCGTCCGCATCGAGGGCGCTCCCGCGCCGAAGGAAGAGGAGGCGTGCGCGGGCGGCGGCTACCGCAACGTTCGCTTCGAGGCGCGGCCCGAAGGCGTCAAGCGGCTCGACGAGTGGCCGTGGGTCGGCAGCCCCTTCGAGGGCCGACGCGAGATGCAGGGCTTGAAGGTCTTGATGGTCTTCCTCAACAACTGGGACACCAAAGACGACAACAACGTCATCTTCCACGTCCAAAGGCCCGGCGCGGACGAGTTGCAGTACGGCATCAGCGACCTCGGCGCGACGCTCGGCAAGACCGGCAGCGGTCGCCTCTGGCAACTCAAGCGGAGCCGCAACCACCCGCAGGATTACGCCGAGTCGAAGTTCATCAAAGAGGTCAAGCAGGGCTACGTCAAGTTCCACTACGCGGGCGTCAATCCCGGCATGCTCAAAAACGTCACGGTCGCCGACGGTCGCTGGCTCGGCGGCTGGCTCGCGCGCCTCAGCGAGCGCCAGATCGGCGACGCCTTCCGCGCCGCCAACTATACGCCCGAAGAGGTACGCATCTTCACGGGCGCAGTTCGCGCGCGCATCGCGGAGCTGAACACGCTGCCGAAGTAAGAGCCCGCCCCGCGCCTTTTGCGCCTTCGCGTGAGAATTTATTTGACGCCGGAGGCGCACAGGCCGCGAAGTAAATTCCGTTTATGTCCGAAGACCTCTCCGAGCGTCACGGGCCAATCGGCGGCCTCGTCCCGCGCCCCGCTTCGGCGCGGGAGTGGGAGCGTTACCGGCTCTCGGACGAGCAGGTCGAGTTCTTTCAAGAGAACGGTTATCTGAGCGGGATTCGCGTGCTCTCGGACGAGCAGGTCGAGGCGCTGCGCGGAGAGCTTGCGGACTTGATGAACCCTGAGCACGAGGGGCGGCAACTCTTCTACGAGTATCACTCGAACGAGTCGCGCAACCCTTCGCGCGTCCTCTTCCACGCGCTCGGCGCTTGGCGCGTGGCCGAAGGCTTCCACGACATTCTGTGGCATCCGGCCTTTACGGTCGCGGCTTCGCAACTGCTCGGCGGCGCGGCGGTGCGCTTCTGGCACGACCAACTCTTCTGCAAGCCCGCGCGCCACGGCGGAGTCGTCGCGTGGCATCAGGACTATTCTTACTGGACGCGCACAAGGCCGCTCGCGCACCTCACCTGCTGGATCGGCCTCGACGACGCGACGCGCGAGAACGGCTGCGTTCATTACGTGCCCGGCAGCCACCTCTGGCCCGACCTGCCGGTGACGGGCCTGACCGGCGAGATGGGGGCCATCGAGTCCGTTTTGACCGAAGAGCAGAAACGACAATTCCTTCCGGTCGCCGCCGAGCTAAAGAAAGGCGAGGCCGCCTTTCATCACCCGCGCACGATTCACGGCTCCTACGCGAACGACACCGAGAGGCCGCGCCGCGCCACCGTCATCAACGTCTTCCAAGACGGCGTCGTGTCCGACTCCGACTCGCCGCTCCTCGCAGGCGTGCCCGTCGTCCCGAAGGGCGAGAAGATGGGCGGGCGCTTCTTCCCCCTCCTCTTCGACCCCGCCGCGTTGTCATAGAAAGCTCCCGGAGAGGGCATTAGAATGTAGCCCCTGAAAGGGGCGGAAGAATGTAGCCCACGGCGCGAGCCGTGGG
>DASTQX010000026.1:0-10935 GCA_035761505.1 Pyrinomonadaceae bacterium
CGCGCACGTCGGCGAGCGGCTTCGTGTTGCCCGGCTCGTAGAGCACCGCGCCGCGCGTCGCCGCGTTCGTGCGCGAGGCGAGACGGACGTTACCTCTCGGCGCGGTCATTGCGTCCGTCTTCGGCGGCGCGGAGCGGGCCGTCTTAATCTCGCCCCCCGGCGCGGCCTTGCTTTCCTTCGTCGAGGGGAAAGAGTTCGGCGGCGCGTGCGTCCTCTTGGAAGCCGTATCGAATAACTCTTCCTCTCCGGTCGAAGCGTCCGGCGTCGGCGCGTCCAACGGCGGCAGCACGCGCGGCTCGATGCGGACGCGCGCGAGTTCGAGTTGATTGACTTCCGCGCCGTCCACGCGCAGCAGCCGCCCGGTGGTCGAGACGGTGACGGAGCGCGCGCCGGTCGAAAGTCCGATGCGGATTAAGGGCTCGGCTGAAAGGCGCGGCGTGTTCGTCTCGGTCTGCGAATCGGTCTGCTCTGGGGTCTGGACTTCGGGCGCGGGAGTCGCGGTCACGCGTCGAGGACGCGTGCGCGGGCCGTCCTGCTGCGCCCTGAGCGCGAGGGACGGGCAGAGGATGGCGCAGGCTAAAGCGGGCGCGAGAAAAAGTCTGTGGAGGGAGGAACGCATCGGCTCAAGTCTAAAGTCGTTGCCGCGAGTCCGGGCGGGGGAAGCGTCCGCCGCCCGTATAGTACAACATTTTCGCCCGGCGGAATCAGCCGAAGAGGAAGACGCGCGCGAGGCCGAGCAGGCCGCCCGCGAGGACGACCCAGAGCACTTCGAGCTTGAAGCGGTAGAGGGCGACGAACGCGGCCACTCCGAGCAAGGCGGCGAACCAATCCGTGCCGCCCGCGAGCCCTCGCGGCCAGATGACCGCCGCGCCGAAGACGAGCGCGAGATTGAAGATGACGCCGACCACCGCCGCCGTCACGCCGGAGAGCGCGCCTTCCAGATTCCTTTTGCCGCGAATAACTTCGATGTAAGGCGCGCCGACGAAGATGAAGACGAAGCAGGGGAGGAAAGTCACGTAGGTCGTCAAGAGCGCGCCCAGCACGGCGCTCGACGCGGGGCTCATCCCGGCGGGCGGGTGATTCCACGCGGCCATGAAGCCGACGAACTGCAAGACCATGATGAGCGGCCCCGGCGTCGTCTCGGCGAGCGCGAGTCCGTCCACCGCCTGCGCGGGCGTGAGCCAGTTAAAAGGCGTGCTCGTCACGGCCTGCGTCACGTAGGCGAGCACGGCATACGCGCCGCCGAAGGTGACGAGCGCCGCTTTCGTGAAGAAGAGATATTCCTGCTGGTGAACGCCGCCCCGCCCGCGCGCCGCGAAGAGTAGCGCGAGCGGCAGAACCCAGAGCGCGAACCCGAAGGCGAGCACGCGGATGGCACGCCGCTTTGAAGGCCGCGTGTGCGGCGGCGGTGGCGCGTGGTCGTCAATGACGAGCGGCATAGCGTCTCCGCCCTTCGCCTCGTTTCTGTTGGCTGCATCTTCCTCTCCGGTCGCCGTGCGCTCGTCCGCCGTCGCGGGCTCGCCTATCTTCTCGTCGTTCTTCGCGGGGGCGAAAGTCTCAGGCCGGAAGCGCGCGCCGAGGAAGCCGACGAGTCCGGCGGCGAGGACGATGAGGGGGAAGGGGACTTGAAGAAAATAGATGCCGACGAAGGCGGCGGCGGCGATGGCGAAGTGCGCGCGGCGCTTGAGCGCGCGGCCACCGATTCTGAGCACGGCCTCGACGACGATGGCGACGACGACCGGCTTGAAGCCGGCGAGCAGCCCCGCGACGAAGGTCGTGTTGCCGTGCGCGGCGTAGATGTAGGAGAGCGCGAGCAGCACGAAGATCGAAGGGATGACGAAGAGCGCGCCCGCCACGATGCCGCCCCACGTGCGGTGCATGAGCCAGCCGATATAGACGGCAAGCTGCGTCGCTTCCGGGCCGGGCAGGAGCATGCAGTAGTTCAAGGCGTGGAGGAAGCGCTCTTCGGAAATCCAACGGCGGCGCTCGACCAACTCGCGGTGCATGATGCTGATTTGACCGGCGGGGCCGCCGAACGAAATCCAGCCGAGCTTGAGCCAGAAGCGGAACGCCTCGGCGAAGGGGACGCGGCGGCCACGGCGGCGGGCCTCTGTCTCGGCTTCGCTCATCGCGCTTCGAGCGCTTCGACAGCTAAGGAGTGGAAGCTGCGGCGCACGCCGTTGATGTTGACGAAGGGGAGCGGGCGCGCGTGCGTGCGGTTGGTGAGGAGGATGAAGATGCGCTCTTCGCGCGGGTCAATCCAGCAGCTCGTGCCGGTGAAGCCGAGATGGCCGAAGGCGTCGGGCGGGAGCTTCGGCCCGGCGGTCGAGCCTTCGGTCGCGGCCAGTTGCCAGCCGAGCGAGCGCGCCTCGTCCAAACCCTCCGTCATGTCGGTGCGGAAGAGCCGGCACGTCTCGGCCTTGAGCAGGCGCGTGCTCGCGGCGACGAACTGCCCGGCGATGCGGAGCGTTTCGGTCGCCGTCGAGAAGAGCCCGGCGTGTCCGGCGGCCCCGCCGAGGAAGTAGGCGTTGCCGTCGTGCACTTCGCCCCAGACCGTGTGCTCGCGCCAGCGCGCGGCGTGGAGCGTGGCCGTGTATTCGCCCTCGCACATCCCGCGCTCGTGCGCGTTGCCGCCGGACTCGCAGGCGGCGACGCCGGTCTGCCTCGCCTGTTCGGGGTTGAAGAGGGTGTCGCGCAAGTCGAGGGGCTCGAAGATTTCGCGGCGGGCCAGTTCGGCGAGTGCGTTGCCGGTGAGTCGCCGAAGGAGGAAGCCGAGCGTGATGAAGCCGAGGTCGCTGTAGATGACGCGCGTGCCCGTCTCGTATTCGAGGGGCTGCTCGGCGATGACGCTCAAGACCCGTTCCCTCTCGCCCTCGCAGAGCAGGTAGAGAGGCCGCCATGAAGGGAGCCCCGAAGTGTGCGTCAGAAGTTGCCGAACGGTGAGGGCGCGCTTGTCCTCGCGCTCGAACTCCGGCAGATAACTCGACAGCGTGGCGTCGAGTTCTAAAAGCCCTCGCTCGGCGAAGAGCGCGCAGAGAAGTCCGGTCACGAGCGGCTTCGTCAGCGAGGCGAGGTCGTAAATCGTATCGAGTCGCGCGGGGTGTCGCGCGGGCTCGCGCACCGCGTCGCCGAGCGCCCCGGCGTAGATGACGCGCCCGCGCTCGGCGACCAGATAGACCGCCGAAGGGAAGTCGCCCGCCTCGATGCGTTCGGCGAGGAGGGCGGCGATCTTCGGCTCTTCGGTTCCGGCCTTGTGCTCGTTCATCAATCCGGCTTGCTCACTCATCCCGTGCTCCGAGCCCCGCGACAATCGGGTGTTCGTGGATGCGTTCGAGCACGCGCTGCGCGAGCGCGAGCGCCTGACGGCCTTCCGCGCCGGTGACGTGCGCCGGGCCGCCCGCACGCGCGGCTTCGAGGAACGTCTCGATCTCGGCGCGCAAGGGCTCTACGTCGGCGATGTCGAGGTTGTTGACGTGGACGCCGGGCCAGGAGCCGGAGGCGTTCGGCGGCACGAGGCTGCTGATGGAAGCGCGGCGCGCGGCGTAGTCCACGGCGATGTAGTCGTGCGGTTGGAAGAAGCGCATCTTGCGAATCTTCTCGGTGCCGCCGCGCGAGGCCGTGATGTTCGCCACCGCTCCGGTCGCGAACTCGATGCGCGCGTTGGCGGCATCCACGCGGTTCGTCAAAACGGGGATGCCGACGGCGCGCACGTCCGTCACTTCCGCCTCGTGCCCGACGAGCCAGAGCACGATGTCGAGGTCGTGAATCATCAGGTCGAGCACCACGTCAATGTCGAGCGAGCGGGCGGTAAACTCGCCGACGCGGTGAATCTCGAAATAGACGGGGTGGCGGACGTGGGGCCGCAACGCGACGAGCGCCGGGTTGAAGCGTTCGAGGTGTCCGACTTGCAGGAGCGCGCCGCCGCGCGCGGCTGACGCGATCATCCGGTCGGCCTCCGCGAGCGTGCGCGAGACGGGCTTCTCGACGAGGACGTGGACGCCCGCCTCCAAAAGCTCGCAGGCGATGTCGGCGTGCGACTCGGTGGGTGTGGCGAGGCTCACGGCGTCCACGCGACTGGCGAGCGAGCGCCAGTCGGTCGTCCAAGCGGTCTCGCGCTCGGAGGCGACGTGGCGGGCCGTCGTCTCGTCGAGGTCGCAGACGGCGACGAAGTTCGTCTTCCCTTCGGCGGCGAGCGCGGCGTGGATGCGCGCGTGCTGGCGGCCCAAGTGGCCGACGCCGATGCAGGCGGTGCGAAGCGTCAAAAGTTTCCCTCCGGGAAAGCTGTTAGCTCTCGGCTTTGAGCCCTGAGCGCGCGAATCCTTAAGTGCCGTCCGCGCCGCGCGGTTGAACAAGAGTCTTACTTGAATGATACTCGTCAGGATTCATCAAAGGCATCCGGCTCATAGCTCAGAGCTAAAAGCTGAAAGCTCATCAGCTTTCGGAGAATATACTTGCAACGTTTCCTCCATGCCAAGCGCGCTTGGCTCTTAGTGCTCGTGGCGGCGGGCGCGGTCTATTTTTTCGGTCTGGGGGCCGCGCCGCTGCTGGGGCCGGACGAGCCGCGCTACGCGCAGGTCGCGCGCGAGATGCACGCGCGCGGCGACTGGGTGACGCCGACGCTCGGCGGCCATCACTGGTTCGAGAAGCCCGCGCTGCTCTACTGGCTGATGATGGCGGCCTACTCGTTGTTCGGCGTCTCGGAGTTCGCGGCGCGCTTCGGGTCGGCGTGCGCGGGCGTCTCGACGCTGCTGCTCGCGGGCTGGGTGGGGCGGAGGGTCGAACTCTCGGCGGGCGAGTTGATGCGACCTTTCGGAGTGGTCTGCGCGGCGGTGACGGCTTCGAGCGCGGGGCTTCTGGTCTTCGCGCGCGGCGCGAGCTTCGACATCCTTCTGACGGCGACGGTGACGGCGAGCCTTTCGTGCTTCTTCGTTTCGGAGATCGAGCGGGACGAGCGGCGGAGGCGTTGGCTGCTGGCGGGTTTCTATGCCGGGGTCGGCGCGTCTCTGCTGGCGAAGGGCTTAATCGGCGTGGTGATTCCGGCGGGCGTCGTGGGGCTCTACTTTCTGCTCCGGCGGAAGCTGCCGAACCCTCTGCGGCTCGGAATCTTTTCGGGCGCGGTGATCTGTTTGACGGTCGCGGCGGCGTGGTACGGGCCGGTCGTCTGGCAGCACGGGCACGAGTTCGTAGATGAGTTCTTTCTGCAACATCATTTCGCGCGCTACGTCTCGAACAAGTATCACCACCCGCAGCCCTTCTATTTTTACCTGCCGATTATGGCGCTGCTGGCGCTGCCGTGGACGGCGTTTCTGGCGGGCGGGCTGTGGAGTCTGAGGGAGTTGGACTGGCGGGCCGAGGACGCTCAGAGCAAGCTGCGCGTGATGGCGTTGGCGTGGCTCGTCGTGCCGGTCGTGTTCTTCTCGCTGTCGGGGTCGAAGCTGCCCGGCTACGTTTTGCCCGCGCTGCCGGGCGCGGCGCTGCTGGCCTCGGAGCGAGTGCTCAGGTTTTTGCGGGACGGCGAAGGCGGGACGGCGATGCGTTTGACGGGCGCGCTCGCGCTGCTGCTCTTCGCGGCGGGTGCATGGCTGTACGGCTTCGGCGGTTTCGGGTTGATGAAGGGATTGCCGGAATCCCTCCGTCTCCCGCTCGCTTGCGCGGCGGCGGTGCTTGTGCCCGCGGGCGTGGCGGGAGTGGTCGCGGTCTTCTTCACGCGGAAGCGGGAGTTGTGCGTTCTCTCAATCGCGGGGGCGACGCTTTTGACAATCGCGTTCGCGGCGGGCTGCGCGCTCAAGCAGTTCGCGCGCGCGGAATCGGTCGCGCCGCTGCTCGCGGAGGCCGGGGCGCGCGGGCTCGGTCGTCTCAAGGTCTTTCAACTCCACAACCTTGAGCGCACCGCCGAGTTTTACGCGGCGGGCCGCATCGTCTATGACGCGGGAGGCGAGCCCTTGAAACTCGAAGGCGGGCCGGAAGCCGTCGAGGCCGTCCGCGAGGCCGGTGGTCAAGCCCTCGTCCTCGTCCCGCCGGAGTACGTGCATCAACTCACGGACGCGCCCGGCGTCGAAGCCACAATCATCGGCGACAACGGCCACGCCGCGCTCGTCCTCGTCCAAACGAGATAGAGGCTGGAGGCTTGTTAAAGACACGCTCTGAACAAGTCTCTAGCCTCTAGCCTCTGCTCTTAATTTCCTCTTAACGTGCGGTCGAAGAATTCGATGACGCGGCGGTCGTAGAGTTCGCCCTGTTCGGGCGAGGCGGAGGCGAGCGCGATGCCGGTCAAGGGCAAGTTGGTGTGTGTCTCGGCGTTGGCGTGGGCGGGGAAGCACTTGGAGAGCGTTTCGGTCGAGAGGCGAAGGGGGCCGGCGTCTTCGCCCGAAAGGAGGAGCGCGCGGCGGTCGCTCAGCGTCTCGGCGATGGTGCAGGCCGAGCGGTTCTCGTAGTGGCCGTAGAAGTAGAGTCGCGTGCCGAGCCCGGCGAGGAAGCCGAGCGCGTCGTTGTCGAAGCCGGTGTGCGCCTTGACGGCGGCGCGAAGCACGTCGCCCGGCGCGTCGGGGACTGAATCGAGCACGAGCGCGCGGACGCCCGTGTTCTTCGACGCGGCCTGAAGCGCGGCGTAAGCGCCCATCTCGACGCCGTAGATGCCGACCGGCTCTCCGGCGAGCGGTCGCCCCTGCGCCGTCTTCAACGTGCGGAGAAATTCGATGGCCGCAACGGCGTCTTCGCCTTCGAGCGCGCCGAAGGATGAGGCGGGCACGGGCGGATTCTCGCCGTGCGCCCGGAGGTCGGGCAGCAGCACGGTCATGTCGGTCGCCTCGCTCAGCTTGACGCCGAGATTGAGGAGCCAAGAGCGGTCTGCGCCGTAGCGATGGAGCAGGAGCACGGAGGGCGCGCCCTCGACCCCGCGCACGAGCCAGCCGCGCGCGGTCGTCCCGTCGTGGTTCGGCCAAGTCTCCTCTTTCGCCGTCAGCCCACGGTCGCTGAGGCGCGCGAATTTTTCGGGAGTCACGAGGTAAGGCTGCGAGCGCGGGTGCGTCGCCCCGTAAACGAGCCACGCCGACAGGCCGACGAGCGCCAGCAGCACGATCAGAAGGATCGGGAGCAGCGCTGTGAACAGTTTTTTTCCTGCGCGGCGGGGAGGAGGCATGACGCGCTCATTGTAAATGAAGAGAGCCCGAAGGCGAAGAGAGATTTAGGGGGAAATGATGAGCGCGGAACGCCGAACGGAAAGACAGAATTCGGGAGTCAGGAGTCAGGAGCCGGAAGGAAGAGGCCGCTGCCTCTTCTCTTCTGATTAGCGGATTCTGCCTTCTGGTTCCTCTTTTTCGTTCATCGTTTCTTCCCGTGCTTTCGCGTAGTCGTCGGGGGTGTTGACGTTGGTGAAGAAGAGTTGCGCGCCCGCGAGGTCGGAGAGTTGGTCGAAGGCGACGCGGCGCGTGCGGACGCGTTCGAGCAGGACGCGGGGGCGAAGCTCTCCGGTGCGGATTAAATCTTCCGCGACGGCGAGGCACGCCGACGCGGCGTAGAGCGCACAGAGCGGTTGCGGTCGCCCGTCGCTCTGGTGAGGGACGACAGCCTCGACCTCCGTGTCGAGGAACGAGGCGAGGCGGAGAAGCAGTTCGCCCGTCACGAACGGCAGGTCGCAGGAGACGACCGCCGCGTAGCCCGCGCGGCAACTCTTGAGCGCGGCGTGGAGGCCGCCGAGCGCGCCTTTGCTTTCGTGGATGTCGGGGACGACGGGGAGCCCGAAGCTCGAAGCGTCGGGCCTTGAGCTGACGACGCTGACGCGCGCGGTCAGGGGGCGGAGCGCCTGAGCGACGCGCTCGACGAAAGTCCGGCCTCCGAGGCTCAGGCGGGACTTGTCCGTCCCCATCCGGCTCGAAGCGCCGCCCGCCAGAATGAAGCCTTCGATGTTGGTCATGGAGTAAGCGGCGGTGAGTTTTGCGAGTAAGTCGAAATGCCGGAGTCGTTCACGCGGCGAAAATAGCACGCGCCGGAAGCGGCCAACAAGGGGCGGGGAAGGCGGGCGGCGCGGAAAGTCCCATTCAGGCTAAAGCCAAGCAACCCTTGAGCTTCGGGCATCATCAAGGTTGCACACGGATGTTGCTTGACCGTTCGCGAAAGGCGCAGTTATAGTCAACTTCGTGGGCCTTCTTCCCGACCCCCTTTGACACGGCCAGCAAACGACGTTGGAGACGTTTGACGGCACTCTCGAATGATTCCGCGACGACGCACTTTCTTACCCTGACCAGAGGTAGCTCGATGAAAAGAAATTTGTTCGCCCTCTTCGCCCTGACCATCCTCCTGAGCGTCCCGGCGTTCGCGCAGAAGCCAGCCGAAGGCGCGAAGACGCCGGTCGCCTTCTTCCCGCTCGAAGAGATTAAGGTCGGGCAGAAGGGCGTCGCGCGGACGGTCTTCGCGGGGACTGAGACGCAGGAGTTCGGCGTCGAGGTCTTGGGCGTCATGCCGGGCTACCCGCAGCCGCGCCAGTCGGCCATCATCGTCCGCCTCTCCGGCGCGAACGTCGAGCGCACGGGCGTCTTCGGCGGGATGTCGGGCTCGCCCGTGTACATCGAAGGCAAGCTCGTCGGGGCCATCGCCTTTACCTTCAATTTCGCCAAAGAGCCCATCGCCGGAATCACGCCCATCAAGCAGATGATTGACATCTTCGAGCGCGGCGCGGCGCAGCGCAGCGGCGACGGGCGCGACCAGTTCGGCTTCCTCCGGGAGCCGCGCGCCGTCACTTACTCTCAACTCTCCGGCACGGACTGGAAGTTCGAGTTGCCGCAGAACAAGTTGAGCGCCGCGCCCTTCATCGCGCCGGTGGCGACGGGCTCGCCGCTCGCCGCTCTGCTCGGACAGCAGTTCGCGCCCATCTCGACGCCGGTCGTCTTCAGCGGCTTTACGGCTGACGCGCTCGCGCGCTTCTCGACGCAGTTGCAAGGCAACGGCCTCCTCCCCGTCTCCGGCATGGGCGGCGCTTCGCCCATCACGCCGATGGGGAAGGTGACGGACAAGACGCTCCTGCCCGGCTCTTCCATCAGCGTGCAACTCGTGCGCGGAGACTTCTCGGTGGCGGCTTCGGGGACGGTGACGTACCGCGACGGCGACCGCGTTTACGCCTTCGGCCACCCCTTCCTCAACCTCGGCTCCTCGGACATGCCGATGTCCGAGGCGTCGGTCGTGACGGTCATCCCGAACACGCTCAACTCCTTCAAGCTCACCGTGCCGGGGCAGATGGTCGGCGCGGTCTCGCAGGACAGAGCGCCGGGCGTCTATGGGCAGTTGGGCCGCGCGCCGAAGATGATTCCCGTGCGCGTCAACCTCCACACGAGCCGCGAGCGCGTCGAGACGTACAACTACGAGGTGGCGAGCGACGAGTTTTTGACGCCGATTCTCTTGAACATGACGGTCTATAACACCATCACTTCGAGCGAGCGGAGCCTCGGCGACTCGACCATCAGCGTCAAGGGCACCATCGAAGTCAAAGGCCAGAAGACGGTGCAGCTCGAACGCCGCTTCTCGATGCAGGGCGCGGGACTCTCCGCCGCCGGTTCGGTCGCCGCGCCCGTCGCCGCGCTCCTGTCGAGCGGCTTCGACGGCGTGGAACTCGGCCCCATCACGCTCGACATCGCGGCCACGGATTCGCGCCGCGCCGCCACGCTCGACCGCATCGCGCTCGACCGCAGCGAAGTCCGTCGCGGCGAGACCGTCGAGGTGCAGGCTTACGTCCGCACCGACTCCGGCAAGCAGTTCGTCCAGCGCATCCCCGTCGAGATTCCTTCCGACATCCCGCCGGGCCAGCTCATCCTCTTCGTCGGCGACGGCGGCTCCTTGCAGCAGGCTTCGGCCACACAGGGCTTCGTCCCGAAAGACCTCTCGCAACTCGTCGGCGCGATCAACAAGATCAAGAAGAACGACCGGCTCTACGTCAAGCTCTTCCGCATCACGCCCGGCGCGGTCATCGGCACGGACGAGATGCCGAACCTCCCGCCCTCCTTCGTCGCGACTTTGAACAGCGACCGCTCGACCGGCGGCTTCACGCCGACCATGCTCTCGCCCGTGGACGAGAAGGAACTGCCCGCCGCCGAGTACGTCATCTCCGGCCAGCAGCTCATCGCCATCACGGTCTTGCGATAAGCAATCAAGGCTGGCGCGCGCGCGGGCCGCGCCAGCCTTCGACGACGACAAAGCCGCGAAACGGGCTCTCACAAGCCCATTCGACGCGAACCTCCTTAACCCACAAACGTTTCACCCTTCCGCCCGAATCAGGGCGGACGAATTCTCACGAAGGTCAACCGCGAGCCGAATCCCGCCCGATATTGAGTACGTCACCACAGTCAACCCTTTAAATGGGAGGGCGCGAGCTGGCCGGGTAGCCGAAACGGTCACCAGATAGTCGTTTTCGCCACTTATTAATTCTTGCGAATGGAGGTCAACTCCACTAACCTTCATACGCTTTTTCACGACGCGGCAGCAAGACTTCACGACGGCTGCCGAAGCTCCTTCTGACCGCACACACCGAGTATGACTGCTGGCCGGGAATTTTGGACGCAGAAAACCTAACCTGACAAAGGGCTTCGGCGTGTCACTCTCAACACGGAGGCGAAATGAAATTAGGCAAACGATTATTGCTCATGACGGCGCTCGCGTCCGTCTCGCTCGCTGGGGTGTATGGCTGGCTCATGCCGACCTCAGCACAGGATTATGCGAGCCCCAAATGCGAGTGCAAATACCCAGGCCCGCCGGAAGAGTACGGAATCAAGAAGCGGGCGACGGGGCCGAATGACGAGAACATCTACACCTGCGAGGTGAAGAAGTGCTGGCTACCGGTTCCGGGCCTCGAAGGTGAAGATGGGCCGGAGACCTAAGCGGGCACTACCCGCTGAATCAACGTGCGAGTTGGCATCGGGGCTGCCCGGAGCCCCGACGCTCGCCGCCTCG
>DASTQX010000027.1:0-14230 GCA_035761505.1 Pyrinomonadaceae bacterium
GGCAAGGGCGCGCAAGCGGTCATCGAAGAGCGCGGCCTCGCGCAGGTGAGCGACACGGGCGAGATTGAAAAGATCATCGCCGACGTGCTCGCCGCGAGCCCCGCGCAGCTCGAACAGTATCGCGCGGGCAAGGAGACGCTCTTCGGCTTCTTCGTCGGCCAAGTCATGAAGGCGTCGAAGGGCAAGGCCAATCCGAAGGTCGTCAACGAACTGCTCAAAGAGAAGCTGCAACAGCCGTGAACCGTGGAGGGTAAACCGTGACAAGATTAAAGACAGGATTCTCCTGTCACCTGTCACGGTTTACGGTTCACGGCTTTGAGCGGCTTTAAGGGGGCGTGAATGGATTACAAAGGGAAAGCGGCAATCGTGACGGGCGGGACGAAGGGCATCGGGTTCGCCATCGCGGAGGCTTTGGTGCGCGAGGGGTTGAACGTGTGCGTCGGCGCGCGGAGTGGGGAGGAGGTCGAGAAGGCGGTGGCGGAGTTGAACGGGCTCGACTTGGGCAACGCGACCGGGGCGGCGTGCAACGTGCGGGACTTCGACGAGGTGCGGGCGTTGTTCGAGCACGCGGCGGCGGAGTTCGGCGGGGTGGACGTGCTCGTCAACAACGCGGGCGTCGGCATCTACAAGCCGGTCGAGGAGATGTCGCCGGAGGAGTTCCGCGCCGTCCTTGAGACGAACCTGTTCGGCGTCTTCTACTGCTGCCGCGTCGCCGTCCCCGAAATGAAGCGGCGGGGCGGCGGTTACATCATCAACATCTCTTCGCTGGCGGGCGCGAACCCGCACCCGCGCATGGCGGCCTACAACGCCTCGAAGTTCGGCCTCAACGGCTTCAGCGAGGCGCTCATGCAGGAGGTGCGGCACGACCGCATCAAGGTCAGCTACGTCATGCCCGGCTCGGTTAACACCGAGTTCGGCGGCGACACCGTGAGCGAAGAGAAGAGCTGGCAGTTGCAGCCCGCCGACATCGCCCGCGTCGTCGTGGACTTGCTCAAACACGACGAGCGCAGCCTCCCCAGCCGCGTCGAAATCAGACCGAGCAGGCCGCCGAAGAAGTAAGAAGAGAGTTTTCAGTAAACAGTTTTCAGTGCTCAAAAACTGAAAACTCGAAACCTTGAATAAGAGGAACGAACTGAGGGATGGAACCAGCGGAGAAGATTGTCGAGGCGCGTGAGAGGAAAGAGAACGGGCGGAGCAAGGGAGAGAAGTTCGACGACCGGGTGGCGTTGACTATCGCGGTGATGGCGTTGCTGTTGGCGATTACGAGTCTCGGAGGCGGGAACGCCGCCGAGGACATTATGAATCACAACATCCACGCGAGCGACACGTGGGCGTTTTATCAGGCGAAGACCATCCGGCAAACCTCGAACAAGTTGGCGGCGGAGGCGCTGGAAGCGGAACTGGAAATCAGCGGCGACTCGCTCAAGCCCGAAGCGCGCGCCGCCATCGAGCGGCGGATTGACGAGTACCGCAAGACGGTCGAGCGTTACGAGGACGAGCCGGACAAGAGCGACCCGACTAATCCTCTGAAGGGCGAGGGCCGGAAGCAACTCACGGCGAAGGCGCGCGACTTCGAGGCGCAGCGCGACCGCGCACAACGGCAAGACCCGAACTTCGACTTCTCGGAGGCGCTCTTCCAGATTGCCATCGTGCTCGCGTCGGTCGCCATCCTCGCCAACTCGCGCATGATCCTGAAAGTCTCGCTCCTCGTCGGCGTGCTCGCGACTTTCCTGATGCTCAACGGCTACTTCCTTTTCCTCGACCTGCCGCTCTGAACGGTGGTGCGTGTGCGGGGAGATTTCGGATGCGAGCGGTCTTACAACGCGTGACGCGCGCGAGCGTGAGGGTCGGCGGCGAGACGGTCGGCGAGATCGGCCACGGCCTCGTCGTGCTCATCGGCGTCGCGCGCGACGACACTCCGGAGGACGCGCGCTACTTGGCCGAGAAGACTCTCTCCTTGCGCGTCTTCGACGACGCCGAAGGCCGGATGAACCTCTCGGTCTTGGACGCGGGCGGCGGCCTGCTCGTCGTCTCGCAGTTCACGCTCTACGGCGACGCGCGCAAGGGGCGTCGGCCCTCTTGGTTCGACGCCGCGCCGCCGGAGTTGGCCGAGTCGCTCTACGAACGGTTCGTCGAAGAGGCGCGACGCGGCGGCGCGTCCCGCGTGGCGACCGGCAGCTTTCGGAGCATGATGGAGGTCGAACTCGTCAACGACGGCCCGGTGACGATTCTGCTCGACAGCCGCAAACTTTTTTAAGGCCCGAAAGTTTTTATCAAGTCAGAGATGAATCACGAAGACGGAGGGAATCTGTGAAGAGACTTGTCGGAGGGGAAAGCTTTTCGTGTGCGAACGTCCGTTCGCGGGTGCGCCTGCTGGCGGCGTGCGTGGCGTTGTCGCTCGTGGCCTTGTCGTGCGGGGGCGCGGAGACCGGCTCGAAGGATTTCGACGACGCGGCGGGCGCAAACGTCAAGCAGGGCGTGAAGCCGGAGCCGGACGCGGAGGCCGCCGTGCTGGAGACGACCTTCGGGCGCGTCGTCATCGAACTCTACCCGAACCTCGCGCCGAAGATGGTCGAGCGCTTCAAGACGCTGGCGAAGCAGGGCTTCTACGACGGCACGGCCTTCCACCGCATCAACCCGCAGGCGGGCGTCGTGCAGGGCGGCGACCCGAACTCGAAGGACGACGACCCCGCGAACGACGGCATGGGCGGCTCCGACCTGCCAGACCTCCCCGCCGAGTTCAGCGACATTCCTTACGAGCGCGGCATCGTCGGCGCGGCGCGCTCCTCCGACCCGAACTCCGCCAACTCGCAGTTCTACATCACGCTCCGCCGCGTCCCACAGTGGGACGGCCAGTACACCGTCTTCGGCAGGGTCATCGAAGGCATGAGCAACGCCGACGTAATCGCCGGAGCCCCCACTCGCCCCGGCTCCGAAAACCCCGCCGACAAAATTCTTATCCAGAGCGTCAAGTTCCAGCCGCGCGCGAATTTTAAATAGGGGTAAAGGGGGAAAAGGGAAAGAGGGTAAAGGGAGAAGACGAACGTTCCGTCTTTCCCCTTTACCCCCTTCCCCTTTTACCCTCTTACCCCTTCTTCTAGATCGTGTCGTCTTCGGTCTTCGAGCGCGGGTCGAGTTCGTGGCGGTGGCGGTCGCGGCGGTCAATCTTGTCTATGAATTCGAGTTCCTCGTTGTCCTCGAAGTTGACGCCGACGGCGTGGGCGTTCTCTTCCACGTCGGACTGGTCGGGCGTCGGGTTGTCGCCGGAGACCGACTCCTCGCCGCTGTCGTTCACGTCCTCCCAGGAGGCGTCCGGGTCGCCGCCCGAATCCTGCGGCGAGGCGGCGGTGTTGTTGCGCAGGCGTTGCGCGAGGTGTTCCGTGTCTCTGGGCGCGCGCGCGATCTCCTCTTCCATGAACTGCTCGATCTCAGGGTCGGGCACGAAGTTCGGGTCGTTACTCAGGTACTCGAAATCTTCCGGTCTCTTCTTGGGCATCCCCTTTAAACCTCCGCTGTCTCCACACGAATCTCGAATCTGAAATCAAGCGTCTCAGACTACGGCACACGCTTCACTTGTCGGCAGCTTTGCTAAAGTGCGCTCAATATAACAAACACCTACCGACTTCACCAAACCGCCGCTCACAACTCATAAAAGCGTTCCGGTCGCTGCTGAGTTGTTCCGGTCGCGTCCGGGTGCGGAATGGGGGAGGATTGGGGGCGCGGAGGAGTTGCTTGACGATTGTGGGTGGCGGACTTAAACTTGAAGTCACATTTAATGCAAGCAAAGACAGGCCATTCCGGATTCGCGTGGGGAGGCGGCTGTGGGCCTCAGGCGTTGAGTCGCGCGCCTTGAAGCGGGGGGCGAAGAAGGCGTCGGCGTGTGGTTCCAAACTCAATTCGGGAAGCGGGAAATCAGAAAATCCATATGACACATAATCTCTTCAATACGCTCCAGACCTTCAAGACGGGGACAGGCGCGGAGGGGAAGTTTTACTCTCTGCCGCAGTTGGAGAAGGAGGGCGTGGGGCCGGTGTCGCGCCTGCCGGTTTCGATGCGCGTCGTGCTCGAAGCGGTGCTGCGGAACTTCGACGAGAAGATCGTCGAGGAGTCGGACGTGCGCGACCTCGCGAACTGGAAGGCGCAGGCCGAGCGGACGGAGGAGATTCCGTTCTACGTGGCGCGCGTGCTGTTGCAGGATTTCACGGGCGTGCCTCTGCTCGTTGACCTCGCGGCGATGCGCTCGGCGGTGGCGCGCATGGGGCGCGACCCGAAGATCATCGAGCCGCTGGTGCCGGTTGACCTCGTGATTGACCACTCCGTTCAGGTTGATTTCTGGTCGAGCCACGACGCCTTGCGGCTCAACATGGAGACGGAGTTCCGGCGCAACCGCTCGCGGTATCAGTTCCTGAAGTGGGGCATGCAGGCGTTCCAGAGCTTCAACGTCGTGCCGCCGGGCATCGGCATCGTGCATCAGGTCAACCTCGAATACTTGGCGCGCGGCGTGTTGGAGAAGGAGGGCGTGTACTATCCGGACACTCTGGTCGGGACGGACTCGCACACGACGATGATTAACGGGCTCGGCATCGTCGGTTGGGGCGTCGGCGGCATCGAGGCCGAGGCCGGGATGCTCGGTCAGCCCGTCTATTTCCTCACGCCCGACGTGGTGGGCGTGAATCTGAAAGGCTCTCTGCGCGAAGGCGTGACGGCGACAGACCTCGTGTTGCGCGTGACGGAGATGCTGCGGCAGGCGAAGGTCGTCGGGAAGTTCGTCGAGTTCCACGGCGAGGGCGCGTCTTCCTTGCCGGTCACGGATCGCGCGACGATTGCCAACATGGCCCCCGAATACGGCGCGACGATGGGCTTCTTCCCGGTGGACGAGAAGACCTGCGATTACCTGCTCATCACGGGCCGCACCACGGAGCAGGTCGAGACGGTGCGCGCCTACTTCAAGGCGCAGGGCTTGTTCGGCATCCCCGAAGCGGGCGCGTGCGACTACAGCACCCTGCTCGAACTCGACCTCGGCGAGATAGAGCCTTCGGTCGCCGGGCCGAAGCGCCCGCAAGACCGCATCGAGCTGGGCGAGCTGAAAGAGAAGTTCCTCGACCTTCTGCAAAAGCCGGTAGGCGAGAACGGCTACAACAAGTCGGCGGAGGAGATCGAGAAGCGTTACCACGCGCGCATCGGCGTGAGCGCCGCTTCGGTGGCGCAGGCGATTGTCGGCGGCGGCGCGCAGGATCAGGAGACGACGCCGCAGATCGCCGCCACCGAGACCGTCGGGGGCTTGGGCTCGCGCAGCGAGAAGGACACGAGCGCGCTGACCGAGATCGAGATGATGAACAACCGCCCGACGCCCGACCGCGTGACGGACATCCCTTCGGACGAGTTCCCGGAAGCGCGCGTTGACCTCGGCCACGGCGACGTGCTCATCGCGGCGATTACTTCCTGCACCAACACCTCGAACCCTTCGGTCATGCTGGCGGCGGGGCTGCTGGCGAAGAAGGCCGTGGAGAAGGGCTTGAAGGTGCGCCCGGCGGTCAAGTGCTCGCTCGGCCCCGGCTCGCGCGTCGTCACGGAGTATCTTGAGAAGGCCGGTCTTCAGCCTTACCTCAACCAACTCGGCTTCAACGTCGTCGGCTACGGCTGCACGACCTGCATCGGCAACTCCGGCCCGCTCGACCCGCGCATCGAATCGGTCGTCAACGACAACGACCTCGTGGCCGCGAGCGTCCTCTCCGGCAACCGCAACTTCGAGGCGCGCGTCCATCAATCAATCCGCGCCAACTTTTTGATGAGCCCGCCGCTCGTCGTCGCCTTCGCGCTCGCCGGTCGCGTCCAGATAGACTTCGACTCCGAGCCTCTGGGCAAGACCGAGGACGGCGCGGACGTTTATCTCAAGGACATCTGGCCGACGCTCGAAGAGGTCGGCAGGGTGATGGGGCTCGCTACCGACCCCGAAACCTACCGCCGCCTCTACAGCAACTTCGCCGAGGACAACCCGCTCTGGAACGAGATTCCGAGCGTCACCGGCGAGGTCTATGACTGGGACTCGCAATCCACTTACATTCAGGAGCCGCCCTACTTCGAGAAGTTCAGCATGGAGGCCGGGACGTTCTGCGACATTCGCGGCGCAAGACCCTTAGCCATCTTCGGCGACTCGGTGACGACCGACCACATCTCGCCCGCCGGGGCCATCAAGCCGAAGTCGCCCGCCGGTCGCTACCTCATGCTCCGAGGCGTGGACGTGCAGGACTTCAACTCTTACGGCTCGCGGCGCGGCAATCATCAGGTGATGCTGCGCGGCACGTTCGCCAACGTCCGCATCAAGAATCTGATGGTGCCGGGCACCGAAGGCGGCGTCACGACTTTGGAGCCGGTCGGCGAGCAGATGAGCATCTACGACGCGTCGGTCAACTATCAGAGCGCGGGGCTGCCGCTCGTCGTCATCGCGGGGCAGGAGTACGGGACGGGCTCTTCGCGCGACTGGGCGGCGAAGGGGACGATGCTCCTCGGCGTCCGCGCCGTCATCGCCGAGAGCTTCGAGCGCATCCACCGCTCGAACCTCGTCGGCATGGGCGTGCTCCCGTGCCAGTTCAAGGAGGGCGTGAGCGCGAAGACTCTCAACCTCGACGGCTCGGAGACTTTCGACCTCGTCGGCTTGCAGGAAGGCGAGGTCAAGCCGCGTCAGGACTTGACGCTCGTCATCCACCGCGAGGGCGGCGAGACCGAGGAGGTGCCCGTCACGCTCCGCATTGACACGCCGATTGAGGTCGAGTACTACCGCCACGGCGGGATTCTCCAATACGTGCTGCGGCAACTGATCGCACAGTCGGCATAAAGATAAAGGGGAAGAGGGTAGAAGGGTAAAAGGGTCAAGGGGAAAGGGAAAGAGAGAGGGCTTGTGCGCTCTCCTTCCCCTTGACCCTTCCCCTTTTACCCTTTCGACGTATGGCGGCCTTCATCAGCACGGCGGCGGGCGTGGGGCTCTTGCTCGTCATCATTTATGACGTGTACGCGACGGTGCTCCATTCGAGCGCGCGTTACGGCCCCATCGGCGAGCGGTTGGATCGCGGCGTGTGGGGCGCGGCGCGGGAGGTCGCCTTCAAACTGTCGCGGAAGGGCAGGCACAAGTTCCTCAACTTCGTCGGCCCGTTCATGCTGCCGCTCCTGCTCCTCATCTACATTCTCCTCCTCATCGTCGCCTTCGCGCTCATCTACTACCCGCACCTCGCCGATGACTTCACGGCCACGGGCGAGGCCGTGGGCAGGGGCTTCGACGAGTCGCTCTACTTCAGCGGCATGACCCTGACGACCCTCGGCTACGGCGACATCACGCCGCGCACGGGGGCGATGCGCTTCGTGGCGGTCTTCGAGTCGGCGGTCGGACTCATCTCGATTACGCTCGCCATCACATACCTTCTGACCATCTACGGCGCTCTGGAACGCAAGCGCACCTCGGCCCTCGCGCTCTACCATCAGGCGGGCGAGGGCGCGGACGCCGCCGGACTCATCGCGCACCACTACGTCGAGGGGCAGTTCTACGGCCTGCGCGACGCGCTCTCGGCGGCCACGCGCGACCTCCAATCGCTCCTCGAATCGCACGTCGAGCACCCCGTCATCCACTACTTCCACCCGCCGGAGGTTTACAAGAGTCTCCCCCGCATGCTCTTCCTCCTGCTCGAATCCTGCTCGCTCATCCGCACCTCGCTCGACTCCGAAGAGAACTCCGACCTGCGCAACTATCCGGAGGTGCGGACGCTCGAAGCGAGCGCGCGCCACGTCCTCGGAGAGCTGCTTTTGTCGCTCGACATCGAGCGCCGCCAGCGCCCGCGCCGGGAGACGCCCGCCGAGGCCGAGGAGGATGACGAGCGCTGGCTCAGGCGCTACCGGCAGAGCGTCGAGCGCCTCAACCGAGCGGGCATCGCAACCCGCCGAGACCTCAACGCGGGCTGGGAGGAGTATCGCGCGCAACGGCAGGAGTGGGAGTCCAAACTCCAACGCCTCTCGCTCCACCTCGGCTACGATTGGGAAGAGATCACCGGCGACCGAGACCTCGACTACGCCGCCGACGAAGAGAAGGAAGAACCGCAGGAGGAAGGCTAGAGACTGCTTGAAAAAGCCCCGGAGGGGGCGGAAGAATGTAGCCCACGGCGCGAGCCGTGGGAACAAGATGCGACAAAGATTAAAGCCCCTGAAAGGGGCGAAAGAGAACGGGCGTCGGATGTCTTTCGCCCCTTACAGGGGCTCTCAACCTCTCTCACCACATCTCCCCCACGGGTGACGCCGTGGGCTACATTCTTCCGCCCTCTGACGGGGGCTTCCACATCTAACATCCGACATCCAACATCTGCTTTTTGACTTCCTCCGCCCCGGTGCTAAAGTATCAGCGAATCCGACGCACAGGCCGAGAGCGTAGATACCTTGAGCATACTTAAACCTTAAACCGAGAATTGGAGAGAATTTCTATGTCATCCGCACAGGAAGCCGCCGCGACGCCCCGCAAATATCAGCTCTTCATTGACGGGCAGTGGGTTGACGCCGAATCGGGCAAGACCTTCACCTCGCCGAACCCTTCGACCGGCGCGACGCTCGCCGAGGTTGCCGAGGCCGACAAGGCCGACGTGGACAAGGCCGTCGCCGCCGCCCGCCGCGCCTTTGAAGGCAAGTGGGGCAAGATGAGCGCGCGCGACCGGGGCCGCCTGCTCTACAAGCTCTCGCAGCTCATCGAGTCGAAGTCGCAGGAGTTGGCCGCGCTCGAAACCGCCGACAACGGCAAGCCCATCCGCGAGTCGGCCTACGTTGATTTGCCGCAGGTCGTCGAGAACTTCGAGTACTTCGCCGGTTACGCCACCAAGATCGAAGGCGAGACGATTCCCGTGCCGGGGCAGATGTTCAATTACACTTTGCGCGAGCCCCTCGGCGTCTGCGGACAGATTATCCCCTGGAACTTCCCGCTCCTGATGGCCGCTTGGAAACTCGCGCCCGCGCTCGCCGCCGGGAACACCGTCGTCTTGAAACCCGCCGAGCAGACGCCGGTGACGGCGATGGAACTGGGCAAGTTGTTTCAGGAGGCGGGCTTCCCCGAAGGCGTCGTCAACATCATCCCCGGCTACGGCGAGACCGCCGGAGCGGCGCTCGCCGCGCACCCCGGCATTGATAAGATCGCCTTCACCGGCTCGACCGAGGTCGGAAAGATTATCGCCCGCACGGCTGCCGAGAATCTGACGAAGGTCTCCTTAGAGCTCGGCGGCAAGGCTCCAAACATCGTCTTCGCCGACGCCGACATCGAGCAAGCCGTCAACGGCGCGATGATGGGCATCTTCTTCAATCAGGGTCAGGTCTGCTGCGCGGGCTCGCGCCTCTTCCTCGACGAGCGCATCAAGGACGAGTTCCTCGAAAACTTCAAGGAGCGCGCGCAGAGGGTCAAGGTCGGCGACCCGATGAACAAAGAGACGCACATGGGGCCGCAGGTCTCCGAGGAGCAACTCGACCGCATCAAGGGCTATGTCGAAATCGCGCGCGGCGAGGGCGCAACCGTCCTGACGGGCGGCTGCCCGCCGCAACTCGAAGGCGACTTCCAGAAGGGCTACTTCTTCCAGCCGACCATCTTCGGCGAAGTCAAGAACAACATGCGCGTCGCGCAGGAAGAGATTTTCGGCCCCGTCACCTCCGTCATCACCTTCAAGAACGAAGAGGACTTAATCAAGGAGGCCAACGACACCATCTACGGCCTCTCGGCTGGCATCTGGACGAAGGACATCACGCGCGCTCACCGCTTCGCCAAAGACATCAAGGCGGGCACGGTCTGGATCAACACCTTCAATATGTTCAATGCGGCCTCTCCCTTCGGCGGCTTCAAACAGTCCGGCTACGGGCGCGAGATGGGCAAGCACGCGCTCGAACTCTACACGCACGTCAAGAGCGTCTGGGTTGACCTCTCCGGCAAGCCCATCGGCTGGTACGGGAAGTGACGCAGGTCAGAAGCGGTTTGAAGAAGCCCCTGTTAAGGGGCGGAAGAGTGTAGCCCACGGCGCGAGCCGTGGGAACAGAAAAGAACGACGAGAGCCCCGTGAGGGGCGAAAGAAATTCAACCGGCGTCATGCTCAAGGTTAAATTTCTTTCGCCCCTCACGGGGCTCCCTCTTCTTAATCTACGCTTGCTCCCACGGCTCGCGCCGTGGGCTACCTTCTTTCGCCCCCTTCGGGGGCTCATGCTCAGGACGCCGACGGCCTCGGCAGAAGCGCCTCGCAGGAGAGCGTCTGCGGCCCGGCGTCGGTGCAGACGGCGTACTTCGCGCCCTCGTACATCGTCACGCCCGCGTGCTCGCCTTTCGCGTTGACGACGTAAAAGTTGATGCCGAATGAAGGGTTGCCCTGCTTGTTCTGTAAGCGCTTCTCGACCGTGTTGGCGCGGATGCGTTTGAGCGCTTCCATGCCCGCGTCTTTGGGCGAGCGACCACGGCGCATCTCTTCGACGATGAGGAAGGAGGCGAGGCTGAAGAGGTTCGCTTCGCCGCGACCCGTCGAGCCCGCCGCGCCGACCGCGCCGTCCACGTAGAGCCCCGCGCCGAGGATGGGCGAGTCGCCCACGCGGCCCGGTATCTTCCACGCGAGCCCGCTCGTCGTCGTCACGCCGCAGACCTCGCCCTTCGCGTTGACGCCGTTGCAGTTGATCGTGCCGTAAAAATGCTCGGCGTTGACGAGCCCTTCGGCCACCATCTTCAAGCCTTCACGGTGCCAGACCTCGGCGCGCGTCTTCGGGTCGAGGTAGTGCGAAGGGTCTGTCCGTCGCTTCCATTCGAGCCAGAGCTTGCGCGAGTGCTCGGTGTTCAGGTCGTCTTCGACCCGGAAGCCGAGTTGCCGCGCGAACCTCTGCGCGCCCTCGCCGACGAGCAGGTGATGGTCGGTCTGTTCGAGCACGGCTTTGGCGACGAGCGAAGGCGTCCGCACCCCTTCGAGCGCCGCCACCGCGCCCGCGCGCTTCTTCGGCCCGTGCATGCACGAGGCGTCGAGCTGCACGACCCCTTCGGCGTTCGGCAAGCCGCCATAACCGACGCTGTCGTCCAGAGGGTCAAGCTCGTTGAGCTGCACCCCCGCGACGACCGCGTCGAGCACGTCCGCGCCTCCCGTCATCAAAGCGAAAGCCTTCTGCACGCAAGTCTCCGCGCCGCCGTGCTTGAAGACGTTGCCGTTGGCGGAGGCGACGACGACGGGCCGGACGCCCTGACGGATGACGGCGGGCGCTTCGCTTCCGAGCAGCGTCTCGCCCGAAGCGACGACCAGACCGGCTGCCGTCCCACGGCGCAGGAATTCGCGCCGCTTCATTTTCTCGCTCATCGTTTTTTCTCTCCAGACGGACGAAGGCTTCGGCGGGACTTCGGAAACCTCCGGGCTGTGATAGCGGCTCCTTTATAAACATGGCGTGCAGCACAAAGCAACCCCCGAAGCATCGAAGCGCCGGAAAAGCACGGGGGCCGCGAAGACGCTTCGGGGCCGGGCCGCTTTTCCGCTCGAAGTTTTTCGCGTGCTATGATGGCCGCGCTCTCCCGCCATTCAAGTGGAAAGAAGGAGACGCAGGATGCACACACGTCGCACAAAAGTTCTGTTGCCGCTTCTGCTCGTCGTCGCCGCCCTCGGTCTGACGGCGTGTCCGAGCCGGACGAACATCGGAAAGATTAACGCCGACCCCGACCGCTACCTCAACAAAGAGGTCGGCGTCGCAGGCCGGGTGACCGACAGTTACGGCGTGCCTTTCGTCGGCGGCGCTTACGAGATTGACGACGGCACGGGCCGCCTCTGGGTTCTCTCCGACCGTAGCGCGCCCGCGAAGGGTTCGCAGGTCGGTGTCAAGGGCCGCGTCGTCGTCGGCCCGGTCTTCAAGGGCCGGACTTTCGGGACGGCGATTCAGGAGTCAGACCGCCGCGTGAAATAAACGCGCGTCAACGCGCGAGCGCCCTCCGGCGGCGCGCGTCTTTACTCAAGCCCCCAAAGCATGCAGCTCGTCCGCAGCCTCGGCGAACAGTTCGCGCGCCTGCACGGGCGCTCGGTCGCGCTCGTGCGGGCCGTCGCGCCCGACAAACTCTACTGGCAGCCGCCGCGCGCCGGGGCGCAAGTGCTCCCGGCCTACTCGTGCGGCGAGCACGTCCTGCGCGGCGCGGCGGCGGTCGAGCAGACCTTCGGCGGCATCACCGTCAACCTCTGGGACGACCCCTTCGAGTGGACTCTGCCCGAAGCGCTCCCGACGACGGCGCACGTCGTCGAGTACCTCGAAGAGGCCGAGGCGACGCGCCGCCGCGCCTTCTCTCTATTCCACGCGGACGCCGACCTCTCCAAAGAGATCGCCGCGCCTTCGGGCGAGATGCGGACGCTCTGCTCGCTCATCTCCGAAACCCTCGTCCGCGCCGCGCACCATCAGGGCTGCGCCTTCGCCACCTTCCGGCTCTTCTCCGACGAACGACTCACGGTGCTCTGAGACGAAGTTTCGGAAAGCCTCTGTGAAAGGCTCAGCACCCTTGTGCACCGAACTTCGCCGCGCGGCCTTTCGTAAAGCCTCTCGGTTCGGTTAAGCTTTATCCTCCGACGAAGAAAGCGAACTCACCTCTGGCGAAAGGTCTTGCGAAATGTTCTGCCCACAGTGCGGCCAACAGCAACTCTCGGAAGCGGTGCGTTTCTGCTCCCGCTGCGGCTTCCAACTCGGAGCCGTTTCGGGGCTGCTGGCGAGCGGCGGCGTGTCGCCCTCGGTCGTCATGCCGGACGAAGGCCCGGCGGTCGAGTCGCCGCGCCGAAAGGGGATGCGGCAGGGCGGCGTGCTGCTTCTGTTCGGCATCTTCCTGATGCCCATGTTCGCCATCCTGCACGAACTGCTCGGCACGCCCGACAAGCTCCCGCTCATCGGCGTCCTCTTCTTCATGGGCGGGCTGCTCAGGCTCATCTACGCGCTCGCCTTCGAGGAGGGCTCCGCGCGCCGCCGCAAGGGCTCGCACGCGCCGAGCGCCTACGCGCCGCCGGGACAGTTCGGCGCGGGCGGCTGGGGCGCGGGAGAACTGCCGCCCGCGCAGAGCACGCCCGCGCACTCTTACGTGCCGCCGCGCGCCAACACTTCGGAGATCGGCTACCAGCCGAGCGTCACCGAAAGCACGACGCGCCTGCTCGACGAGCAGCAGAGAGAAAGGGAAGCGCGCGGCGAGAAGTGACGCGCGTGCGAGGGGGAAGCGAGAGACGATGTTCTGCCCACACTGCGGCCAAAAGCAGATTTCCAACGAGGTGAGCTTCTGCTCCAATTGCGGCTTCCACCTCAACGTCGTGAGTGACTTGATGCTCACGGGCGGGCGGCCCGCCTACCGCCAGCCGCCGCCGAACGTCCCGCGCCAACTCTCGCCGCGACAGAAGGGCATCCGGCAAGGCGCGATGTTGATGCTCAGCTCGCTCGTCATCATCCCTCTCGTGCTCTTCATCGGCGTGGTGATGCTCGGTGCCGACGGCGTTTTGATTCCGCTCGCGGGCTCGCTCTGCATCATGGGCGGCCTGCTCAGGATGCTCTACGCGGTCTTCTTCGAGTCGGACTTCCAGCCCGAACTCCCGTCCGCCGCGTCCGCCTATGTGCCGCCGCCCATGCCGCCCAACTACCTCGGCACGCCGCTGCCGCAGCACAACACGGCGCTCCCTCCGCCGCAGGCCAACCCGCTCCCGGCGCAAAGCTTTCGCCCGCCGCGCTACGACACGGGCGAACTCCCGCCGCCCCCTCCGAGTGTCACCGACCACACGACGCAACTGCTCGGCAAAAAACTGCAAGACGAGACGCCGCAGGAGTGAGCGCGCGGAAGCGATGAACGGGCGCGAGACGGAAACTCTCCACACCTCAACCCTCGCCGCGCGCCTGCGCGAGCGCATCGAGCGCGGCGGCCCCATCACCTTCCGCGACTGGATGGAGTCGGCGCTCTACGACGAGCGCGAAGGCTACTACCGACGCCCAGACCTCGCGCGCTGGGGACGCGCGGGCGACTACCGCACGAGCCCCGAACGCAGCACGCTCTTCGCCTCGACCCTCGCGCGCTACACCGCCGCGCTCTACGAAGAACTCGGACGACCGCCCGCGCTCCACTTCGTCGAAGCGGGCGGCGGCGCGGGCCACTTCGCCCACGGCCTGCTCTCTGCGCTCCGCCGCGACGCGCCGCGACTCTTCGACATCCTCCGCTACGTCTTCGACGAGTCGAGCCCCGACGCCCGCGCGCGCG
>DASTQX010000028.1:0-22314 GCA_035761505.1 Pyrinomonadaceae bacterium
GGAGCGCGCGCGGCTCGCCGCCGAGGGAATCAGTTGGTCGGCCCTCGCCTATCACAAGCGACCGACGGTTCCGGCCACGCTCTTCGACATCTTGGCGGGCGCGCGCGCGGCGGCGCGGCTCGTCCGCGAGCACGGGATAGACGTGCTCCACGCGCGCGCGCACGTGCCGTTGGCGATGGCGCTCGTCGCGCGGCGCTTCACGCGCTCGCGCCTCGTCTTCGACATCCGTGGCCTGATGGCCGAAGAGTACGCCGACGCCGGAGTGTGGGAGGAAGGCTCGCTCAAGTTCCGCGCCGTCAAGGCGCTCGAACGCGCGGGCATCCGCAAGGCTGACCAACTCGTCGTCCTCACGCGCGCCATGCGCGAGTGGCTGCTCGGCGAAGGGCTCGCGGGCGAAGAAAAGATCGAAGTGATTCCGTGCTGCGTGGATTTCGACCGCTACGCCGAAGCTGAAGGCATCAATCCTGACGAGGAAGGCACACACGCCGACGCCGACGCGGGCGACGGAGGCGAGGCGGAACGCTTCGAGGTCGTCTATGCGGGCTCCGTCACCGGCCTCTACATGCTTGAGGAGATGGGCCGCTTCTTCGTCGAGCTGCGCGCGCGAGAGCCCCGCGCCTTCCTTCGCATCCTGACGAAATCGCCGCCCGCCGAGGCCGCCGCGCGTCTGAGAGGCGTCGGCCTCGGCGCGGAAGATTTCCACGTCGGCGGAGTGGCCGCGCGCGAAGTACCGGCGTTTCTCCGCCGCGCGCGCCTCGGACTCTCTTTCCGCAAGCCGACGTTTTCGCAGGTCGCGGCCTCGCCGACAAAGATTCCCGAATATCTCGCCGCCGGTTTCCCCGTCGTCAGCAACGCCCACATCGGCGACACAGACCAACTCCTCGAAGGCGAGCGCGTCGGCGTCGTCGTCCGCTCCTTCACGCCAGAAGAACTCGCGCGCTCGGCGCAAGCCGCGCTCACACTGGCCGCCGAACCGGGCGTGCGGGAGCGCTGCATCGCCGTCGCGCGGCGGCACTTCGACCTCCGCACGGTCGGCGGCGAGCGCTACGCGAACATCTACCGGCGCATCGCCGAGACGATGCGCGGCGCGGCGGCGGGCGTCGAAGTGCGGCGCGAGTCCTGAGCCTCCCGGCGGACGCCCGCGTTAGCCTCGCCGACGCCTTCTGTGTAAGAATAGGCGTCTTTTGCCGAACAAAGGATTTCCGAACAAAGAGGACTGAGAGACAAGCAATGCGCCTTCTCGCCATCGTGCCCAGCATTTACGACACGAACCCCAGCCAGCGTTTTCGCATCGAGCAGTGGGAGCCGCTGCTCCGCGCGCGCGGCGTCGAGATAACTTTCAAGCCCTTCGAGACGAAGGAGCTGAACGCCGTGCTTTACAAACACGGGCAGTTGGCGGAAAAACTCCGGCTCGTTTTGAAGTCCTTCGCGCGCCGCTTCTCCGAGGTGCGCGCGGCGCGCGACTACGACGCCGTTTATGTCCTGCGCGAAGCCGCTCTGCTCGGCCCGCCGCTCTTCGAGCGCTGGATCGCGCGCGCGGGCGTCCCCTTTATCTTCGATTTCGACGACGCTGTTTTCGTCCCTTACGTCAGTCCCTCGAACGGCTACTTGAGTTACTTGAAGTTCCCCGGCAAGACGCGCTCCATCTGCCGTCTCGCGGCGCACGTCATGGCCGGGAACGAGTATCTTGCCGACTACGCGCGCGAGGTCAACGACCGCGTGACCATCGTCCCGACGACGATTGACACTGCGAAGTACACGGTCGAGCCGCGCGCAGAGGAGAACGAGATGCCCGTCATCGGCTGGAGCGGGAGCCACAGCACGGCGCAGCACCTTTCGACGCTGCGCGGCGCGCTCCAACGCCTCGCCCGTGAGGAACGTTTCCTGCTCCGCGTCATCGGCGCGCCCGGCTTCAAGATTGACGACGTGAACATCGAAGCCCTCCCGTGGCGGCCAGAGACGGAAGTCGCCGAGCTTCGCACCTTCGACATCGGAGTGATGCCTTTGCCCGACGACCAGTGGAGCCGGGGCAAGTGCGGCCTGAAGGCGCTTCAGTACATGGCGGTCGGAGTCCCCACCGTCTGCTCGCCCGTCGGCGTCAACACCGAAATCATTCAGGACGACGAGAACGGCTTGATTGCCTCGACCGAAGACGAGTGGGTCGAGAAGCTGACGCGGCTTTTGCGCTCGGCTGAGCTGCGCCAACGCTTGGGACGCGCCGGACGCGCGACCGTAGATGCGCGTTATTCGGCGTCGGTGCAGGCTCCGCGCGTCTTCCAGATCATCGAGTCGGTCGTCCGCGAGTCGAAGGCGGGCGCGTCGGTCGCCGACCGCCGCTCGGTCTCAGTCCGTTAAAATCTTCATCACCGGCGAAATCATCAAACGGGAAACACTCTATGGATAAATTGAACGTTCTGGTCACGGGCGGCGCGGGCTTCATCGGCTCGCATCTGGTGGACGCGCTCGTCGAACGAGGCCACCGCGTCCGCGTCCTCGACGCCCTCGTCTCGCAGGTACACGCGACGGGCGAGCGGCCCCAGCACCTCCACCCCGCAGCCGAGTTCGTCTTCGGCGACGTGTGCGACTCGGACGCGCTCGAACGCGCGCTCGCAGGCGTGGACGTGATTTACCACGAGGCCGCCGAGGTCGGCGTCGGCCAGTCAATGTACGAGATGGAGCGCTACGTGCGCGCCAACACGCTCGGCACCTCCATCCTGCTCGAACGTCTCTCGGCGCGGCGCGGGCAGATTCGGAAACTGCTCGTCGCCTCCTCGATGTCCATCTACGGCGAGGGCGCTTATAACTGCCCGACGCACGGCCTCGTGTATCCGCAACTGCGTCCGACGGCGCAACTCGTCGAGCGCCGTTGGGAGGTCGAGTGCGAACAATGCGGCGCGGAACTGAGCGCCGCGCCGACCGCCGAAGACAAGCCGCTCTTCCCGACTTCCGTCTATGCCATCACGAAGCAGGATCAGGAGCAGTTGTGCCTCGTCGTGGGCCGCGCCTACGGCATCCCGGCGGTCGCGCTCCGCTACTTCAACGTCTATGGCACGCGGCAGGCGCTCTCGAACCCTTACACGGGCGTCTGCGCCATCTTCTCCTCGCGCCTCTTGAACGGACAGCAGCCGCTCGTCTTCGAGGACGGCGGGCAGACGCGCGACTTCGTTCACGTGAGCGACATCGTGCAGGCGAATCTGCGGGCGCTCGAAACCGACCGCGCCGACTATCAGGCGGTCAACATCGGGACGGGCCGCCCGACCTCGATACGCGAAGTGGGCCGCCTTCTCGCCGAAGGCTTGGGCAAAGACCCCGCGCAGGAGATCGTCGGCAAGTACCGCGAGGGCGACATCCGTCATTGCGTCTCGGACATCTCGCGCGCCCGCGCGCTCCTCGGCTACGAGCCGCGCGTCACGCTCGAAGAGGGCATCCCCGAACTCCTCGGCTGGGTGCGCGAGCAGAAGGCCGAAGATTCGGTCGCCCGCGCCACCGCCGAACTCGAAACGCGCCAGCTCGTGCGCTGAAAAGGCTCGGCCCGGACGCCCGCAAGGGGCGGCCCTTGAAATCACCCGCATGGCTCGTCGCAGCAGTAAATTCCGCCTCGTCATGTTGGCGCTCGTCGCGCCGTTGCCGGGGTTTCTCAAGCGCCCGTGCTACCGGCTCTTCTTCGGCTACAAGATTGGGAAGCGGGTGAGTCTGGGGTGCAGCGTGATTGACGCGGGCGTGTGCGAGATCGGCGACGACGTGAGAATCGGTCACTTGAATCTCATCATCGGCGTGGGGAAGTTGACCGTGGGCGAGCACGCGCGCGTCGGCTTCCTGAACGTCCTGCGCGGCGGCGACGAGGTGCGGCTCGGTCGGTACGCGGAGATTATCCGGCTGAACGAGATCAACTCGATTCCCGACCCCGTCGTCGTCAACCCCGTGGAGCCGCGCTTCAGGCTCGGCGACGGGAGCGTGATTACGGCGAGCCACAAGATTGACTTCACCGACCGCGTCGAGATCGGCGACCGAACCATCCTCGGCGGGCGCAATTCGAGCCTCTGGACGCACAACCGGCAGCGGACGCGGCCCATCTCCATCGGCTCGCGCACCTACGTCGGCTCCGAGATTCGCGTCGCGCCGGGAGGCGTGATACCATCGCGCTGCATCGTCGGCATCGGCTCCGTCATCACCGGGCGTCTCGAAGGCGAAAACCAACTAATCGCGGGCGTCCCGGCCAAACCCATCAAGCAGCTCAGCGAGGAAGACCGCTTCCTGATAGATTACAAAACGCGGCCCGACCTGCCCGACGATTTATAGACCGGGGCCGCGCCGAGAGGCCGCCGCGCGCGCCGACGCCCGGCCCCGGATGGACGAAATATGAACGCCCTGCTTGCCCTCCTCGCGCTCGCGATATCCGTGGGCGTCTCCCTGTTCATTCCCGGCGAAGGCCCCGCGGCGGTCGTCGCGTGCGCCGTGCTCGCGGCCCCCATCGCCGTCGTCATCAGCCGCCACGAGAGCCACGGTCAATTCCTCGTCCGGGTCTTCGCCGCCGGGCTCATCCTGCGGATGGCCCTCGGCACGGTCATCCACCTGCTGGGCCTTCAGGAGTTCTTCGGCGGCGACGCTCTGACCTACGACGCCGTGGGCGACACCCTGCTCGGCCACTGGCGTTACCCTCTGAGCATCGCGGACTACGAATCCATGCTCGGCGTGTTTATGCTCCGCAACTGGGGCATGGCCTACCTCGTCGCCGGAATCTACTCGGTGACGGGGCGGAACATGCTGGCGGTGCAGTTCTTCAACGCCGTGGTGGGTGCGGCGACCGCGCCCGTCATCTTCCTCTGCGCCCGCCACATCTTCCGGAACCTGCGCGTCGCGCGCCTTGCGACGCTCCTCGTCGCCTTTTTTCCGAGCCTCGTGTTGTGGTCATCGCAGGGGTTGAAGGACGGGCCGATTATTTTCCTCCTGGCCGTCTCGATGCTGGCGACCTTGAAGCTCGGCGAGAAGCTGAGCCTGAAGCACGCGACCGTGCTGATGCTGGCGCTCTACGGGCTCTTCACGCTGAGGTTCTACGTCTTTTACATGGCAGGGGCGGCGGTGGTCGGCGCGTTCCTCATCGGGATGCGCGAGCAGACGACGACCAACATGGCGCGGATGGTCGTCATCGTCATCGGGATGGGTCTGGCGCTCACCTACCTCGGCGTGCTGCGCGGCGCGGGCGCGCAGGTCGAAGTTTACGGCGACCTCGAAGCCGTCCAGCGGAGCCGCGCCGATCTTGCCACCTCGGCCAACTCCGGCTTCGCGCAGGACGTGGACGTTTCGACCACCGCCGGGGCTCTGAGCGCCATCCCCATCGGCCTCATCTACCTGCTCTTCGCGCCGTTCCCGTGGCAACTAGCGAACCTCCGGCAGTCCATCACGCTCCCCGAAATGCTCATCTGGTGGAGTAGTTTCCCGATGCTCGTTCTCGGCGGGTGGTTCACGGTGAAGTACCGTCTGCGGCAGGCGTTGCCGATTCTCATCTTCACTTCGATGCTGACGCTGGCCTATTCGATCTTTCAGGGTAATGTCGGGACGGCGTACAGGCAACGGGCGCAGCTTTTAGTCTTCTACTTCATCTTCGTCTCGGTCGGCATCGTGCTCATCAAGGAGCGGCGGGAGAACGAGCGGCAGTTGCGCGAGCAGAAGCGGGCCGCCGAGACGGAGGCGGCGGGCCGGAGGCCGAGACCATCTCAGCGACCGCCGCTTCCCGTGGCCGCGCAGACCTCGGCGACGGCGCATGACGTGCTGAAACTCCGGGCGGGCGGTTGAGGGCCGCGCGGCGCGTGATTGGAAGTCCGCGTCCGGTTGCGGCGCGGGCTCTTTTGCTGAATACTAAGGTGCAAGCCGGAAGCCTCAGAAACAGGATATGAACGCTCTTCTCGCCGTAATCGCGCTCGCCATGGGGGCGGCCATCGCCATGATCGCCCGCGACGGCGCATCGGCGGTGCTGCTCTGCGCCGCCGTCGCCATCCCCTTCGGCGTGGCGATTGCGCGCATCGAAGACCAGCGCACCTTCATGCTCCAAATCTTCGTGAGCGGCCTGCTCGTGAGGGTTTTCATCGGCTTCCTCATCCACAACTTTTCGCTCCAAGATTTCTTCGGCGGCGACGCCAACACCTACGACCTCTTCGGCAACTCGCTGTTTGAATCGTGGCGCGGCGACACCGCCGAGGGCAGCGCCGCCAAAGAGTGGGCGACCTCCGGCGGCGGCTGGGGGATGCTCTACATCGTCGCGGGCGTCTATCGCGTGACGGGGCGGAACATGCTGGCGGTGCAGTTCTTCAACGCCGTCGTCGGGGCAGCGACCGCGCCCGTCATCTTCCTCTGCGCCCGCCACATCTTCCAGAACCTGCGCGTTGCGCGGTTGACGGCCTTCTTCGTCGCCTTTTTTCCGAGCCTCGTGTTGTGGTCATCGCAGGGGTTGAAGGACGGGCCGATTATTTTCCTCCTGGCCGTCTCGATGCTGGCGACCTTGAAGCTCGGCGAGAAGCTCTCGGCGAAGTATTTCGTGATGCTGGTGCTGGCGCTCTTCGCCATCATGAGTCTGAGGTTCTACGTCTTCTACATGCTGGCGGCGGCCATCGGCGGCTCGTTCCTCGTCGGGATGCGGCGCATCACCTCGCAGAGTCTGGGGCGGCAGGTGGTCATCGTCCTCGGCGTGGGGCTGGCGCTCACTTACCTCGGCGTGCTGCGCGGCGCGGGCGCGCAGATCGAATACTTCGGCAACCTCCAACAGGTGCAGGTGGCGCGCTCCGACCTCGCCACCTCGGCCAACTCCGGCTTCGCGCAGGACGTGGACGTTTCGACCACGGCGGGCGCGTTGACGGCTATTCCCATCGGCCTCGTCTATCTGCTCTTCGCGCCGTTCCCGTGGCAGTTGGCGAACCTCCGCCAGTCCATCACGCTCCCCGAAATGCTCGTCTGGTGGGGGAGCTTCCCGATGCTCGTCCTCGGCCTCTGGTTCACGGTGAAGTATCGTCTGCGGCAGGCGTTGCCGATTCTCATCTTCACTTCGATGCTGACGCTGGCCTATTCGATCTTCCAGGGCAACGTCGGGACGGCGTACAGGCAACGGGCGCAGCTCTTAGTCTTCTACTTCATCTTCGTCGCCGTCGGGGCCGTGCTGCTGAAGGAGCGGCAGGAGACGCGGCAGGAGAGCATGGCGCGCGCCAAAGGCGCGGCGGCGGCGGCGGGCGAGGCGCGGGCCGAGGAGGCGCGGCGGCGCTACGAGCAGTGGAAGCACGGGCGCGAGAAGGAACTGGAAGAGATCGCGCGCGGCCTCTCCGAGAGGATTAACTTTTAGAGATGTGTGGAATTGTCGGCATCGTCCACCGCGACGAACGGCCCGTGGACGCGGGGCTTCTGGGCCGGATGAACGAGGCTATTCATCATCGCGGGCCGGACGAGGAGGGGACTTATCTCCGTGGCCGCGCCGGAATGGCGATGCGCCGCCTCGCCATCATTGACTTGGCGGGCGGGCAGCAGCCCATCTCGAACGAGGACGGCACGGCGTGGATCGTCTTCAACGGCGAAATCTACAACTTCCGCGAGCTGAAAGAGCGGCTCGAAAAACTCGGCCACCGCTTCCGCACCGATTGCGACACCGAGGCCATCGTCCACGCCTACGAGGAGTACGGCGCGGACGCGCCCAAGCACCTGCGCGGGATGTTCGCCTTCGCCATCTGGGACGAGCGCAAAGGCGAACTCTTCCTCGCGCGCGACCGCGTCGGCAAGAAGCCTCTGCTCTACGCGCACGTCGGAGGGAAGCTCGTTTTCGGCTCCGAGTTTCAGGCGCTCCTGCTTCACCCGGAAGTGGGCCGCGACGTTGACCGCGAAGCGATTCATCACTACCTCTCCTTCATGTGCGTGCCCGCGCCCATGACCGCCTACCGGCAGATCAGGAAACTCGAACCCGGCCACTCCTTGCGCTACACGCGCGACGGCGAAATCAAAATCGAGCGCTACTGGCAGCCCGACTTCTCGAAGAAGATAGACATCTCGGAGGAGGAGGCGGGCGAGCGCGTCCTCGAAATTCTGCGCGACGCCGTGCGCGTGCGCCTGATGTCGGAAGTCCCGCTCGGCGCGTTCCTTTCCGGCGGCGTGGACTCTTCGACGGTCGTCGCCCTGATGAGCGAAGTCAGCTCGACTCCCGTCAAGACCTTCTCCATCGGCTTCGAGGAGCAGGACTTCTCGGAACTGCATCACGCGCGCCGCGTCGCCGAGCACGTCGGGGCCGAGCATCACGAGTTCATCGTCCGTCCCGACGCGCTGGAAGTCCTGCCGACGCTCGTCGAGCACTACGGCGAGCCTTACGCCGACTCTTCGGCCATCCCCACTTACTACGTCGCGCGCGAGACGCGAAAGCACGTCACCGTCGCCTTAAACGGCGACGGCGGCGACGAGAGCTTCGCCGGATACGAGCGCTACGCGGCGATGCGTCTTTCGGAGCGTTACCGGAAGTTGCCGCACGTGCTGCGCGAGCGCGTCATCCGTCAGGCCGTGGAGTTGCTGCCCTCGTCCGAGTTGAAGAGGGGGCGCGTCCGCAGCCTCAAGCGGTTCCTGCAATCGGCGTCGCTCCCGCCGGTCGAAAGGTACTTGCGCTGGGTGAGCGTCTTCGACACGGGCGCGAAGGCCGGGCTCTACACGGACGAGTTCCGGCGCGAGACCGCCGGAGCGGACGTGCGCCAGTGGCTCGCGCCGTGGTTCGCGCGCGCCAACGGCGCGGGCGTCGTGGACGCCTCGCTTTTGACGGACACGATGACGTACCTGCCGAACGACCTCCTCGTCAAAGTGGACATCGCCAGCATGGCCGTCAGCTTGGAAGCGCGCTCGCCGTTCTTAGATCATCACGTCATCGAGTTCGCCGCCTCGCTGCCGGAGAGATTGAAGCTGCGCGGCCTGACGACGAAGTATCTCTTAAAGCGCTCGCTCAAAAAGCTCCTCCCGTCCGACAACCTGACGCGGAAGAAGATGGGCTTCGGCGTGCCCGTCGGCCACTGGTTCCGGGGCGAGATGCAGCCCTTCCTGCGCGAGAACCTGCTCTCGGAGAAGGCGTCGCGGCGCGGCTACCTGCGTCCCGAAGTCGTCAGCCGAATGGTCGGGGAGCACACCGAAGGGCGGCGCGATTACACGCACCAGCTCTGGACGCTCCTCATGCTCGAACTGTGGTTCCAGAGATTCATAGATTGAGCGTCGCCGGTTCACAGAAGAGGGTAAAGGATTCCATGCCGACACGCCGCTGCCCGGCCTGCGGCTCCGAGTCGCGCGACGCGCGCGGCGAGAAGAACGGCCTCCGCGTGAGCGCGTGCCGCGACTGTGGGACGCTCTACGCGCACCACAGGGAGGCGGTCGCGGGCGCGGACGCCGAGGCTTACGACTACGACGCTTATTACCACGAGGCGAATCTCTCCGTCCCGGCTTTCATCTCGCGCCGCTTGGACGAGATTTTCCAGAGCTTCGCGCCGCACCGGAAGTCGAACCGCTTGCTCGACGTGGGCTGCGGCGCGGGCTCTCTGCTCGAAGCGGCGCGGCGAGCGGGTTGGGACGCCGAAGGGACTGAAGTCTCGCGGCCTGCGGTCGAGCACGTCCGCGCCGAAGGCTTCGAGGTCTTCCACGGCGAACTCGCGGAGGCGAATTATCCGGAAGCGCACTTCGACGTGGTGACGGCGAGCGAGATTATCGAGCACGTCCCCGAACCGCTCCCGATGCTCCGAGAGATTGCGCGCATCCTCCGGCCCGGCGGCCTCTTCTGGGCGACGACGCCGCACGGGCGCGGGCTCTCGGCGCGCGTCCTCGGTATCCGTTGGAGCACGGTGAGCCCGCCCGAACATCTCCAACTCTTCACGCTCGGCGGCGTGCGGGGCTTGCTCAGGGAGGCGGGATTCCGTTCCGCGCACATCACCTCGCACGGTTGCAACCCTTACGAGTTGCGGCAGGCGTTCCGGCGCGGCGCGGAGTCGGACGAGCAGAACGGCGCGGGAATCAAAGAGCAGTTGAAGGCGCAGAGCGAGGCCAGCACGGAGCGCGTTACGACCTCTTACCAGTTGAACGAGGCTTTGATGAAGAACCCGGCGACGCGTTTCTTGAAGGCGGCTTTAAACGGTGCGCTCGGCGCGGCGCGGCTCGGCGATTCGATAAAAATCCGGGCGGTCAAATAATAGTTTAGGAGGAGGGGATTTAAAGTGAAGGGAATTGTTTTGGCGGGTGGTTTGGGGACGCGCCTGCGGCCTCTGACGGCGGTGACGAATAAGCACCTTTTGCCGGTCTATGACAAGCCGATGATCTACTACCCGATACAGACGCTCGTCAACGCAGGGATCAACGACATCCTCATCGTGACGGGCGGCAACTCGGCGGGCGACTTCCTCAAGCTCCTCAAGAACGGCAAGGACTTCGGCCTCAAGCACCTCAACTACACTTACCAGGAGGGCGAAGGCGGCATCGCCGACGCGCTCTCTCTGGCCGAGCACTTCGCGGCGGGCGAGCCGGTCTGCGTCGTCCTCGGAGACAACATCATCGAGAACAACATCTGCCGCGCCGTGCGCGCGTACCGGCATCAGGGCGGCGGCGCGAAAATTCTTCTCAAGAAAGTCTCAGACCCGCAGCGCTTCGGCGTCCCCGAACTCGAAGGCCGCCGCGTCGTCCGCATCGAGGAGAAGCCCGCCGAGCCCAAATCCGAGTACGCCGTCATCGGCGTCTATATGTACGGCTCGGACGTGTTCGACATCGTCAAGACCTTGAAGCCTTCGGCGCGCGGCGAGTTGGAAATTACCGATGTGAACAACGCCTACATCGAGCGCGACGAGATGACTTGGGACGAACTCGACGGCTGGTGGACGGACGCCGGGACGTTCGAGAGTCTTCTGCACGCCTCGTCGCTCGTCGCGCGCACCGGCGCGAACAAGCTCGAAGGCGCAGCCGACAAGCCCTCGCGCGCGGTCGAGGCCACGGTAGGAAAGTAAGCGGTGAGCAGTGAGCAGTGAGCAGTAAGAGGAGTTTCTAACTGCTCACCGCTCACTGCTCACTGCTCACTGCTCACTGCTTACTGCTCACACATG
The DNA here is from genome assembly GCA_035761505.1 of Pyrinomonadaceae bacterium. Taxonomy (GTDB): domain Bacteria; phylum Acidobacteriota; class Blastocatellia; order Pyrinomonadales; family Pyrinomonadaceae; genus JAIVJM01. The sequence continues at coordinate 11,082 of DASTQX010000028.1, forward strand.
AAAGTTGTACGCATCATCGCGCGGCTCAACGTGGGCGGCCCGGCGCGGCACGTGGCGTGGCTCGAAGCGGGCTTGCGGCGCGCGGGTGTCGAGTCGGTGCTCGTGGCGGGGGTCGTGCCGCCGGGCGAGGACGACATGGGCTACTTCGCCGAGCGTCTCGGCGTCCGGCCCGTCGTGATTCCGGAGATGAGCCGCGAGGTCTCGCCGAAGGACTTGGTGACGGTCTGGAAGCTCTACCGCCTCTTCCGGCGCGAGCGGCCCGACGTGGTACACACGCACACGGCGAAGGCGGGGACGGTGGGGCGCGTGGCGGGCCTGCTGTATCGCTGGCTCACGCCGTCGGCGTTGTGGGGCCGACCGCGCGCGTGCCGCTTCGTCCACACGTATCACGGCCACATCTTCCACAGCTACTACGGGCGTTGGAAGACGCGCCTCTTCCTCTCCGTCGAGAAGGTGCTGGCGAGGCTTGCGACCGACCGCATCGTGGTCATCAGCCCGCAGCAGTTCCGCGAGATTCACGAGCAGTTCGGCGTGGGCCGCCGCGCGCAGTTCGAGGTCGTCCCGCTCGGACTCGACACCTCGGCTTTTGAAGACCGGGCGGCGCGGCGCGAGGCGGCGCGGCAAGAGTTGGGCGCGGGCGACGGAGACGTGCTCGTCGGCATCGTCGGGCGTCTGACCGAGGTCAAGAATCACGCGCTCTTTCTGGAAGCGGCGGCGCTCTACGGCGAGAGGTTCGGGGGGCGAGTTGCTTCAAGCGGCGGGAGCGGTTCGGAGTCTCGACGCGCGGGCCGCGTGCGCTTCGTCGTCGTCGGCGACGGGCATTTGAGGGGCGAGTTGGAGGCGCGGGCGCGGGCGCTCGGACTCACGGATGAGGTAGAATTCACGGGCCTGCGCGACGACCCTGAGAATTTTTACGCGGCGCTCGACGTGGTGGCGCTCACCTCGCTCAACGAGGGGACGCCGCTCACGCTCATCGAGGCGATGGCGAACGCGCGCGCCGTCGTCGCCACCTCGGTCGGCGGCGTCGTCGACCTGCTCGGCGAGCCCCGCCAAGCGGCGTCGGAGCACGGCGCAGTTGAAGGCGGCGAAGGCGGCGAAGAGTACAGCCGGAGAGGCTGGCAGGTCTGCGAGCGCGGCGTGCTGGTTCGACCGAGGGACGCCGGGGCGTTCTGCGAGGGGCTGGCGCGCGTCGTCGCGGATGAGGAGTTGCGGCGGGCGCTCGGCGGGCGCGGGCGGCGTTTCGTCGAGGAGCGCTATTCGGTCGCGCGGCTGGTCGCGGACGTAGAGAAACTTTACGAAGAGTTGGCGGGCGGCGGGCGCGTCGCGGGCGCGTCGAGCGAGCGCGGCGGCGGCGCGGCGGAGACGCCGCAAGAGTTGGGGCGCGCAGCCGCGCGCCTGAAGGGGGAGTAAATTATTTGCGAGTCTTAATCACGGGCGGCGCGGGCTTCATCGGCTCTCACCTCTCCGACGCCTACCTCGAACGGGGCGACGAGGTCTTCATCATTGATGACCTCTCGACCGGCAGCATTGACAACATCGCGCACCTCAAACCGAACCCGCGCTTCCACTACACGATTGACAGCGTGCACAACCAGCCCGCCATCGCCGAGCTGATTGACCAGTGCGACGTGGTCTTTCACCTGGCGGCGGCGGTCGGCGTCAAGCTCATCGTCGAGAGCCCGGTCAGAACCATCGAGACCAACGTGCGCGGCACGGAGGTCGTGCTCAAGCAGGCCAACAAGAAGAAGAAGAAGGTTCTGGTCGCCTCGACCTCGGAAGTTTACGGCCTGTCGAACGACGTGCCGTTCCGCGAGGACGGCAATCTCGTAATGGGCGCGACGACGAAGGGGCGCTGGTCTTACGCCTGCTCCAAAGCGATTGACGAGTTTCTCGCGCTCGCCTACTGGCGCGAGAAGAAGCTGCCGACGGTCGTCGTCCGCCTCTTCAACACCGTGGGGCCGAGGCAGACCGGACAGTACGGGATGGTGATTCCGACCTTCGTCCGTCAGGCGCTCGCGGGCCGCCCCATTACCGTTTACGGCGACGGCAAACAGACGCGCTGCTTCGGCTTCGTCAAAGACGTGGTGGGCGCGCTGATGAAACTGATGGACAAGGAAGAGGCCGTCGGTCAGGTCTTTAACATCGGGTCGAACGAAGAAGTCTCGATCATGGAACTGGCCGAGAGGGTGCGGGAACTGACCGGCTCGAAGAGCGAGATCGTGCGCGTGCCTTACAACGAGGCTTACGAGGAGGGCTTCGAGGACATGCCCCGGCGCGTGCCCGACATCTCGAAGATCGGCGCGCTCGTCGGCTTCCGCCCGACGATGGACTTGGACGGCATCCTCCAATCGGTCATCGAGTATTACAGCGGGCGGCAGGCCGACGGCGGGCGGCGGTAAAGGAGGGAAAAAGGCACCTACTGCTCAGGAAGAAGTAAAGGCGGCGGCGACATTCGCCATCAATCAAATTCTCACCCTCACTTATGAAGGAGCAAGCTCATGAGCAGCGGCCTTCGCAGGATAATTAACAGTTTCAATTACAGGGTCATCAGGCCGCTTTTCCACGCGGATAAGAGGGCTTGGTCAACGAAAACGGACTTCAATAAGAGCTACCGGAGGCTGGTCAAGACCCTCAAGTCTTCTCACGACAACGACGACGCGATGAAGCTGGCCGTCGGCGGGGAGTTTGAAGGCATCGGGATTATCGAGCGCGAGACGCTCATCCACTTCGGTCTGAAGAAGGACGATTACCTGATAGACGTGGGCTGCGGCTCAGGGCGTCTCGCGCGGCCCCTCTCCGAATACCTGACCGGGAAGTATCTGGGGATAGACGTGGTGCCGGAACTCATAGACTACGCGCGCACGCTCGTCCGCCGCCCCGACTGGCGGTTCGAGGTCGCCGAAGGTCTGAGCATCCCGGAGGAGGACGGTCAAGCGGATATGGTCTGCTTCTTCTCCGTCCTCACGCACCTACTGCACGAAGAGTCTTACACCTATCTGATGGAGGCGAAGCGGGTCTTGAGGCCGAGCGGGAAGATCGTCTTCTCCTTCCTCGACTTCAGCAGCCCAAGCCACTGGCCCGTCTTCGAGTTCAACCTCAAGGACATCGGCGTCGGCGCGCACCCGCTCAACATGTTCATGAGTCACGACGCGGTGCGCGTCTGGGCGTCGCACCTCGGCCTGAAAATCGAGTTCATTCAGGAGAGCGAAGAGCCTTTCCTGACGCTGCCGCACCCGGTCACGCTGGAGAGCGGCGGGGTGGTGAGTGGTAAGAGCGTCTTCGGCCAGACCATCTGCGTGCTGTCGCGCCCGTAGAAAACGGGCCTCGCCGCCGCCCTCTGGTCGAGGTGCTCGACTTCATCCCCGAAGGGGCGCGGGGCAACCCTTCGCAGGACGCTTACCTGCTGCGGAAGAAGTCGGCGCGGGCGTCGCGGCGCGAGAGTGTCCGGCGTTGGCGGAAGCGTTTAGCGAAAGGCGAAGGGGCGAGGCCGCTTTGAAGACCTCGCCCCTTCTTTCGTCGCGTCGCGGGGCCGGAGCGCCGCGCCGGGGAAGCGGCTGTTGTTACTGCTCGCAGACGGTGGCGTAGCAGAAGACGATGCCGTCGTTGAAGATGTCGCCGCAGTAGGCGGTCTCCCCGTAGAGGTCTGCGCACGCCTCGTACAGGGCTTGAACTTTGCCCTGACAGGTGACGCACGGGTCTTGAGCCTTCGCCGTGCGGGTGTTGGAAGTGGCGGTGAAGGCGAGCGCCAAGACGAAGAGCACCAGCGCGACGGCAAGGATGCGTGTCCTTTTCATAGTGGGTTCCTTTCTTGGTTGAGGTGAGGAGCCGTGGGCGGGGCGTTTAATATAACGTCCCGGCGAGAAAGTCAATGGCGAGGCGGCGCGCCGCCCGACGCGGGCGCTTGATTTCTCCGCCCGGTTCTAATAGCTTCTACGAGACCCAAAAGACAGCCGTCTTACGGAACCGTACCGTAGTGCCTTTCAACAGCCAACACCTCCTGCCCGTCTGCCTGTCGTTCGCGCTGGCGCTCGCCCTAACGCCGCTCGTCCGCGCGCTCGCGCGCCGGTACAAGCTGGTGGCGAAGCCGAAGGCCGACCGCTGGCACTCGAAGCCGACGGCGATGATGGGCGGCGTGGCGATCTACCTCTCGGTGGTCTTGAGCTACCTGCTGTTCATCCCGCACACGCGGCAGGGCTGGGTGGTCATCGCGGCGAGCACCTTCCTCTTCCTCATCGGGCTGGTGGACGACCTGCTGCACATCAAGCCGTACCAGAAGCTCATCGGGCAGGTGATGGGCGCGAGCGTCGTCCTCTACTTCGGGCTTACGCTGCCGTGGGGCTGGGCCGCGTCGCTCAACATGGCGGTGACGATCTTCTGGCTCATCGGCATCACGAACGCCATCAACCTGCTCGACAACATGGACGGGCTGGCGGCTGGCATCTCGGCCATCGCCGCCTGCTTCATCGCCGCGAGCCTCGCCATCAACGGGCAGACCACGGAGGCGCTGATGCTGGCCGCGTTCGCCGCCGCGCTCATCGGCTTCCTCGCCTACAACTCGAACCCGGCCTCGATCTTTATGGGCGACTGTGGCTCGATGTTCATCGGCTTCTTTCTGGCGAGCACGGCGCTTCTGAGCGCGTCGGGCGGGCGCGGCAGAAGCTTCCTCGTCGTCATCGCCGTCCCCGTCCTCATCCTCTTCATCCCGATTTTCGACACGACGCTGGTGACGGTCGTGCGCAAGCTTTCGGGCCGCGCCGCGTCGCAGGGCGGGCGCGACCACGCCTCGCACCGACTGGTGGCGCTCGGCCTCTCGGAGCGGCGCGCGGTGTGGATGCTCTACGGCTTCGCCGCCGCGTCGGGCGTGCTGGCGCTGCTGGTGCGCGAGTTCGAGTATCAGACGGGGCTCGCGCTCATCCTCGGCTTCACGGTGGCGCTGACGCTGGTCGGCGTGTATCTGGCGGGCGTCAAAGTCTATGAGGAGGCGGAGGTGTCGGCGGCGCGCGAGAAGCCGCTCGTTTCGTTCCTCGTTGACCTCTCGTACAAGCGGCGCATCTTCGAGGTGCTGTTGGACGTGGTGCTCATCATCCTCGCCTACTACAGCGCGCTCGTGATGCTCTTCGGGACGAGCCTGCCGCCGGAGACGTGGCAGCTCTTCCTGCTCACGATTCCGGTGCTCATCTTCGTGAAGATGACGGCGCTGCTGGTGATGGGCGTGTACCGTGGCATCTGGCGCTACATCAGCGTGGATAACCTCATCACCTACGCGAAGGGGGTGGCCGCCGGATCGGTGGGGAGCGTGCTGGTGCTGCTCTTCGCCTTCCGCTTTCAAGGGTTCTCGCGCGCCGTCGTCGTGCTCGACGCGATGTTCCTTTTCCTGATGCTGGCCGGGAGCCGGATGGCCTTCCGGCTCTTCCGGCAACTACTGCCCGCGCCGACCGCCGGGGGCCGCCGCGTGCTCATCTACGGCGCGGGCGACGGCGGCGAACTGCTCCTGCGCGAGATGCGCAACAACATGCACCTCCAGTACACGCCCGTCGGCTTCGTGGACGACGACCCGTTCAAGAAGGGCAAGGTCATCCACGGCCTCCGCGTCTTCGGCGGCAACGGGAACCTGCGCCGCATCTGCGAGGAACAGTCGGTCGAGGAAGTGCTCATCTCCTCGTCGAAGTTCGACGAGGAGCGCGTCCGCGAAATCCTCCGCGACTGTGACGAGGCCCGCATCACCCTCAAGCGCATGCGCATCGAGATTGAACTAGTCGGGCACGAGTATTGACGATTTCCGATTTTGGATTTTGGATTGAAAGGGCTGCCCACGGTGTCTTTGCCGGAAGCGGAGCGCGGCGGTCTTTCAATCCAAAATCCAAAATCCAAAATGTCTTCTGATGGCTGAGCAAGTAACCTTCATCAACCTGCGCCCGGTGTGGATGCGTCTGCCGCTGATTGTTCTGGCGGTGGCGGCGCTGTGCGGGGCTTGGTACGGGCTGCGTTGGTGCGTGGGCGCGACGATGGCGGAGTGGGCGCAGGACTTGGAGACCGCCGAGTCGGCGACGCGGCTTGCGCCCGCCGACCCGCAATCGCACTTGAAGGTCGCGCGGTTGAGGCGCGTGAGCTTCGAGCCGGAGGATTTGCCGGAAGCCTTGCGGCGTTACGAACAGGCGGCGGCGCTCGCGCCGAACGATTATTTAATCTGGACGGAGATGGGGCGCGCGCTCGGCGCGTCGGGCGACTCGGAGGGCGGGGTACGCGCGCTGCGCCGCGCCACCGAACTCGCGCCGCACTACTCGCTGCCGCGCTGGCACTTGGGGAACGCGCTGCTGCGCGCGGGCCGCACCGACGAAGCCTTCGCCGAGTTGCGGCTCGCCGCCGAAGCCGACCCGGCGCTGCTCGCGCAGGTCTTCAACCTCGCGTGGCAGGTCTATGACCAAGACATGCCGCGCGTCATCGAGGCCGTCGGCAGCTCGGCGCTCGCGCGGGCGCAGTTGACGGTCGTGCTCGTGGGCCGCAAGCGTTTGGACGACGCGCTCGCCGTGTGGTCGGGCCTGAGCGCCGAAGAGAAGCAACTGCACCCCGGCGCGGGCGAGGCTTTAATCCGCGCGCTCTACGAACAGGGGCAGCACCGGAGCGCACTGCGCGCGCTCGGCGAGCAGGGGACGCAGGGGCTCGCCGCCGAACGGATCGCCAACGGCGGCTTCGAGTCGGACATCGGCCCGCCGGGCAAGCAGCTCTTCCAGTGGCAGGTGGCGAACCTGCCGCCGGGCGCGTCGGTGGCGATTGACTCGCGCTCCGCGCACGGGGGGCAGCGCTCTCTGCGCCTCTCCTTCAACGCGCCGTCACAGATAGACTTTAAGAGCGTCTCGCAACTCGTCGTCGCCGAGGCCGCGACGCGCTACCGCCTGACGTTCTTCGTCCGCACCGAAGAGCTGAAGAGCGCGGCCTCGCTCTACACGGAAGTGCTCGACGCGACGGGCGAGGGGGCCGTGCTCGGCGCTTCGCCTACCGTCCCCGTGGGGACGCAGGAGTGGCAGCCGGTGACGGTCGAGTTCACGACGGGGCCGCGCACGCAGAGCGTGCTGGTGCGCCTCAACCGCGCGGGCTGCGCCGACGGCGTGTGCCCCATCTTCGGGAAAATCTGGTATGACGACTTCGACCTCCAACGAGCAGCTCAGCGCAACGCCGCGCGCTGACGCCGCGCAGACGGCGACGGAAGCGGTCGCGCCCGTGACGACGACGGGGCCGCCCGCCGCGCCGCCGCCCGCGGACTCCGCGCGCCCGGCGGTGGCCGAAGTCCCGCGGACTCTTTGGAGCCGCTTCATCATCCTCGTGCTGTGCCTCGCGGTCGTGCTCTCGACGCTCGCCTTCGGGACGGTACACGCGTGGTCGCTCGGACTCTTTCAGGCGGGCGCTGGTCTCGTCCTCGCGCTCTGGATGCTCGACGCTTGGCGCACGCGCACGCTCCGCGTGAGCCGGAACTTTTTGCAGCTTCCGCTGCTGGGGCTTCTCGCCGTCGGGCTCTTGCAACTCATGCCGCTCGGCGGCGGAGACTCCGGCGCGGCCCGCCCGCTCTCGCTCGACCCACACGCGACGCGCGTCGTCGTCTTGCAACTCGCCGCGCTCTCGATCTACTTCGCCGCCGCGCTCGCCTTCATTGACACCCCGCGCCGCCTGCGGCTGATGGTGCGGCTCGTTATCATCTTCGGCTTCGCGCTCGCGATGTTCGGGCTCATGCAGCACTTCGTCAATCCCTCCACCATCTTCTGGGTGCGCGAGCCGAAGCAGGCGACGCCCTTCGGCCCCTACGTCAACCGCCACCAGTTCGCGGGCTACATGGAGTTGACTTTGGCGCTGCCGCTCGGCCTGCTCTTCGCGGGCGCGATCCCGCGCGAGCGCGCGCCGCTCTACGCCTTCGCCGCCGCGCTGATGTGCATCGCGATTGTGATGACCAACTCGCGCGGCGGGATGTTGAGCATGGTGGCCGAGATCGTCTTCCTCGTCCTCGTCTCGGTGCGCGTCGGGCGCAAGAGTAGGAGCGGCGCGGAGGGCGAGGAGGAGAAGGTTTCGCGCGTGCGCGCGCTCGCGTGGCGCGCGGGGCTCGCCTTCGTGATGGTCGTGGCGGTCGTCTTCGGCGCGCTCTACTTCGGCGGCGAAGACGCCTTGAGCCGTCTGGTCGGGACGGTCAACGCCGCCGACCCGACGACGGGCCGCGCGCACTTCTGGAAGGGCACGGTCGAGATCATCAAAGACCACCCGCTCCTCGGCACGGGCCTCGGCGCGTTCAGCGCCATCTACCCGCGCTACGACACGGGCAACGGCATGTACCGTCTTGAGCAGGCGCACAACGACTATTTGCAGATTCTTTCGGACGCTGGCGTCGTGGGCGGCGTGCTCGGCCTCCTGTTCGTCGCGTGGCTCTTCCGCTCGGCGCTGGCGCGGATGCAATCGCACGACCGCTTCCGGCGCGGCGTCGCGCTGGGCGCGCTCGCGGGCTGCGCGGGCGTGCTCGTCCACAGCTTCTTCGACTTCACGCTCCACGCGCTGGCGAACGCGCTCATGTTCCTCGTGCTCGCCGCGCTCGCGACCCTCAACGGGCGCGTCGAAGAGCCCGAAGTGCAAAGACGCCGCAAGCGCCGACGCCGCCGCCGCGCGGGCGAGCAGCCGCACGCCGACGCCGAAGTCCCGGAGAGAGAAACGCTCGCGGCCTGAAGACGGGCGAGATGTGACACACGAACTCTTTGTGCCCGTGCGTCTCCGGCGTGAGATTTTAGGTTCGCGCCGGAGACGCACGGGCGCGAAGAAGAAGTCGGAGCGCGGAGTTTGATTAAACCGGAGAAGAGATGCGGATATTAGTCACCGGAGGGGCGGGCTTCATCGGCTCGCACCTGTGCGAGAGGCTTCTGGCGGAAGGGCACGAGGTCATCTGCCTCGACAACTTCTTCACGGGGCGGCGCGAGAACGTCTTCCACCTGCTCGACGACAAGCGCTTCGAGTTGCTGCGCCACGACGTAATCGAGCCCGTCCTGCTTGAAGTGGATCAGATTTACAACCTCGCCTGCCCCGCCTCGCCCGTCCACTACCAGTACAACCCGGTGAAGACCGTCAAGACGAGCGTCATGGGCATGATTAACATGCTCGGCCTCGCCAAGCGCGTCCGCGCCCGCATCCTCCAAGCCTCGACCTCCGAAGTCTATGGCGACCCCGAAATCCACCCCCAGCCCGAATCCTACTGGGGCAACGTCAACTGCGTCGGGATTCGCAGTTGTTACGATGAAGGGAAGCGTCTGGCCGAGACCCTGATGATGGACTACCACCGGCAGAACCGCGTGGACACGCGCATCGTGCGCATCTTCAACACCTACGGCCCGCGCATGTTGGAGAACGACGGGCGCGTGGTGTCGAACTTCATCGTGCAGGCTTTGCGCGGCGAAGAGCTGACCATCTACGGCGACGGCAGCCAGACGCGCTCCTTCTGCTTCGTGGACGATCTGGTCGAGGGGCTCATCCGCTTGATGAACGTCGAGGAGGACGCGCAGCCGGGCGTGAACGTCCACGACCCCGTCAACATCGGCAACCCCGGCGAGTTCACGATGCGTGAGCTGGCCGAAGAAGTTGGCCGCGCGGCGGGCGTCGAGGTCAAGACGCGCTTCTGCCCCCTGCCGCAGGACGACCCCAAACAGCGCCGCCCCGACATCACGCGCGCCCAAGCCCTCCTCGGCTGGTCGCCCACAATCCCCTTACGCGACGGCCTCAAACGGACGGTCGCCTACTTCGCGGAAAGAATTGAGAAAGGTGATAAGTGATGAGTGATAAGTGATGAGAAGAAGACAGCTTCTTTCTTATCATTCATCACTCATCACTTATCACTCATCATATCTATGAGTGAATCCCACACCTTGGACGCGCAGGCTCCGGCGACGGTGCCGGAGATGTGCCTGCGGGCGCTTGAGCGGCACGGCAAGCCGGACGCCGTGAACCTCAAGGCGGGCGGGCAATGGCTGCACATCCCCGGCGACGCGATTATCAAGCGCGTGCGGGCGGTGGCGCTCGGTCTCTCGGCTTTGGGCGTGCGGAAGGGCGACCGCGTGGCGTTGCTCTCGGAGAACCGGCCCGATTGGTCTGTCACCGACCTCGCCATCCTCAGCCTCGGCGCGGTCAACGTCCCGATTTACACGACGCAGGCTCCCGAACAGGTGCGCTACATCCTCGAAGATTCGGGCGCGCGCGTGCTCCTCGTCTCCGGCAAGAAGGTTTACCGCCACGCGCGGCCCGGCATCAAAGGGGTGGAGAGTTTAGAGAAGGTCGTCTTCTTCGACACCGACGCGGCGGGCGCGCATGAGGGCGCGATGACGCTCCTTGAGCTGGAGCGGCAGGGCGTGGAGTTGGACAGCCTTGAGCCGGAAGTCTTCGGACGCCTCCTCAACTCGGTCGAGGCGGAAGACCTCGCGACCATCATCTACACTTCGGGGACGACGGGCGAGCCGAAAGGCGTCATGCTCACGCACAGGAACTTCGTCTCGAACGTGCTGGCGATTTCGGGCGTGCTCCCCATCCGCGCGACCGACGTGTGCCTCTCGGTGCTCCCGCTCTCGCACATCTTCGAGCGCACGGTCTTCTACGTCTTCTGCTGGAACGGCGTCGCCGTCTATTACGCCGCCTCCTTCGACCTCGTCGGCGAGTACTTGCGCGAGGTGCGACCGACGATCATGACCGCCGTCCCGCGCCTCTTCGAGAAGGTCTATCACAAGATCGTCAAGACGGGCTCCTCGGCGGGCGGCTGGCGTTCCAAGCTCTTCGCGTGGGCGCTCGATGTCGGGCAGCGCTACGCGAAGTTTAAAGACGAGGGCCAGACCGTGCCGCCGCTTCTGGAACTTCAGCAGGAGGCCGCGCGCCGCCTCGTCTTCTCGAAGTGGCGCGAGGGCGTGGGCGGTCGCCTCCGCTTCTTCGTCTCCGGCGGCGCGTCGCTCTCGCCCGCGCTCTCTTACGCCTTCCTCGGCGCGGAGATTCACATCCTGCAAGGCTACGGGATGACGGAGACCTGCATCGTCTCGGCGAACCGGCCCGAAAATAACCGCGTCGGCTCGGTCGGCGTGCCGTTCCCCGGCGTCGAAGTGAAGCTCGACCCGGAGGGCGAGATTCTTCTGCGCGGGCCGAACATCATGCGCGGCTACTACAACAAGCCGGACGACACCGCCGCCGTCTTCGACGACGAAGGGTGGTTCATGACGGGCGACGTGGGGCG
>DASTQX010000029.1:0-9510 GCA_035761505.1 Pyrinomonadaceae bacterium
TGCTTCGACCACGGCTGTCGTCTTCAACCCCTTCGGGGATGCCGCCGTCTCAATCTCTTTGAAGGCTCTGACTCAGACGCCTGAGACAGCGCGGAAGAAGTCCGCCAACTTCCTTTCGTCCAACTTGCCGTCCGTCCGCACGCCGCTGCACACGTCAAGGCCGAACGGGCCGACTTGCCGGACGGCCTCGGCGACGTTCGACGCGTTCAAGCCCCCGGCGAGGAAGAGCGGAACCGCGACCGACTCGCGTATCCTCCGGCTCAACTCCCAGTCGTGCGTGCGCCCCGTCCCGCCGAGTTCCTTGACGGGGAGACTCTGGTTGCCGGAGTCGAGCAGCACCGCGTCCACGCGCGGCGCGACCGAGACGGCTTCCGCCACCGACTCCGGCCCCGTGACGTGGACGACCTGCACGAGCCGCACGCCCGGCATCGCCGCGCGCAACTCCTCGTAAGTCCCGCCGCTCAGTCGGTCGCAGATTTGCACGGTGTTCGTGCCTGCGCGTTGCTGCTGTTCGACGATTGTCGCGGCGTCCTGCGCGCACGTCAGAAGGAAGGACGCGACGGGCGGCGGAATCGTCGCCGCGATGCGCGCGATTAACTCTTCGGGGATGACGCCCGGCCCGCTCGGCATCTCGCCGACGAGCCCCAACGCCGACGCGCCGGACTCGACGGCGAGCCGCGCCTCCTCGACGCTCCCGATGCAGCAAATCTTGACTCGCGGTTTGATGGAGGCTTTCATCTTCGACGCCGGGGGCGGCTATCCGCGCTGCTGGCGGTCGGCGATTTTGGCGAGGGCGATGGTCAGCGCCGCCGCGCCGAGCGTCTTGAAGAGCGTCGGGTTCTTCGCATAGACGTTGCTAATCATATCTACGACCGAAGGGTCGCGCTTCTCGGCCTCGGCGGCGACCTCCTCGACGACCTGCGGCGGGATGGCCTCGGCCTGCTCCGGCGTGACTTCGGTCTGCCCGCCGCCGAGCATCCCCGCGAGCCCGCCGCCGCCCCCGGCGCGCGAGAGAATCTGCGCGACGATGGTTGGCCCCAGCGCCGAGATGAGCGTGTTGAGGATGCTGGCGCGCTGCGTTCCGTCGGACTGTCCGAAGAGTTGGCCGAGCATCTGGCCGAAGGGCGGCGTCTGCTCCGAGCGGAAGGCCGCCGAGAGGCCGTCGGCGAGCGCCGAGCCGGGCGCGGCCTGCGTGAGCTGATCGAAGTCGTCCTCGACCGTATCGGGAGCCTGTTCGGGCTGCGCCCCGCTGTACTGCTTTAAGAGTCCGCCGAGCTGATTCATCCAGTCCATATGATTCTCCTCGCACTGAGATTAAGGTAAAAACGCGCGGCGGAGCGCCGCCCTTTTTAAGTGGGCGGCGCTCCGCGAAGACAGTCGGGCAAAGGCGAAGGGGGAATGATGCTTGGGACGCGCGCAGTTTAACTCAAGTGCGCGGCCTCCGGCTACGGCTTGACGGGAGGCGTCGTCGTGTTCGTCGCGGGCGGCGCGTCCGTCGTGCGCTCGGAGGGAAGGAGGCGTGAAGGGTCGGGCCGGTCGGGCGAGGTGTGCGCGTGGACGGCCTTCCATTCGGTGCTGACCTTCTGGAAGACGAGCGTCAGTCTTCCGGTCGCGCGCTCCGGCTGGCCGTCGGCGGTCTGCGACTGTTCCCACAGGCAGGAGACGACCGCCGCGCCGGGGCCGAGCACGCGGACGTTCACGTCGCGCACGTCCAGCTTCACGTCCTGCACCTTCGCGTAGAGGCTCTCGCGGTTACTGCGCACCTGCGACCAGGACTTCGTGACCGTCCCGTTGTTGTTGAAGAGGATGAGCTGCGGCGAGTTCCAGTAGACGGCCATCACGGCCTCGGCGTCGGCCTTGCGGATGCCGTCCATGAGCGCGTCGAAGGCCGCGCGCACTTCACGCGTCGCCGCCGCGTCCGCACGTTGGGCGCGCGTCTGCGCGGCGGCGGGACGGCGCGGCGTGGCCGTCGCGGTCGCGGGCGGCCCCAGAGGCGCGGTCGAATCCTGCTGCGGCCTCTGCGCGGTCTGCGCGAAGCCGACCGTGGCGAAGACCAGCGTCAACGTCGCCGCGATGGATAATCTTAAAAACATTGCTGACTCCTCTCTCAAAGACTTAATGCCGCGTCGCTTGACGAAACGCCGCCCGCGCGCGCCGCGAGGCGGTCGGAACTCAGACGAGCGCCGCCGCCGCGCGCAGGCGCTTGGCCGAGCGTTCACGCCCGACGACATCAAAAACGTCGAACATCGAAGGCCCGACCGACTGGCCCGTCAGCGCCGTGCGCGAGGCGTTGATGAGCAGCCCGGCTTTGACGCCCGCCTCCTCGGCCAGAGCGCGCAGAGCCTGCTCGCTCGTCTCCACGTCCCACGGCTCGGCCCGCTCGATGCGCTCGGCGAGCGCGGGCAGAAGCTCTCTCAGGCGCGGCTCCTTCTTCAAGTTCTTCGCCACCGCCGACTCGTCGAACTCGAACTCGTCGCCGAAGTACGCGCGCCCCTGCCCCGAAAAATCCTTGAGCGTGTAGAAGCGCTGGCGGATGAGGTCAATCGTCTTCTCCAGCCACGCGCGCCCTGCGCCCTCTTCATACTCCGCCCGCCAGAGTCCCGCCGCCTCAAGCTCGGCGCGCACCATCGGCAGAAGCTCCGCGAGCGGCATCGTGCGAATATATTCCGCGTTCATCCAGAGCGCCTTCTGGTCAGTCCACTGGCGCGCGTCCGTGTCGCTGAAGTTGAAGACGGCGTTCGAGCGGTGGACGCCTTCGAGCGTGAACTTCTCGACCAGCTCTGCGAGCGACAGAAGCTCTTTGTCGTCCGGCGGAGCCCAGCCCAAGAGCGCGAGGTAGTTGCGGAAGGCAGCGGGCACGAAGCCCCGGTCGCGGTAGGTCGTTAAGCTGACGACCTCGCCGTGCTTGCGCTTCGAGAGCTTCGCCTTGTTCGGCGCGAGGATGAGCGGCAGGTGCGCGAACTTCGGAACCTCGACGCCGAGCGCGCGATAGATGAGCACCTGCTTGTGCGTGTTCGTCAGGTGGTCTTGGCCTCGGATGACGTGCGTGATGCCCATCTCGATATCGTCCACCACGACCGAGAGGTTATAGAGCGGCGAGAGGTCGCCGGAGCGCAAGAGCACCAAGTCCTCTATCTCCGCGTAGTCGCGCTCCTGCGCGCCGTAAACCACGTCCTCGAACTGCGAGCGGCCTTCGCGCTCGACCTTCAGACGCACGGCGAAGGGCTCGCCCGCTTCGGCGCGCGCGTCGGACTCTTCCGGCGGCAAATCCCTGAAAGGGTTGTCCCGTTGATCCTGCCCCTCGCCCGCCGCGCCTTTGCTGCGCGCGCGCTCCGCAATCTCCTGCTTGACGTTCGCGTCGCCGCGCTCGGCCTTCGGCGTGAAGTCGCGGTACGCCTTACCTTCGCGGACGAGACGCAGCGCGGCCTCGCGGTGCTTCCCGGCGTTGCGCGACTGGAAGACGATCTCCTCGTCGTAGTCGGCGAGGCCGAGCCACTTCAAGCCCTCGATGATCGAGCGCGTGGACTCGTCCGTCGAGCGCTGCAAGTCCGTGTCCTCGACGCGCAGGAGGAACTTCCCGCCCTCCTTGCGCGCGAACAGCCAGTTGAAGAGCGCGGTGCGCGCCGCTCCGATGTGCAAGTAACCCGTGGGCGATGGTGCGAAACGGACTCGGACAGACATTGCGGCCCCCTAAACGACGAACGCGGAACGATGAGCGATGAACTGAAGAACCTGTCTCTCATTCATCGTTCCGCGTTCCGCGTTCATCGTTTCAAAATGCTGGCGGAGATGGCAGGATTCGAACCTGCGATAGGCTTTTGACCTATAACGGTTTAGCAAACCGCCGCCTTCAGCCACTCGGCCACATCTCCGCGAAAGGCGAAACGATATTCTAGCCCGCGCTCCTTCATTGTCAAGCGCGGCACCGCCCCGCGCCCCTTGAGACGGCGCGTCCGCCCGGCGAACGGTCACGCGCGAGGGTCAATGAGGGCTTTGACCACGCGGCCCGTGGAGACGGCGGCGAGGGCTTCGTTGGCTTGGGCGAGGGGGAAGCGTCGGAGGGTGAGTTGTGACCACGGTCGGGAGCGCGTGGGGTCGGAGATGATTTGGACGGCGCGTTGGAAGTGCGAGTAGTCCGAGCCCCAGCAGCCGTGGATGTCGAGGTGCTTGCGGTTGAGGTCGAGGTGCGGGTTGAAGGAGACTTCGCCGTGGTCTGTATATTGGCCGACGACGACGACGCGGCCCGCGTCGCGCGTGTAGCGCATGGCTTGGACGACCGCCGAGGGCGAGCCCGTCGCTTCGATGGTAATGTCCGCGCCGCGACCGCTCGTCCGCTCTAAGACCCATGCGAGGCGTTCTTGTTCGTCGTGGTGTTCGATGTCGAGCGTGTCGTCGGCTCCGGCGTCGCGCGCGGCTTCGAGTCGCCGGGCGGGTGCGCCGACGCAGAGCGTGCGGAGCGCGCCGCTCATGCGCGAGAGGATGACGGAGGAGAGCCCGACCGGGCCGCTCCCCAAGACGAGCACGGTGTCGCCGAGTCGAATCCGTGCGCGCTCGACGGCGTGGAGCGCGGTCGGGAGCGCGCAGCCCCCGGCCATGAAGGTTTCGGGCTCGACCGCGTCGAGACGGATGCAGCGCGTCCCCGGCTTGAGGTAAATCTTCTCGGCCCAGCCGCCGCAGAGCCCGTCGCTCTGGCCGTAGGTGATGCCATAAACCTTCCGCCGAGGGCAGCGCGTCGAGGCGCGGGCGACGAGGCAATACCAGCACGCGTGACAGGTGCGGTGCACGTCGAGGAAGGTGACGCGCTCGCCTTCCGCAAACGGTCGGCCTTCGATGTCGAGCAACTGGCCGCGAATCTTCCCCAGACGCCCGACCGAGACGTGGCCGGGGATGAGCGGATAAGGGACGCCCGCCAGACGCCCGCGCTGCAAGTAAACGTCCGTGCCGCAGACTTCGCTCAGCTCGACTTCGAGCAGCGCCGAGTCCGTCTCCAACTCCGGCTCTTCGAGTTCGCGCACCTCGACCGGCGCGTTCGGTTCGGGCATCACGGCGGCCAGCACTTTACTCATCGGGCGAAACCTCCACGGGGGGAAGACTAAAACGGGCCGATGTTACAATCTCGCGGCGCGATGGCGAAAGCGGAACTCACGCGGAGGGACTTTTTGAAGGGGCTCGCGGCTGCCGGACTGGTCGGCGTGGCGGGCGCGTCGGCCTACGGCTATTGGTTCGAGCCCTTCAACTACGAGTTGACGGAGACAGACGTTTTTATCCGTGCGCTGCCCGGAGCGTTCGAGGGCTTCCGCGTCGCGTTAATTTCGGACGTGCATCACAGCCGCCTCGTGCCCATCGAAGAGGTGCGCCGCGTGGTCGCCATCACGAACGAGGCGCAGCCGGACTTGATCGCCTTGACGGGCGATTACACGACCTCTCGTCGTCGCTACGTCGAGCCGTGCGCGGAGGCGCTCGGCGGGCTGCGCGCGCCCGAAGGCGTGTGGGCCGTGCTCGGCAACCACGACCATTACGCGGACGCGGAGTTGACGACGCGCGCTCTTGAGCGGCGCAAGATTAACGTCCTGAGCAACGCGAACACGCTCGTGCGTCGAGGCGCGGACGAGTTGCGCTTGGCGGGCGTGGACGACTGGGGCTGGGGGAAGGCCGACTGGGGCCGCGCGCTCGGCGGCGTGGATCGCGCGCGCCCCTCCGTGCTCCTGTCGCACGAACCGGCGGTGCTCGACATGCCGGAGACGCGCGGCGTCTCGCTCATCCTCAGCGGGCACACCCACGGCGGGCAAATCCGCCTGCCCTTCGTCGGAGCGCCCGCGCGCTTCGTCGAAGAGTTCCGCTACCTGCACGGGCTCTACGAGCGCGAAGGCACGCAACTCTACGTCTCGCGCGGGACGGGCATGATCGGCCAGCCCTTGCGAATGGGCGCGCGGCCCGAAATCGCCGTCATTCGATTGCGGAAGGCGTATTGAAGATTGAAGATGAAGTGAGAAGCGGTTTGAAGCGTCAGGGTCGTTTGACCGAGACGTGTTGATGATTGAAAGAGCGCGGCCTCCATCAATCAAACAAGATTGATGGAGGCCGCGCTCTTTTCGAGTTCGCTTTCCGCCGCTCACCCGGCACGCCGGAGGGCGAGGATGGTCAGGTCGTCCGTGACGGGTGTCCCGGCGCGGAAGGCCGAGAGGTCTCGGACGCAAGTCTTGATTAACTCGGCGGGCGCGGGCGCGTGGCGTTCGCCGACGAGACGCGACAGGCGCTCTCTGCCGTACTCTTCGCCGAGGATGTTCTGCGACTCGGAGAGGCCGTCGGTGTAGAGCAGGAGCGCGTCGCCTTCCGCAAGGCGCACGCGGTCGCAGGTGAACTGCTCGTTACAGAAGACGCCGAGCGGGAGGCCCGTCGCTTCAAGGGCGGACACGCCGCCCGTCGCGCGTGCGAGCAGCGGCGGCAAGTGCCCGGCGTTGCAGATTTCGACCTCGCCCGAACTGTCGGCCCTGCCACAGACGAGCGTCGCGTAGTGCGTCGGCAGAGTGCTCTCGCAGAAGACGCGGCTCGCGCGCTCGACCAACTGGTTCAGAGGCAGTCCGACCGAGATGAGCGTGCGGAACATCGCGTGGAGCTGCGCCATCAACATCGAGGCCGCGACGCCCTTGCCCGACACGTCGCCGAGCATGAAGTAGAGTCTCCCGTCCTCCGCGCTCACCAAGTCGCAGTAGTCGCCGCTGACGACGCCCGCCGCCTCGTAATGATAAGAAGCCTGCCAGCCGCCCGAAGCGAAGTCGCGCGCCGGGAGGAGAGTCGCCTGAATACGAGCGGCCAACTCCAAGTCTTGTTCGAGCGCGCGCTGCTGCGCGGGCGTCAGGCAGCCCAGACAGACGCAGACGAGCGGGTCGGCGATGAGCCGCTCGCTCTCCACGGGGTCGTGGCAGACTTCGCAGAGCCCGAAGGTTCCTGTGTTGAAGCGCGCGAGCGCCGCGTCCACCTCGTCAAGAAGGCCGACGAGTCGCGTCGGCTCGTCGGCTTCGGCGATGGCTGTTTCGAGTTTGTGACGGCGGTCGAGCAACTGCTCGCGCAGGACGGGTTCGATGATGGCGACCATCGGAATTTGCTCCTCTTTGAAGCGGAAAAAGAGTCCCGGAAATCTCAGAGGCGAGGGTGTTTCGACGCGTCAGATTTTACCACGGCGGCGGCCCGCACTCAAGACGACGTTGCACGCGCGCGACGCAATTTTTCAGCATTTATGCGGCCCGCGACGCACCTCTTTCAAGCCGAAAGGCTCGCCGGTCGCGGCGCTCCCTGCAAGCGCACGGGGGCTTGCGGCGCGCAGCAGACGCGTTCGAGCCGCGTGCGATCTTGCCGCATCTCACGATCCTCGGCGAGCCATTCCATGACGCCCTTGAAGACGTGCGCCGCGTGCGGGTCAGAGGGGCTCTGGATGCGGTAGTGAATCCATTTGCCGTCGCGCCGCGCGGCGACGACGCCCGCTCGCCGGAGATAGGCGAGGTGACGCGAAATCTTCGGCTGGTTCGTGCCGAGCACTTCGACGAAGAAGCAGACGCACACCTCGTCCGCGCCCATCAGGTTCAGGAGACGCAAGCGCGTCCGGTCGGCCAGCGCCTTGAAGAGAAGTTCCATCTGTGAACTTTTAGCAGCCATCTGTTGACAGTCCCCTTGTGCTTGATTTAGTCCGTCCCGACTCGCTCGCTGCGACGCTCAAGCAAGAGCGTGTCGCGCCAGCGCCCTTGTAACTTGCCGATGCGCTCGCGCCTGCCGACCTCGCGGAAGCCGCAACGAGCGTGCAGCGCGACGCTCGCCGCGTTTTCGGGGAAGACGCTCGCCTGTAGAGTCCAGACGCCGTTTCGCTCGGACTCCGAAACGAGCGCGCGGAGCAGAGCGCCGCCGACGCCCAAGCCTCGCGCGCGCAACGCGACATAGACGCTCACTTCGGCGACCCCTTCATAGACGCGCCGCCGCGACACGGGCGAGAGCGCGGCCCAACCCAAAACTTCGACGCCTTCGACGCCCGCGCCGTCGGCCTTCGCAACGAGCCGCGCGAAGGGCAGGTGAGCGGCGTCCCACGCTTCCCACTCCGGCGCTTCGGTCTCGAAAGTCGCCTGACCCGTCGCCAAGCCTTCGAGGTAGATGGCGCGCACCTGCTCCCATTGACGACGCTTCAGCTCTTCAATTCTGAACGTCATTCCCTCCGCCCGTCGCCCGCCTTCCGACAAGAGCGGGCACGCCAAAAATAAATTTCAAATATGCCTTGACATATATGTCGGTCTCGCGTATCCTCCGTTCAGATTCGCTTAGGCGTATGTGAATAATAAAGGAGAAGCGTGATGGAAAGCAAGACGATTGAGACCTTGAAGGCGCATCTGGCGCTGAACGTGAAGGACGTGGAGCGGAGCATCGGTTTCTACCGAAGGATGCTGGGCATCGAGCCGAGCAAGGTGCGCGCGGGTTACGCGAAGTTCGACGTGCAGCATCCGCCGCTCAACCTGACGCTCAACCAGAACAGCGTTAAGGAGCGCGGCGCGCTCTCGCACCTCGGTATTCAAGTGGCCTCGACCGAGGACGTGCTGGCGATGCGCGAGCGTTGGCGCGGGGCGGGGCTTGACACCTTCGACGAGATGAAGACGAACTGCTGCTACGCCGTGCAGGACAAGACTTGGGTCACAGACCCGGACGGCAACTCTTGGGAGGCGTTCGTCGTGCTCGAAGACAACCTCGCCGAGTCGCCCACGTGCTGCGTGACGGGCGAGCCGGAACAGGTCGGCTCGCAAGCCTCGGCCTCCTGCTCGACGGCGGCGGTCGAAGTCGAGACGAAAGCCGACGCCTCTTCCGTCGAAGCCGGAGCGGAAGCCTCTTCGTGCTGCGGCGAGACGGCGGCGGCGGTCGCGGAGAACTCAAAGGCGGCTTCGTGCTGCGCGCCGAGCGCCGCGCCCGTGTCGCTCTCGCGCTAAAGGAGGTTCGCCGATGGGCGAAGGTGACATCAACATCGAGGCGGCCCGGCCCGAAGACTTCGGAGAGCTTCTGAAGTTGCTCTCGGCGGTCGGGCTGCCGCCGGAGGGCGTAGCCGAAAGCCTCGAAGACTTTCTGGTGGCGCGCGCGGCGGGCGGGACTCTGGTCGGGTGCGTCGGGCTTGAGCGGCACGGTCGGCTGGGGCTTCTGCGGTCGGCGGCGGTCGCGCCGGGCCTGCAACGCGCGGGGCTCGGCTCAAGGCTGACGGAAGAACTGCTCCGCCGCGCGCGGGCCGAAGGGATGGAAGAAGTCCTGCTCCTGACGACGACGGCGCGCGAGTTCTTCGCTCGTCGCTTCGGGTTCGAGGAGGCGAGCCGCGACGCCTACGAAGCGCGGCTCGCCTCCTCGCCGGAGTGGAATCTCCCGCGCTGCTCGACCGCCGTGCTGATGCGTCTCGACTTGCAGGTGCGCGGGGCGAAGGCCGATGGCTGAGGCGACGGCGAAGGGACGACGAGAAGACTCGCGTTCACAGTCGAGCCCCGCGCGCGCGCG
>DASTQX010000030.1:0-5011 GCA_035761505.1 Pyrinomonadaceae bacterium
GTATCTCGTCGGTGACGTGCCCGGTCTCGATCTCGTAGCCGGGGCGCGTCACGACGAGTTGATCCGTCAGCGTCAGCACGCGCTCCCACTCGCGCCACGTCGTAATCTCCGCCCAGGAGTCCGCGCCCATCACGAAGAAGAGGCGCACGCCCTCGCCGTAAGAGTCGAGGAGGCTCGTCAGCGTGTCCACCGTGAACGGTCGTTCGGGCGCGTCGAGTTCGACGGTCGAGACGCGGAAGCGCGGCTCGCCCTGCGTCGCCAGCGCGAGCATCGCGTAGCGGTGGAAGGGCGCAGAGACGCGCCGCCCGCGCTTGTGCGGCGCGACGTGCGCCGGGATGAAAAGAACTTCGTCGAGCGCGAAGAGCCTCGAAAGCTCGCGCGCCACCGCCTCGTGCCCGACGTGGACGGGGTCGAAGCTGCCGCCATAAAGAGCAATGCGCTTTCGCCTCTGCATCACTTAAAGAGCAGTTCCGCGCCCTCAGATAAACGTTCAGAACGCCGCGCCGCCTTGCGACGGCTTCAGCCCCCCTGCTCGACCGTCAGGGACTCGCGCCGCTTCGGCCTCGAAGCTTCGTCAATCTCGTCGAGCTTGCGCCCGACGGCCTGCGCCAACTCGCGCACGCCCCGGTTCGTCACCGCCGAGATTTCAAAAAACTCTCTCCCGTCTTCCCGCGCGCGCCGCCGCAAGGCTTCGAGCCGCTCCGGCTCGTCCAGAGCGTCCAACTTCGTCGCCACGACGAACTGCGGGCGCTCCGCGAGTTCCGCACTGTAAGCCGCCAGCTCGCGGTTGATGACCTCGTAATCACTAACCGCGTCGCGCCCCGAAAGCGACGACACATCTACGAGATGAAGCAACAGCCTCGTCCGCTCGACGTGCCGGAGGAAGCGGTCGCCGAGTCCCGCGCCTTCGTGCGCGCCTTCGATGAGGCCGGGGATGTCGGCGACGACGAACGTGCGGAAGTCGCCGAGGTCGACCACGCCGAGGTGCGGCTCTAAGGTCGTGAACGGGTAGTCGGCGACCTTCGGCTTCGCCGCCGAGACGGTCGAGATGAGCGTTGACTTGCCCGCGTTCGGGAAGCCGATGAGCCCCACGTCGGCCAGCAGCTTCAGTTCGAGTTGCAGTTCGCGCTCTTCGCCGGGGCTGCCCTCCTGATGGTAGCGCGGCGCGCGGTTGGTCGAAGACGCGAAGTGCGAGTTGCCGAAGCCGCCGCGCCCGCCCTTCGCCGCCAGCCAGCGCTGCCCCTCTTCGGCGAGGTCGCAGTAGAACTCTTTAGTCTCGGCGTCGAAGACCTGCGTGCCCAAAGGGACGCGCACCACCACGTCCGAGCCCTCGCGCCCCGAACGGTTCGAGCCCTCGCCGTGCCGCCCGCGGTCGGCGGTGTGCTCCGGGTTGTAGCGCAGGTGCAAGAGCGTGTTGAGCGACGAGTCGGCTTCGAGCCACACGTCGCCGCCGCGCCCGCCGTCGCCGCCCGAAGGCCCGCCGCGCGGCACGAACTTCTCACGCCGGAAGGCCATCACGCCGTTCCCGCCGTGCCCCCCGCGTACCCGAATCCTCGTGCGATCAATAAACACTTTAGATTTTAGATTCTGGATTTTAGATTCTGGATTGAAGGACGCGCGCTCGCCGCTTTTGTGACCTCAACCCAAAATCCAAAATCGCAAATCCGAAATGTAATTAACGCCCGTCGCCGGAGTTGGGGAGACTCGGCGCGGGCGTCGCATCAGAAGCAACTTCTGGTCGTCCTCTGGCTACGCGGCGACCGCCGGCGGAGGGGCCTCCTGCTGTTCGGAAGCCGCCGGATAGACGCTGATGAACTTGCCGCGCCGCCCCTTGTCCTCGAACTTCACGAAGCCGTCAATGAGCGAGAACAGCGTGTCGTCCTTGCCGCGTCCGACGTTCTTACCCGGCTTCCACTTCGTCCCGCGCTGCCGCGCGAGGATGTTCCCGCCGAGCACCGCCTCGCCGCCGAATTTTTTGAGCCCCAGCCTTTGCGAATTTGAATCGCGCCCGTTGCGCGAGGAGCCGACGCCTTTTTTGTGTGCCATAAGTACCTCTCAATATGAACCATCAACGCGGAGCGATGAGCTAACAACTTTTGCCTTTCAGCTCATCGTCTCGCGTTCCGCGTTTATCCGATGGAGTCTATCTTCACCGTCGTGTAGTTCTGCCGGTGGCCCTGCCTGCGCTTGTACTGCTTGCGGCGCTTCTTCTTGAAGACGAGGATTTTGTCGCCGCGCCCGTGGTCAACGACCGTGGCGGTGACGCGCGCGCCCTCGACGAGCGGTGCGCCCACCTTTACGCCGTCGTCGCCCGCGACGACCAGAGCGTCGAGCTCGACCGTCTCCCCGGCCTCTTTGTTGATGGAGGGCAGACGCACCGTCCCGCCCTCTTCGACGCGGAACTGCTTGTCGCCCGACCTGATGATCGCGTATGCCATAAATCTTTACCCCTCCCACACAGGCAAGGCCAACTTGCCACTGAAAAGTCGTTTATTATAAAGGCGTTCCGGCCTCCAGTCAAACGCCCGCCGCGAGTCCTTAACTCATGCCCGAAGCGGCCTTCCCCTGCGCGTCCCGGCGCTCCAAGAACTTCTCCATGAACTTCGTCGAATACTCGCCCGCGCGGAAGTGCGGGTCGTCCATGATCGAGAGGTGCAGAGGGATCGTCGTCTTGATTCCCTCGACCACCATCACTTCGAGCGCGCGCCGCATCCGCGCAATCGCCACCTCGCGCGTGCGCGCGTGGACGATCAATTTGGCGATGAGCGAGTCGTAAAAAGGCGGTACGAAGTAACCCGGATAAGCAGCCGTGTCGAGACGGACGCCGGGGCCGCCCGGCGCGTTGTAAGCCGTAATCAAACCCGGCGAGGGCGCGAAGGTGAAGGGGTCTTCGGCGTTGATGCGGCACTCGATGGAGTGGCCGACGAAGAGCACGTCCTCCTGCTTGTACCAGAGCGGGTTGCCTTCGGCGATGAGAATCTGGTTGCGCACGATGTCGGCCAGCGTGATCATCTCGGTCACGGGATGCTCGACCTGTATGCGCGTGTTCATCTCCATGAAGTAGAAATTGCCCTGCTCGTCCAAGAGGAACTCGATTGTCCCCGCGCTCGAATAGCCGACGCGCTCGCACGCCTCGACCGCCGCGCGCCCCATCTTCTCGCGCAGCTCTTTGGTGAGCGCCGGTGAGGGTGCTTCTTCGAGCAGCTTCTGGTGGCGGCGCTGGATGGAACAGTCGCGCTCGCCGAGGTGGATGCAGTTGCCGTGCTCGTCGGCGAGCACCTGAATCTCGATGTGGCGCGGGTTCTCGATGAAGCGCTCGACGTAGATGTCGCCGTTCTTGAAGGCGGCGGCGGCTTCCGTCGAAGCCGTCCGCATCGCCGGGCCGAGTTCCTCTTCGGTGCGGACGATGCGCATCCCGCGACCGCCGCCGCCCGCCGAAGCCTTGATGATGACGGGGAAGCCGATTTCGCGCGCGATGACGAGCGCCTCTTCCTCCGACTTCAACGGCTCTTCACTGCCGGGCAAGATTGGGAGCCCCGCCTCCTTCATCGCGCGCCGCGCCTCGACCTTGTCGCCCATCATGCGGATGACCGAGGGGCGCGGCCCGATGAACTTGATGTTGCACGCCTCGCAAATCTCGGCGAAGTAGGCCGACTCGGCGAGGAAGCCGTAGCCGGGGTGGATGGCGTCAACGTCGGTGATTTCGGCGGCGGCGATGACCGAGGAGATGTTCAGGTAGCTCTGCGCGGAAGTGGGCGCGCCGATGCAGACCGCCTCGTCGGCGAAGCGGACGTGGAGCGAGTCGCGGTCGGCGGTCGAGTGCACGGCGACCGTCCCGATGCCCATCTCCTTGCACGTCCAGATGATGCGGCACGCGATCTCGCCCCGGTTGGCGATTAAGATTTTGCGGAACTTGCGCATGAAAAAGTTCAAAGCTCAAGGTTCAAGGTTCAAAGCAAGACTTTCGTTCTTAACTTTGAACCTTAGAAGCTTGAACTACTTCTTTATCCCGAACAACGGCTGGCCGTATTCGACGGGCTGGCCGTTCTCGACGTAGATTTTAACGACCGTGCCCGTAGTCTCGGCCTGAATCTCGTTCATCAGCTTCATCGCCTCGATGATGCAGACCACGGTGTCGGGCTCGACGTGGCTCCCGGCGCGGACGAAGACTTCCGCCTGCGGCGAAGGCGCGCGGTAGAACGTGCCGACAATCGGGGAGATGATGATGTGGAGGTCTTCCGCCGCTTCCGCCGCCGCCGAGGCTTGCGCCGCTTCGGCTGCTGAAGCGGCCTGAGTCGCCGTGGCGGCGGATGACGCGCCCGAAGGTGTCGTCTGCGCCGTCGCGGGCGTGGCGGTTGCGCTCGGCGCGGGCGTCGGGGCGGCGGCTGCGCTCGCGCCCGCCTGCGGCGCGGGGTTGCGGCTTAAGCGGACGCGGATGTCCGCGTTCTCGAACTCGAAGTCGGTCAGGCCGTGGGCCGTGAAAAGCTCTGTCAGCTCGCGCAGCTCGTCCATGTTGAGCGAGGAGTCCGAGCGTCTCTGCTGTTGCTGCTGTCCGTGCTGCTGTTGCGGGGCGCGACCTCCGCCGCCGCCGCCGCGTCTCCTGCCGCCGCGACCGCCGCCGCCGCCGTGGCGCGACGCCGCGCGCTCCGCGCCGCCCTCCGCCGCGTTGGAGTGAGCGCCGCCGCGCGTCTCTTCCTGATCGTGTCCCTGCGGTTGGTCTTGATCGCTCGTGCTCATTTTAGACTCCGGGCGGGCGCGCTCTTTAAACTTTACAGAGTCGTGCCCGCGTGCGGGTACTGCGATAAGGGAAGAGCCCCGTCCGGGCCGCTTGGCCGAGCGAAGCGGTGCGTAGGGGCTCTCGGTCGTTCGGGCTTGAGGCGCGGGCGTTGACGAAGGAATCGCTTCCGCGCCTCAAGTCCGTGCGTGCTTTAACTAATCGGTGTCCTTCTCGGCGGCGGTGGATTCGGTTTTCTTCGAGCGGCTGCCGCCGCTCCCCGCCTTGTCAGCGTCC
>DASTQX010000031.1:0-4164 GCA_035761505.1 Pyrinomonadaceae bacterium
TCGTCGCGGCGCGTAAAGCCGCCGGCCTCGCCGTGAACCTCGACGGGAAGGACGCTGGTGGGCCGCGCACCAACGCCAGCTCCGTCCGGGTGGCGAAGGGCGGGCAGGGGGGCGGCGCTGAAGAAGAGCCGTCCCGCCCGATCCCGGCCGTCGTCGGCGACGTGGACTCGTTGAAGGCGGACGCGAATCGTAAGAAGGGCCGCAAGCCGGTCGAGTCGTCGGAGGCGGCGAGCAGGGCGCTGGTGGGCGCGGTGAAATCCCCCGAGAAGCTGTTCAAGAGCTGGTCGCCGGTTTCCAACGGGATGTCCCTCTCGGTCGCACCCGCCGTGGACGTGGATGACCGCTCGCGCGTCGTGGTCGTGGCGGTCAAGAACGCTTCGACCGCAGGCCTCCGGCTCGTGCCGGGCTCCCCCGAAATCTACATCCAGATACTCGACGACAAGATGACGCCCCTGCGCGTCGAGGCCATCAACCGCCTGCACGTGGAGACGACGGCGCTCGGCGGGCGCATCCCGGCGGGACAGGTCGTCTACTACGCCATCGTTTACGAGACGCAGATTTTAGGGTCGCACGAGAAGCTGCGCGTCTCGGTCAGCCAGACGGACGCGGCCGACGCCGCGATCACGGCGGACATGGGGCAGGCTTCCCGTTGATAGAGGTGTGATGATGTCAGCAGCCGACGCTACGATTCCCCGAGTCAGTATGCCCTTCGACGAGGACGCCGAAGGAGACGAGCGCCGCGAGGACGCCATCAGGAGTGCGGCGTCGGCGGCTGAACCCCCGTCTCTGGTTGACGAGAGGGACGCGGCTCCGCTCGACGCCTCGGGCAAGGACCCGGCCGCCGCGATGCAGAGCAAGCGGAAGAGCAAGAAGATGTTGCTCGTCCTCATCTTCGCTCTGTGCCTCTTCATCGTCTTGGGCGTGGGGGCTTACTTCATCCTCAGGGCCGTGGCGGGTTCTAAATCGGAGCAGACGTTGAAGGTCGGCGGCGGCGAGGAGCGGGCGGCGGGTGCGCCGAGTGCGCCGAATAATGATGAGAAGCTGGAGGCCGCCCTTAACGTCCTTGCGTCGCGGGACACGAAGGCGGCGGGCGCGCATGGGGCGACCGCGGTGGTCACAGACCCCGGCGCGGTCGACCAGAGCGGCCTCGGTGCGTCAAGCACCAACCTCGGCCCGAACGGGCAGGCGGGAGCGGGTGAAGGGGCGGGCCTGAGATCCGAAACTGTCGGCGTCGAGCGTGGAAGCGGCGGGCCGTTCTTCGGGGGCGACACGACGGGCGGCGGCGCGAGACAGGTGGCCGGGGCGCAGCCGACTCCGGCGCAGCCCGGTTCCGCTGCCGACGACTCGCGAGGCGGACTGGCCGCGGTGGCGTCGTCCGTCTCCAGAAGCGTGCCCGGCATTCCGGCGCGCTCCGTGCTTCACAGCCCGCGCAAGGATGCCGCCTCCGCCATGCCCACGCCGTCCTCAACGTCTACCGGCACGGGCGAAGTCGGGCGGGCTCCGGGTGGCTCGACTGCGGCCAGCCCCCTGACGCTCCCATCCTTCGGCGCGATGCTGCCCGTCAAGAGTCTCGGCGCGATCTACACGCTGCGCTCGTCGGGCGGTGTGGTGCGCTTCGAGGTCGCGTATGAGAAGCGCGGCAAGGGGTGGGTCATCCCCAAGGGGACGGAGATCGTCGGCGTCGTGCGCGGCAGCGACCGTGACCGCGCCTTCATCACGATGACGGGGATGATTGACCCGCAGACGGGAAAGTTCGTCAAGCTCGCCGGCGACCTGCTCGGCGCGGACGGGGCGACCGGCGTTCGGGGCGAACGTAAGAGGCTGTCGAGCCGGTGGGCGAGCTTCTTCGGGAGGCTCCGTGACGCGGGCCTTTCTTCGATTGGCGCGGCGGCCGGGGCGATAGGCCGAGGCCCCATCATCATCACGGACGTTTACCGGCGGAGTTCTTCGCCTCTGACTTCCGAGTTGAACGGCGTTCTCGGTGCGGACCGTGACGGGTTCGTGCTCATCAAGGCGGGGACGACCGGGTACATCTACATCACGCAGATGCCCGATGAGATTCACGGGTTGCAGGAGTTGGCGTCGCTGTCGCGGGACTCGATAGGCGCGCTCGCGGACACGGCGCGGCAGCGCGCGGCGACCGGGATTAGCGAGGACAAGTTGGCGGAGATTCTGACGCGCGGCGACGCCGAGGATATCAGGCGTGCCTTTGCCGACATGACTCCAGAGATGCAGCGCGTGGCGGAAGCATTTCTCAGGGACGCGGAGGCGAGGTAGATGATTCCGCACGACCCGTCGAGGCGGCAGATCGACCCCAGAAAGCTCATCAGGTCTAAGGGCCCCGGCGCGCTCTGGAGTTTGCTGGTGCGTTACGGGTACGTGCCGCCCGACGACATATTCGACGACCTGCTCCAAGTGCTTCTCGGGAACGACCCGATGCTCATTGAAGGCATCCGGGGCGGCGGTAAGACCGCGCTCGTTGAGAAACTCGCCAAGGCTTGCAACTTAGACCAGTACGGCGTCTGCGGCAGGAAGGGCATCAAGGCGGAGGAGATACTTTACAGTTGGGACAAGGAAGAGCAGCGCGATTACATGGCCGACGCCCGCGCGCGGAAGATCGACGCGAAAGAGGCCCGCGCCAACAAGTGGACTAAGGAGTTCTTGCTGCTCGGCGAGTTCCTCGCCGCTTACGAGGCCGCCGCGAACGCCGACATCCCGCCCCTGCTCTTCATGGACGAGATTGACAAGGTAGGCCCCGCCATCGAGGACATGCTGCTTCAGCCGCTGGCGAGCGGCGTCATGCACATCCCGAGGCTGCGGCCGGAGGGGTTCGTCGGGACGCACGACCAGAGCCGGTGGCCCATCGTCTTCTCCGCGTCTAACAACCTCCGGCACAAGCTCTCGGCCCCTTTCCGCTCGCGGCACGTCTACAGCTTCATCGAGACGCCGGATAACAGGAAGGAGGTGCTCATCCTCCTCTCGCACGTAGGCGACGGTTCGATTGAGCTGCTGAAGACGGTGGTGAAGTTGCTCGACGCCGTGCGGGCGCTCGGCGGTCTGGACGACCCGCCGGCGATTCGCGAGTCGGTCAAGCTCCTTAAGGCCCTGAACCGTGACGGGGTGACGGAGCTGACCGAGCAGGTCATGCGGCGCTACTTGGGGCACGTCATAAAGTCGAAGGGCGACCGTGACTATCTGATTGAGAACCTTGATTACGTGGTGCGGTTCGCCAACGCGGAAAACGAGATCTTCGACGCGTGGGTCGAGGGTGCGGTGGAAGAGCGGAGCCGGATGGTGGAACTTTCGGACGAGTTCCTCGACGAAGGTGAATTGGTGGAGGAGGCGGCCTGATGAAATCTCGCGGGGCTATTAAGAATCTTGGCGGGCGTGTCCCCCGGTGGCTGAAGAATCCTCCCCCCTCGGTCGTCGTGCTCGGCGTGGCGTTGTCGCTGCTCGCCGTCGGCGTCGTCGGCAACTACCTCAGCTCGCGCAACTCGCCCGACTCCCTCCGCTACCCGCGCGTCGTCTACGTCGATAAAGAAGGGAAGCGGCACGAGCGCAGGGTCAAGGATCTTCCGGCCATGCTCTCCGAGAGGCCGGTCTTCGACGGCGAGGTCTTTCACACCTCTGACCGGCTGGCAGAGGCTTCCGTGCTGGCGGGGAATTCCGTCGTCTACGCGGCCACGCGGGGGCAGTTGGTTGACGGCCAGGGGATGTTGAATTATCCCGCCTTGCCCGCCGACCACAGGGCGCTCTTGTCGGGGATGTCGGCCGCCGGGGCGATGCCGCCCGGCATGGAACTGAGAGACGACATGACGGTCGTCTCTCCGAGTTCCGTCATCTCTGTCAGGTATCAGCGCGACCCCCTCTCCATAGAGGTCGTTTCCGTGGCGCGT
This sequence comes from Pyrinomonadaceae bacterium, assembly GCA_035761505.1. Taxonomy (GTDB): domain Bacteria; phylum Acidobacteriota; class Blastocatellia; order Pyrinomonadales; family Pyrinomonadaceae; genus JAIVJM01. The sequence goes on from DASTQX010000031.1 coordinate 3,897, forward strand.
GACGTGAAGAGCGGGCCGGCGCTCTTGATTCGTCTGCCTGACGAGAACGAGCAGGACGCGTTGGGCGTCCGCTACTACCAGGCGCAGACGTTGGAGAATCCTGTGATACCGGGTGCGTTCGCCCCGGCCTCGGCCGTCATAAAACTCGGCTGGCTGCCACAACTGTTGAAGGGCGATGTCACTAACGGGGCGCAGTACGCGCAGGCGCAGCGGTGGCTCGCGTCACAGACGGAAGAAGTCAAGAGGGCCGGCGGCGGCGGGAGGTGAG